>NZ_JAVHPH010000452.1:0-1640 GCF_036170495.1 Azonexus sp.
CAACCAGCCCGTAATCCGCCACCTGAAAGATCGGCGCATCGGGGTCCTTGTTGATGGCGACGATGACTTTCGACTCCTTCATGCCAGCCAGATGCTGGATGGCGCCCGAGATACCGACGGCGATGTAAAGCTGCGGAGCAACGATCTTGCCGGTCTGGCCGACCTGGTAGTCGTTCGGGACGAAGCCGGCATCGACCGCGGCACGGGAAGCACCGAGGGCGGCGCCGAGCTTGTCGGCGAGCGGTTCGAGCAGGGTGTGGTAGTTCTCGCCACTGCCCAGACCACGGCCACCGGAGACGATGATCTTGGCGGCACCGAGTTCGGGGCGCTCGGACTTGGTCAGTTCGCGGTGAGTCAGGGTGCTTTGGGCGGTGTCATTTGCCGCAGCGACGCTTTCGATTTTCGCGGCATTTTCCCGGTTGACCGTATCAAAGGCGGTGCTGCGCACGGTGATGACCTTGACGGCATCGGCACTCTGCACCGTGGCCAGGGCATTGCCGGCGTAGATCGGGCGGACAAAGGTGTCCGGGCTTTCAACGCCGGTGATTTCGGAGATCTGGGCGACGTCGAGGAGCGCGGCGATGCGCGGAGCGAGGTTCTTGCCGAAGGTGGTGGCGGGGGCAAGGATGTGGCTGTAGCCCGCAGCGTGGGCGATGACCAGCGCGGTGAGGTTCTCGGCGGTCTGGCTTTGGTAGTGGGCGGCGTCGGCGACTTTGACCAGGCTGACACCGTTGAGGGTGGCGGCTTCCTGGGCGGCGGCACTGCAGCCTGATCCAGCAACGAGGAGGTGGATGTCGCCGCCAATCTTTTGGGCGGCGGCGACGGTGTTGAGGGTGGCGGCCTTGAGGGCGGTGTTGTCGTGTTCGGCGATGACGAGAATGGTCATGATCAGATCACCTTGGCTTCGTTCTTGAGTTTGTTGACGAGTTCGGCCACATCGGCAACCCGGATGCCGGCGCTGCGCTTGGCCGGTTCGACAACCTTGATCGTGGTCAGGCGCGGCGTGATGTCGACGCCAAGGTCAGCCGGCTTGACGGTGTCGAGCGGCTTTTTCTTGGCTTTCATGATGTTGGGCAGGGTGGCGTAACGCGGTTCGTTGAGACGCAGGTCGGTACTGACGACAGCCGGGAGTGTGATCTCGAGGGTTTCGAGGCCGCCGTCGATTTCGCGGGTGACGGTGGCTTTGCCATCAGCGATGACAACCTTGGAGGCGAAGGTGGCTTGTGGCCAGGCTTGCAGGGCGGCGAGCATTTGCCCGGTCTGGTTGGCGTCGTCGTCGATGGCTTGTTTGCCGCAGATGACGAGTTGCGGGGCTTCCTTGTCGCAGAGGGCCTTCAAGAGCTTGGCGACGGCCAGCGGCTGGATTTCCGTATCGCCACAGTCGACGAGGATGCCGCGGTCGGCACCGATGGCCATGGCGGTGCGCAGGGTTTCCTGGCAGGCGGCGACGCCGCAGCTGACGGCGATGACTTCGCTGGCGATGCCGGCTTCCTTGAGGCGGACGGCTTCTTCGATGGCGATTTCGTCGAAGGGGTTCATGCTCATCTTGACGTTGGCCAGGTCGACGCCAGAACCATCGGCCTTGACGCGGACTTTGACGTTGTAATCAACAACTCGTTTGACGGGGACGAGAATCTTCA
>NZ_JAVHPH010000453.1:0-8436 GCF_036170495.1 Azonexus sp.
AGCAGGGCAGCCCGAATATCGAGCCGCTGCTTACCGGCTGCGCCTGGCAACCGCTCTTGCCCGATGCCTACCACGCCGCCTGCCGCAACGCCGACCGCCTGTCGCGGCCGTATTCGCTGAAAGCCTCGGTGGCTTTCCTGCAGAGCATGCTGGCCCTCATGCCGGCTGACATCCGCGCCGTCGTCGGCCCGTGCTACGACCGCCGCATGGAGGAATACCGCGTCGGACTCGGCCCGACGACCGGTGACGAGGTCTATCACGGCATCGTCTGGCCGCTGCTCGGCGCCGAAGACGAAGCGACCGACGCCGCCGGCGAAATCGAAGCCGTGCTGCGCGAAGCCGGCGTCAAGGACGTGGTCTTCCTCGACCACCATTTCCCGATGGAATTCTGCGACGACTGCGGCGCCCCGCTCTTCCCCAACCGCGAAGCCGAACTGGTGCACGCCGAAATGCCGGAACAGCCGGCGGCCAATTCGCAGGTGCTGCACTGAGCGCGATGAAATGCTTGATTGAAACGCAGAGACGCAGAGGCGCGGAGAGAACCCCGAAAATCTTTCTTTGCCCTTCTCTGCGTCTCTGCGTCTCTGCGTCGAGGTTCTGATCACCATGTTTCCGTCATCGAACGCCGACTGGCTGGCCCGTAGCCAGGCCGCCGTCTGGCACCCGTGCACACAGATGCAGCACCACGCGCAGACCGGTTCGCCGGCCCACCTGCCGCTGATCCCCATCGCCCGCGGCCAGGGCGCCTGGCTGGTCGACTTCGACGGCAAGCGTTACCTCGACGGCATCAGCTCGTGGTGGACCAACCTCTTCGGCCACGCCAACCCGCGCATCAACGCGGCTTTGCGCGACCAGCTCGACACCCTCGAACACGTCATGCTGGCCGGCTTCACCCATCAGCCGGTGATCGAACTTTCCGAGCGTTTATCGGCGTTGACCGCAGGCACCCTCGGCCACGCCTTCTACGCCTCGGACGGTGCCTCGGCCACCGAGATCGCGCTCAAGATGAGCTTCCACTACTGGCGCAACATCGGCCGGCCGGAAAAAGCCGAATTCCTTTGCCTGCAAGGGAGCTACCACGGCGAAACGGTCGGCGCGCTGGCCGTCACCGACGTCGCCATCTTCAAGGACGCCTACGCGCCGCTGGTCCGCGCCGCCACCGTCATCCCCTCGCCCGATTTCCGCCAGGCCGAAGCCGGGGAATCGCCAGCCGATGTCGCCCGCCGTGCCGCTGCCGCACTGGAAGCCCACCTGGAACGCCACGGCGAAACGATCGCCGCCCTGATCGTCGAACCGCTCGTCCAGGGCGCCGCCGGCATGGCGATGTACGACCCGGAATACCTGCGCCTTGCCCGCCAACTGTGCGACCGCTACGAAGTGCACCTGATCTGCGACGAAATCGCCGTCGGCTGCGGCCGCACCGGCAGCTTCTTCGCCCACGAGCAGGCCGCGAATGATGGCAACCCCATCCGCCCCGACCTGATGTGCCTGTCGAAAGGCATCTCCGGCGGCTACCTGCCGCTCTCCATCGTCCTGTCCACCGACACAATTTACGAAGCCTTCCTCGACGACTCGGTGGCCCGCGCCTTCCTCCACTCGCACAGCTACACCGGCAACCCGCTGGCCTGCCGCGCCGCGCTCGCCACGCTCGACATTTTCCAGTCCGACGACGTGCTCACGGTCAACCGGAAAAAAGCGGCAAAAATCGGCGCCGCCCTTGCCCCGCTGGCCGCTCACCCGCAGGTCAGCCACCTGCGCCAGCGCGGCATGATCGCCGCCTTCGATGTCGCCACCACCGACCCGCACTTCTCCCGCAAGTTCTACCGCGCCGCGCTGGAGCGCGAAGCGCTCATCCGGCCAATCGGCAACACGGTTTACCTGATGCCGCCGTATATCGTCAGCGACGAGGATATTGAGCATCTGAGCGCAGCGATCAAGGGCGCACTGGCAGACTCAATAGCTGGGCACATATGAACGTACTGAAACAACGATTAGTTGAGACGGCGCTTGCATGGGAGCAATCTTTTGGTAACGCCCCTGCAATTACCTCGGCCCTATCTGAATTTGATGCTGCCCAATTAGTTGGCTGCTCCCTGGAAAAATATTCGGCCGCTATGCAAGGAATGACCTCCGTACAAAAAGGTTACGACTTCAAATTCAACGGGGCTCGCTACCAAGTCAAAGGCAATCGCCCCAGTGGCAAGCCCGGAAGTTTGGTTACATGGGTGCCCAAAGCGACAAATTACGAATGGGATTATCTGGTCTGGGTTCTCTATAGTCCTCGGTATGAGATTCAAGAAGCTTGGCTTTGGGATGTCTCAGACTACAAATCATCCTTCGATTCGGTTAAGCGGCTTTCCCCGGCACATTACCGACAGGGAAAACAACTAGCCTGATAGCTCATCCGAGCATCAGACAACCACATAGGACCGCCATCCTTGCCAATTTTTGCCAAGCCCTCTACGATAAACCCATGAGCACGATGAACATTTCCCTGCCCGATGCGCTGAAGTCCTTCGTGGACGATCAGGTCAGTCAGCGCGGTTATGGCACCAGCAGCGAGTATGTGCGCGAACTGATTCGAAAGGATCAGGATCGCCTGCAGTTGCGCGGGCTGTTGCTGGCTGGCGCGGCTTCGGCCCCGGCGGCACCGGCCGACGCGGCCTATTTTGCGGCTTTGCGGGCGCGCGTCGCTCAGCAAGCCGGGCGGTGAAGACGAAGCCGGTCATCCCGCGCGAGCAAGCCAATCGGGACATTGACGAAACACTGGCCTATTTCCTGAGCGAGGGATCGGAGAATGCGGCCCTCGGTTTCATCGATACGCTGGAACAGGCTTACGCGCACATTTCCCGCCACCCGGCCACGGGATCGTCTCATTACGCCCACGAACTGAATCTTCCCGGCCTGCGTTTCTGGCCACTGACGCGCTATCCCTATCTGGTTTTCTACGTCGAACACGACACCCACGTTGACGTCTGGCGCGTGCTGCATGGAAAACGCGACATTCCCGCCTGGCTGCAGGAAAATAACGCCCCATGACACGCACCCCGCTTGAAGACCGCCTGACCACCGAACTCGCCGAACTTGAAACCGCCGGCCTGACCCGCCGCCGCCGCGTGCTGGAAAGCCCCTGCGGGCGGATTGCCACGGTCGACGGCAAAAACAGGCTCAATTTTGCCGCCAACGATTACCTCGGCCTGGCCGGCAACGCCGACATTGCCCGGGCGCTGGCCGATGGCGCGCGGCACTGGGGGGCGGGCAGCGGGGCATCGCACCTGGTCAGCGGGCATCAGGCGCCGCACGAGGCATTGGAAAAGGAAGTCGCCGCCTTCACCGGCTTTCCGCGCGCCCTGACCTTTTCCACCGGCTACCTGGCCAACCTTGCCGTGACGCCGACCCTGGCCGGGCGGGGCGATGCGGTGTTTGCCGACAAGCTCAACCACGCTTCGCTGATCGACGCCATGCAGTTGGCCAAGGCCAACGGCGCCGAGGTTCAGCGCTACCCGCACAACGACGTCGCGGCGCTGGAAAAGCGGCTCGCCGCGAGCCGCGCCGGGCGCAAGCTGATCGTCACCGATGCCGTGTTCAGCATGGATGGCGACCTCGCGCCGCTGCCGCTGATCTTCGCGCTAGCCGAGCGTTACGACGCCTGGCTGGTCATCGACGACGCGCACGGCTTCGGCGTCCTCGGTGCGCACGGCCGGGGCAGCCTCGCCCACTTCAACCTGCCCGCCTCGCCGCGCATTTTGCTCATGGGCACGCTGGGCAAGGCGGCTGGCGTCGGCGGCGCCTTTGTCGCCGGGTCGGCCACGGCCATCGAATACCTGCTGCAAAAAGGCCGCAGCTACATTTTCACCACCGCCCAGCCGCCGGCCATCGCCTGTGCCCTGTCGAAAAGCCTGCAACTGATCGAAAACGGCGACGCCTTGCGCGCCAACCTGATGGCCCGCATCGGCCAGTTGCGCGACGGCCTGGCCGCCCTGCCGCTCAAGCTGCTGCCATCGCTGACCGCCATCCAGCCGCTCATCGTCGGTGAAAACGAGGCCACCGTCGCCCTATCAAAAGCCTTGTGGGAACGCGGTCTGTGGGTGCCGGCCATTCGCCCGCCGACGGTGCCGAAAGGCACGGCCCGCCTGCGCATTTCGGTTTCCGCCGCCCATACCGAAGCCGACATCGACCAACTCGTCACGGCCCTGAAAGAACTGGCATGACCGCCCCCCTCGCCCGACCCTTCATTTTCCTGCCCGGCTGGTGCCTGGGCAGCACCCTGCTCAATGCTACGGTCAACCGGATAAATGGCCAGATTTTCGATTTTCCCGGCTACGGCAGCGCGCCGTTGATTACCGATTTCGATGCCGCCGCCGACGACATTGCAGCCCGCCTGCAACCCGGCACGACGCTGGCCGGCTGGTCGCTCGGCGCCCAACTGGCGCTGACCGTCGCCGCCCGCCATCCGGGCCAGGTCGGCAAACTCGTTCTCGTCGCCGGCACCGCCTCCTTCGTCCAGCGTGACGGCTGGCCGCACGCCATGCCGCCGGCCACCCTGGCCGAGTTCGCGGCCGGCGTCGCGGCCGATGTCGAAGCCATGCTGCCGCGCTTCGTCGGCGGCTTCAATCGCGGCGACGGGCGCGCCAAGGCCGTGACGCTCGAACTCCTCAAACTCGCCGACCCGCGCCCGTCCGGCGAAGTCCTGGCGACCGGGCTGAACTGGCTGCGCGACGTCGACCTGCGCGACCTGGCGCCGCAGGTCAAAGCGCCGACGCTCCTGATCCACGGCGCGGCCGATCCGCTCATGCCGCTGGCTGCCGCCGAAGCCCTCGCCGCCCTGATTCCCGGCGCCCAACTGGCCGTCTTCGCCGACTGCGCCCACGCCCCCTTCATTTCCCGGCCAGATGATTTCGTCGCCACCGTACAGCGATTCCTGCATGACTAAACCGTCCAAGGCGCGCATCCGTCTATCCTTCGAGCGCGCCGCCCCGACCTACGACAGCGCCGCCGACATCCAGCGCCGCATCTGCACCCAGCTCGCCGAAGGCCTGCCGGCCATCGCCCCGGCGCGCCTGCTCGATGCTGGCTGCGGCACCGGTTTTGCCCAGGCCGACCTGCTCGCCCGTTTTCCGGATGCCCACGCCGTCGCCCTCGACCTCTCGCCGGCCATGCTCGACCGCGTCAGCGCGCCGTGCTGCCGCCTCGCCGGCGATCTCGAACACCTGCCGCTGGCCGATGCCAGCCTTGACCTCTACTGGTCCAGCCTCGCCGTCCAGTGGTGTGACCTCGCCACGGCCCTGCGCGAAGCTCACCGCACGCTGCGCCCGGGCGGCCTGGTCGCCCTGGCCAGCCTCGGCCCGGCCACCTTCCACGAACTGCGCTACGCTTTTGCCGAGGTCGACCACTACCGGCACACGCTGAGTTTTCACAGTCCCGAGGAAATCCGCAAAATCGCCGTCAATCTCGGCTTTGCTACGGTCAACCCGAAAAAAAGCACAAAAATCGCCCACTACCCGGACTTCAAAACCCTGCTCCGCGCCGTCAAGGCCATTGGCGCCAACCAGCTCGGCGACGGCCGACGGACCAGCCTGATGAGCCGCACCACCTTCCGGCGCGCCGAGACGGCTTACGAACAACTGCGCACGCCGGCCGGCCTGCCGCTGACCTACGACGTGATCACCCTCTACGCCAGCAAATGAGCGCCCGAAAATGAGCCCCGCCTATTTCCTGACCGGCACCGACACCGAAATCGGCAAGACCTTCATCACCTGCGCCCTGCTCCACCGGGCCGGGCTGGACGGCCTGAAAGCCGCCGGCCTCAAGCCCATTGCCGCCGGCACCGATACCGCCGGGCTCAATGACGACGTCGAAGCCATCCGTGCCGCCAGCAACGTCGAACTACCCCGCCAGATCATCAACCCCTATTGCTTCCAGCCCGCCATCGCACCGCACATCGCGGCGGCCGAAGCCGGTGTGAGCATCGAATTCGGGCCGATCCGGGCGAGTTGTGACGCGGCTCGGCAGCAAGCCGACCGGGTCATCGTCGAAGGGGTTGGCGGTTTCTGCGTGCCGCTGGGCGACCAAAAAAATACCGCCGATCTGGCCGTTGCCCTGGGCCTGCCGGTCATCCTGGTTGTTGGCATGCGCCTCGGCTGCATCAACCACGCCCAACTCACCGCCGAAGCCATCGCCACCCGCGGCCTCAAGCTGGTCGGCTGGGTCGCCAACCGCATCGATCCGGCGATGTCGCGTTTCGCTGAAAATCTGGCCACGCTGCAAACGCTGCTACCGGCCCCGCTGCTCGGCGTCGTGCCGCACGGGCCGCAAGACGGCGCCATCGGCGCCGCCGCTTTCCTCAAACTACCCGGCGCTTAAAACCGCCGCAATTTCCCGCAGGCGCCCCTGCAGTCCGGCCACCGCCGCGGCCTGATCGGCGACCAGCCCATCGCGCGCCCGCAGTTCGACAACACGGGCATCAGCCGCACCCGCCTCATCGGAAAACGTCGCCAGCAAGCCTTTCACCGTATGCGCCTCACGGCGCAGCACGGCAGCATCACCAGAGGCCAGGGCAGTGGCCAGGGCCGCGCAATTGCGGTCGACATCCTGCACAAACAGGTCGACCATCATCGCGAAAATCTCTTCGTCGCCGCCCAGGCGATCGAGAATCGACGCTTTGTCGAGCACGAAAATCCCTGCCATATTCACCTCCATTCAGCCCGGCCGGCTGACGCGCGCTCAAACTTGCGGCGCTTCCTCGTCGCGGAAGCGCTGGCGGATGTCCAGCACATGCTCCCAACCGGCCAGAAAAGCCTCGACGCACATCGGATCGAAATGCTTGCCGCGCCCATCTTCCAGAAACTTGCAGGCATCCTCCAGCGGCCATGCCCGCTTGTACGGCCGCTCGGAAGTCAGCGCGTCGAAGACGTCGGCCACCGCCACAATGCGGCCAAAGAGCGGAATCTGATGCCCTTTGAGAGCATACGGATAACCTGTTCCATCGTATTTTTCGTGATGTGAAATCGCCACCTCGGCGCCGGCTTTCATGATTTCCGAACGACTGTCCTTAAGCAGTTCATGGCCGATTTTGGCGTGCCCTTTCATCACCTCGAACTCTTCCGGCGTCAGCTTGCCCGGCTTGAGCAGGATGTAATCGGGAATACCGATCTTGCCGACATCATGCATCGGTGCCGCCTCCAGGATCAATCTCTGCTGCTCGATACTCAGATCAAGACCCAGCGCGATGATCTGGGAATAATGCGCCATGCGCTGGATATGGGCGCCCGTTTCCGGATCGCGGAATTCGGCCGCCCGCGAGATGCGGAAAATCAGCTCCTTCTCGCGCTCGCGGATTTCAGCGGTGCGCTCTTCGACCAGCGCCGACAGATGCTCGGCGCGGTCGGCCAGGTACTTCTGCCCGGTGCGCAGCGACAGCATGTTGCGGGCCCGCGCCGAGAACTCGATCCGGTCGATCGGCTTGGTCAGGAAATCGTTGGCACCGCCGAGCAGGGCATCGTAACGAATGTCCTTCTGATCGTTGGCGGTAATCATCAGCACCGGAATCTCGTTGCGGCCATGCAGGGCGCGGAAGGCACTGATGAACTTCAGGCCGTCCATCTCCGGCATCATGTAATCGACGATGACCAGATCGGGTACATTGCTGCGACACCACTCAAGCGCCGCCACCGGATGGTCGAACAAGGTCGGGCTGCAGTCACCCAGTTTGAGCACCAAGGCCTTGATCAGCGTCAGATTGATGTCGCTGTCATCGATGATCAGGACGTTGTGCATGGACTCCCCTGCTAGCTGGATAGTTGTTTTGCGCAGTATATAATGCCCCGCCATGAAACTGCTCTTCGACCTCTTCCCCGTCATCCTCTTCTTCGCCAGCTTCAAGTACGCGGAAAAGAGCCCCGAACTCGCCGCCAGCTGGATGGGCTCGCTCCTTGGTTTCGTCCCCGACGACATCAAGCTGGCGCCGATCCTGCTCGCCACCGTCGTCGTCATCGCCGCCACCGTCGCCCAGATCATCTGGGTGCACTTCCGGCACGGCAAAGTCGACAAAATGCTCTGGGTCAGCCTCGTCCTCGTCGTCGTCTTCGGCGGCCTGACCCTGGCCTTCCAGAACGAAGCCTTCATCAAATGGAAACCGACCATCCTGTACTGGGTATTCGCCGGTAGCATGGCCTTCAGCGCCTACGTGCTCAAGAAAAACGCCATCAAGACCATGCTCGGCGAGCAACTGACCCTGCCCGAACCAGTCTGGGCGACGGTCAACCTGTCCTGGATCGCTTTTTTCCTGGTCATGGGCGCCCTCAACCTGGTCATCGCCTTCAATTTCTCGACCGACACCTGGGTCAATTTCAAACTGTTCGGCGGCATGGGCCTGATGCTCGTCTTCGTGCTCGGCCAGGGCATGCTGCTCTCAAAATACGTTGAGGAAGATAAATA
>NZ_JAVHPH010000454.1:0-6940 GCF_036170495.1 Azonexus sp.
AGCTCGGCATAGCGCGCGCTGACGGAAATGTCCGTAAAATGTGCAGTCATCGAATCATCAAGGTTTTCGCCATGATTAAAGCACATTGGGCTGCGCTTTGTGCGCTGCTCGCCCTGTTCCCTGGCTCGCCTGCCTGTGCTGCTGACCCGGCCGGCAGGGTCAAGGTCGCCAAGGGGCAGGTCAGCATCGAACGCGACGGCAAGAAACTGCCGGCCACGGTGGGTAGTCAGATTGATGTCGCCGACCGCGTGCGCACCGGCGCCGATGGTTCGGTCGGCGTCACACTGCGCGATAACACCCTGTTGTCGGCCGGCCCGAATTCACTGATCGTCATCGACAAGTTCGCCTTCGATAACGCCACGCAGGACGGCAACATGTCGATCCGCATCCGCAAGGGAACGCTCTCCGTCGCCTCGGGCAAGATCGCCAAGCGGACGCCGGAATCGGTTGATTTCCACACGCCGACCTCGGTTCTCGGCGTGCGCGGCACCGAGTTCGTCATCGAGGTAGAAGGTGGTCGCGATGAATAAGCCGACTGTTTCCGTGGCCTTGGCTGCACTCCTGGTGCTGGCCGGCTGTGCCAGCGAACGCGTCGTCCTGCTCCCGTCGGCCGATGGCCGGGCCAGCGCCGTTGTTATCCGCGACACCCGTGGCGAGATCGTGCTCGACAAACCCTATGCGGCGGCCAAGCGCAGTCTCGATGCCAACAAGGTCTATCAATCGTCGCCAGAAGAGGTCAAGGAGCGCTTCGCCCTGACCTTGGCCGCACAACCGCTACGGCCGAGCAGCTATGTGCTCTACTTCGAAGCCGGCGGCAATGTCCTGACGCCCGAATCGCAGGCGGCGCTGGCCACTATCCGCCAGGAAATCGCCGAACGTCCGGCTTCCGAAGTCATGGTCATCGGCCATACCGACCGCGTTGGCAACGTCGACGGGAACGACCGTTTGTCGAAAACCCGGGCCGAAGGCCTGCGTGATTTGCTGATTGAATCGGGCGTGCCGGCCGACAAGCTGGAAGCGGTCGGTCGCGGTGAGCGCGATCCGCTGGTGCCGACCGACGACGAAGTCGACGAGCCGAAAAACCGGCGGGTTGAAATCAGTGTTCGCTGATTTGGCCGTGCCACTGTAGCAATAACAAGGTCAGGTCATCGGCTGCTGGATGACCTGCCTCGAAGGTCCGCACGGCATCGCGTAGCGCAGTAACGACGATTGGCAGCTCGGCCCGGGCGTGATCCTGAATCACCGATTGCAAACGCCCGATGCCAAACATGCCGTCAGCGCTGCTTGCTTCGGTGACGCCATCGGTAAACAGGCAGATCCGGTCGCCCGGTTGCAACAGGAGTTCGCCAGCCACGTACGGGTAGTCGCCGATGGCACAAAGCGGTGGGCCGGCCGTTGTCGTATCGATCCGCGACAACTGGCCGGCGCGCTGCAGGATGGGCGCATCGTGGCCGGCGCAAACGTACTCCATGCGACCTGAGGCGACATCCAGCACGGCGATGAAGGCCGTGACGAAGAGGTATTCGGCATTTTCTCGACTCAGCTCGCATTCAAGCTCGCGGACGGCCAGGTCAAGATCGGCCTGGCGGCGCGTCAGCGTACCGGTCAGTGTTTTCGAGATGGCCATGAACAGGCTGGCCGGCACGCCCTTGCCGGAAACATCGCCGATGGCCAGGCAGAGTCGCTGTTCATCAAGCAGGAAACAGTCGAAATAATCGCCACCTACGGCCTGAGCCGGCTCAAGGAGGGCGGCGAGGGAAAACCGCCGTTCATCGGCAAATAGCTTGGCCGGGTCGGGCAACAGTCCCATCTGGATGCGCCGGGCGGCGTCGATCTCACCGGCCATCCTGGCTGCCTCTTCGCGGCTGCGCTGGAGTTGCGATTCCGCTTCGTGCCGCCGGCTGTCGGCGGCGACCAGCGTATTGCCGAGGAGCAGAATAAACATCGGCGCGAGCAGCAGTATCTGCGACACCCCATCGAACAACCAGCGTCCGACGAAAAAGGCGAGATAGCCAGCGGCAATCAGCAGCAGGCCCCAGACGGTGAAGCTGATCACGGCATAGCGTGGTCGGAGCACCGGAATCGTCGCGATGAGGAGCAGGCCACCGAGCAGCAGGGTGGCGGTTTCTAGGAGCGACATCCAGGGCGGCCGTTGCAAGGCCTCGCCGCTGAGCAGGCTTTCGATGACCTGGGCGTGGATATCAATGCCGGGCAGGCTTTCGCCGAGCGGCGTGATGATCCGGTCCTGCAGCCCGGTGCTGTTGAAACCGATGATGACGAAACGGTCGTCGAAGATTTCCGGGGGATGCACGCCAGCCAGTACATCGGCGGCCGATAGATAGTAGTTGGCGTTGGCGCGCCCGAAATGGAGCAGCACTTCGCCGTTTGGCTGCGTTGGCAGACGGTAGTCGCCGAGGCGGATCGCCGTCATGCCCTGTCCGCCGCTTTCCGGAACGACAGCGCCGCCGCCGAGCGCCAGACGGACCATTTCGAGGGGCAGCGACAGAAAGGGCAACTGGTTGATGGTGGCTATCGTTGGCACTCGGCGCAGCACGCCCCGTTCGCTGTTCGCCTGCAGTGCGCCGGGGCTGGCGTTGATCAGGCCTTCGCCGGCCGCTGATTTTTCGATCAGCGGACGACTGGCCAGCGCCCCCGCATATTGGGGCAGATGCAGGTCGAGGCCGGTGCCCGGATTGAATTCCGGTAGCGGTCGGGCGGGTTGTGTCGAGCCGGGCAGGGCCTTGCTCAGGCCGACAACGGCGAGTGCAGTCGGATGAGCGCTCAGGGCGCTGGCCAGTTCCCGGTCCGGATCGGGCAGCGTAGCCAGGACTTCAGGGGATAAGCCGGGCATCCGTGCCGAGAGGACATCCGGGCTGTAACGGTCGCGCTCGGCAAAGACAATATCAATGCCCAGTACCAGCGGCTTGCCGGTTTGAATTTTGTTCACCAGTTGGGCGATCAGGTCGCGTGACCACGGCCACTGGCCATGTTTCACCAGGCTCTGGCTGTCGATGCCGACGACGATGACCGGTTCGCTGGTGCGCACTCGCGGCATCTGCCGCTGATATTGATCGAACAGGGCGTCACGAACGTTGAGTAGCGGCGTGCGCTCGATGCCGTTGAGTGCCAAAGCCCCAATAATCAGCAACAGCAGGGGAAAAATCCGGCCATGTCCGACCTCGATCGCCGCAAGGAGCGGTCTGGCCAGGCGCCTCACAGGTCGATAGTCAGGCCGTCGTAGGCGGAAACGATCTCGAGCGGCGCCCGGCTGCCCCGGGTGATCTGCTCGAGCCGCCGCGTTTCGGCGACTAGGCGGGAAAGCTGCTTGTCATCGTGGACCGGCTCGTGGTGGAACAGGACCAGTCGCTTGGCGGCGGCTGCCTGACAGAGTTCGACGCCGACGATGTTGCTCGAATGCCCCCAGTCGGCCTTGACCGAAACGGCCTCGGCCAGCGAGTACATGGCGTCGAAAATGACGAGGTCGGCCTTGCGGAAAAAGTGAGTGAACGCGGCGTGCTCGTCCGGGTTTTCCAGCTTGTGCTCGGAGTCGGTCGAATAGACGACGGTGCGATCGAGACTTTCAAAGCGATAGCCGTAAGAGTCGCCGGCGTGCATCTGGCGCTTGGGCGTCACGTTGAGGCCGGAGATATAACGCGTCTCATCGGGTTGCATGATGTCGAATTCGATCTTTGCGCCGGCCATGGCGTAATCGACCGGGAAGTTGGGCGACTGCATCTGCAGGCGGACGGCCTGTTCGAGATTCGCATGGCAACCGTGGACGACGATGCGGTTGCCCGGAATGTACATGGGCGCGAAATACGGGAAACCCATGAGGTGATCCCAGTGCAGATGGGAAATGAAAATATGGTAAGTCTGCGGATCGGGGATGCCGAAGCGGGCGATTTTTGCCTGACCAAGCGGCCGGGCGCCGCTGCCCATGTCGCAAATGAAATGGTCGTTGCTGTCGCCAACGATCTCGACGCACGATGAATTGCCACCAAAGGTGCCGGCCACCGAAAAGGGTAGTTTGTCGACAAATTCGTCGAGGACCGTGCGGGTCTTGAAGGTCTTACCGTTGGCAGCGCTCAGGGCGGCGACAATTTTTTCCCGGACATCGCGATGCGACAGCGAAACCGGCAGCGAACCGCGGGTTCCCCAGAAAACGACCTGATTCATGAGCCGAGAACCTTGCCGGCGGTTTCGACGCTCACATAGCACGGCACGATCAGGTTGAAGCGGCTGATGGCGAATACTTCCTGAACCATGGGCTGCAGGGCGGCAATCGCAAACACGCCTTTTTGCGCCTTGGCGCGACGCGAGGCCATCATCAGGACACGTAAGCCGGCGCTGCTGATGTAATCGACCCCGGAAAAGTCGAGGAGGACGGAAGGGTGGCCCTGGGCACAACGATCAAGCAGGGGGTCGAGCGCTTTTGTGAACTCTTCGCTGGTTGTGTGGTCTATGCGTCCGCTGACGGAAACGATCAGGACACCGGCCTGTTCGCGGGTGGGAAGATTCATCATCGCGTAGGGGGAGGCTCTTGGATAAAGGGCAAGTATGCCATGGCCCCTGGCGCTCTCAGGTAAAATATTGCATGGATTCAAATCAGCAAAACACCCGCCCGCTCTTCGGTTATCGCAAATTTTGGGCCCACCGTTTCGGGCCGGCTCCCTTCCTGCCCATGTCGCGCGCCGAGATGGAATCCCTGGGCTGGGATTCCTGCGACATCATTCTCGTCACCGGCGATGCCTACATCGACCATCCGAGCTTCGGCATGGCCTTGATCGGGCGTTTGCTCGAAGCGCAGGGTTTCCGCGTCGGCATCCTTTGCCAGCCGGACTGGAATGCTGCGGTCGACTTCAAAAAACTGGGAAAACCGAATCTGTTCTTCGGCGTCACGGCCGGCAACATGGATTCGATGGTCAATCGCTATACGGCCGACCGCAAGATCCGCTCTGACGATGCGTACACCCCCAACGGTGAGCCGAACAAGCGACCGGATCATGCCGTGACGGTCTACGCCCAGCGTTGCCGCGAGGCTTTCCCGGGGTGTAACGTGATTATCGGTTCGATCGAGGCCAGCCTCCGGCGTATCGCGCATTTCGATTACTGGTCGGACAAGGTGCGCCGCTCGGTGCTGCCTGACTCCAAGGCTGACATGCTGTTCTTCGGCAATGCCGAGCGGGCCATTGTCGAACTGGCGCATCGTGTCGCCAAGGGCGAGAAGATCAGCGAAATCCGCGATCTACGCGGTACGGCCTTCATGGTGCCGCGCGGCTGGCTACCTTCGGCGGAATGGGAGGCGGTGGATTCGTCTTCAGTCGATACGCCGGGGCCGCTGATCAAGCACGCCGACCCTTATGCCATGGAAGGCGACTTGAAAAATGAGCAAAATTTCCCGTTGACCGTGGGCATCAATGCTTACCCGGTCCGCATCGTTTCGCGCACCGAGCGGCTGGCAGCGCGCCAGGATCGACGCGCCCATACGGTTATCCGCCTGCCGTCCTACGAACAGGTCAAGGATGATCCGGTGCTCTACGCCCATGCTTCGCGTACCTTCCACCTTGAATCCAACCCCGGCAATGCCCGGGCGCTGGTTCAGGGGCATGGCGAACGCGATGTCTGGCTCAATCCGCCGCCGACGCCGCTAACCACCGAAGAGCTCGATCAGGTGTACGAATTGCCCTACGCCCGTCGGCCGCACCCGAGCTACGGCGAGGCCAAGATTCCGGCCTGGGAAATGATTCGTTTCTCGGTCAACATCATGCGCGGCTGTTTCGGCGGCTGTACCTTCTGTTCGATCACCGAACATGAAGGCCGCATCATCCAAAGCCGTTCCGAAGATTCCGTGATCCGCGAAATCGAGGAAATGCGCGACAAGACGCCGGGCTTCACCGGCGTCGTCTCCGACCTCGGCGGACCGACCGCCAACATGTTCCATCTCAAATGCAAGGACGAGAAAATCGAGACAGCCTGCCGCCGGCTATCCTGCGTCTATCCTGACATCTGCGAGAATATGAACACCGATCACAGCAAGCTCATCTCGCTGTATCGCAAGGCCCGTTCGCTGAAGGGCGTCAAGAAGGTGCTGATTGGCTCCGGCCTGCGCTACGACCTGGCCGTGCGCTCACCGGAATACATCAAGGAACTGGTCACCCACCACGTCGGCGGCTATCTGAAAATCGCTCCCGAACACACCGAGGAGCGCCCGCTCTCCAAAATGATGAAACCGGGTATCGGTTCCTACGACCGCTTCAAGCAGCTGTTTGACCGTTTCTCCCGCGAGGCCGGCAAGGAGCAGTACCTGATCCCGTACTTCATCGCCGCCCACCCGGGCACGGAAGACGAGGACATGCTCAATCTGGCGCTGTGGCTGAAAAAGAACAACTTCCGCCTCGACCAGGTGCAGACCTTCATCCCGACGCCGATGGCGATGGCGACGACGATGTATCACAGCGAGCGTAACCCGCTGCGTAAGGTGACGCGCAGCAGCGAGCATGTAAACACCGTGCGCAATGGTCGCCAGCGCAAGTTGCACAAAGCCTTTCTGCGCTACCACGATCCGGCGAACTGGCCACTGTTGCGCGAAGCGCTCAAGGAAATGGGGCGGGCCGACCTGATCGGCAATGGCAAAAAGCAATTGATTCCAGCCTGGCAACCGGCAGGTACGGGCGGCACCGCCGCAGTATCCCCCGCGACGATCAGGCGGGCTGGGCCGGTGCCGCGTTCTGGCGTGCAACGGCACCCGCGTCCGAGAAAAAAATAGTATTCAATGTGGGTTTGACGGAGCTGTGGGAAGTGGTGATACTCTAAAAAAAGCCGCATTTTCCGTAGCTTCGAAAGCCGTCACCGATTCTGGTGGTCATCGGATCGGCGCTCCGACAACTCAGGCGGCACCAAATCAGGATGGCCGGGGCAGACATGTACAGACGACGAGACC
>NZ_JAVHPH010000454.1:7040-8432 GCF_036170495.1 Azonexus sp.
CTCAGGCGGCACCAAATCAGGATGGCCGGGGCAGACATGTACAGACGACGAGACCACGAGAGGGGCGGTTGCTACGGTCGACGGATGACCGATCGGCGGCCCGGTTTTGCCCAGTGTCTCGATCTTCACCGGCTCGACGGAGCGCCGCATCGCCTGTCCTGGGAGGATCAGCGAGGGCAATATTGGACGCGCTTGCTGTTCTGCATCCTGGCCTTGATGTATTTCAACTTTGGTGGCGAAGCTCAGGTTCGGCCATGGGCCAGTTTGCCGGTCGTCAATGTCGTGATGACGACGTATGGCATGGAGATCCTGTTTTTCATGTGGCATGCCACGCGGGAGCCGCACGCGCCATGGCGCCAGCGCCTGACCATGTGGGTCGATATTGCCGCAGCCTGCTTCGCCGCATTGGCCGATTCAACGCTGAGTTCACCGGGTTTCCTTGTTTTCCTGATGGTTATCCTTGGCAACGGCATGCGTTACGGTCTCCGGCTTTTTGGCGAAGCCGTCATCGGCAGCCTGGGCGCTTCGATCCTCATCGTCTGGCTGCGCTTACCTGATTACCTCGCCATCTTCTCAGTCAGCGCCATCTTTTTCCTGGTGTTTTTTGCCATTGTTGTTCTCTACTCCTATTCGCTGACAGCGAAGATCGATCGGGCTCGCCAGAAACTCTCGCACGAAAGAAATGTCGATGCGTTGACCGGCATGCTGAACCGGCGAGCCCTGATCGAACGAGCAGCCCTGCTTTTCCACTCCCCCGCCGCGCACGGCGGCAGGATTGTCGTCCTGTTCGCTGATCTGGATGGTTTCAAGAACGTGAACGATACGCACGGTCATCATGTCGGCGACAAAGTGCTGGTTGCCGTGGCCGAGCGCATTCTCGACAACGTTCGCGACATTGATTTAGTGGCGCGTTATGGTGGTGACGAATTTCTGCTCGTGCTACCGCGCACCACGCAGGAGGGCGGTGAAATCGTTGCGCAGCGTGTGCGCCAGCAAATCAACGATTGGGCAAGACAGAACAATATCGACTTCAACGTTTCGATTGGCGTCGGCAATTACCCCGAGCATGGCAGCAATCTCGAATCCGTCATTGCCTCGGTTGACAAGGCCATGTACCGCAGCAAGTCGGAATATGGGCGAGGCGGTATTCTGCATGCCGAAAGTGCAGGCCTCTCATCCTGAGCGGGATTTTCGGCAATTGCCATGGTCTCCGTTACACTTGCCAGCTTTCTTCTGAACTACTGCGAGTTGATTGATGACCGACCAGGCCACCACGCCCACGACCTATGAAAAAATCGGTGGCGAAGCCACTGTTGCCAAGCTGACTGCACGGTTCTACGAATTGATGGACACCGTTTCCCATTTTGCGGAACTGCGGGCCATGCATCCGGC
>NZ_JAVHPH010000455.1:0-8430 GCF_036170495.1 Azonexus sp.
CGGCAGTCGCCCCGGAACGCCGCGGCCAAGGCATCGGCCGCGCCCTGATCCAGGCCCGCCTCGACTGGCTCGAAAGAACCTTCAAGTCAGGACGAATCCTGGTCTCCACCGCCAAGGTCCGGCGCTTTCGCGATTTCGGCTTCAGCGAAGTACGCAACAGCGCCATCGACGGCCGGCATTTACTGATCCGGCGTTTTTAGCGGCCGGTTTCGCTATTCACGAAGCCCGGCCGACAACCAACCATTTCAAAAAAGGGCGATTTCCCCGGTCGACCCTGGGGCCAGCCATTGTTTCTATGGTCGTAGCGTTTGGCTGGCATCGCCGGCCGCCAGCCGGAACTTGCCGATCGCCTGGCGCAGGTCGCCGGCCAGCCCCTCGAGCAGGCGAGCCGAATCGGCGGCACCGGTCAGAGCCTGGCAATTTTCCAGCGACAGGTCGGCGATGCCGGCGACCAACGACTCGATCCGCTTGGTCTCCTGCCGGTGCGTCACCAGGGCGGTGTTGATCCGCGTGCTGGCGACCTCGACCAGACCAGCCTGGTCGCGGACCCGGCCCATCGCCAGCGCCGCCTCGCCGGCTTTTTCGTTACTGGTCACGACATGGCTGGCGGCCGTCCGTACCGCATTCGCCGTCGCGCTGGCAATGCCCTGCATGCGGGCAATCATCTGGCCGATTTCCTTGGTGCTCTGCGCCGTCCGCTCGGCCAGCTTGCGCACCTCGTCGGCCACCACGGCAAAACCGCGGCCGCTGTCGCCGGCCCGCGCCGCCTCGATTGCTGCATTGAGCGCCAGCAGATTGGTCTGTTCGGCCACCCCGGCAATCACTGCGACCACCGTCGATACCTGGCGCGTTTCGCTTTCCATGCGATCAAGGCAGGCCGTCGCCTCGACAATGTCGGCACTCATTTGTTCCAACACGTCCTTGGCGAGACTGACCGACTGCAGGCCGGAACTCGCCAATTGATCCGAGCTGCGCGCTACCGCATCGCTCTCGCCGGCCGCGTGGGCGATTTCATCGACTTGTCGCCCGGCCGCCTCGACCGCCGTCACCACCTGCTGCGTATCGCCCTCCTGGCGGCGCGCCCGCGCCGCCGAGGAGCTTGCCGTCTGGACAAACGACAGCGAACCGGTGGTCAGCGCGTGGGCGCTGTTGGCAATGTCGCCGATCAGGCTGCGCAGACCGTCGCGCACGGCGCGCAGCGATTCGGCGATGCGCTGCAATTCGTCCTGCCCGGCCAGCTCGATCGACACCGACAGGTCGCCGGTCGCCAGCTGACGCGCCCCCCGGGCCAGCACCTCGATGGTCGACGCCAGGCGGACATAGGCGACGTAGAGGCCACCGCTGGAAACCAGCATACCGCCGAGGATGAGCAGCACGGTCACGATCAGATGGCGATGCGCCCGGCCCCGTTCGTCGTCGAGGCCGGCCAGCATCAGCTGCTCGCTGCGCCGTGAAATGTCGCGGACCTCGGCCAGCGGCTGGCCGATTGCCCGCGCCAGCTCGTCCCGCGAATACGCAGCGCTGCTCAGGGCCTGGCCGTAAGCCACGGTTTGCGTCAGTTCGAACTGCCCGGCCAGCACCTCGACCTTTTCGGCCAAGGCCGCCAGCTCGCCGCCTTGGCCGACGAAAGGGGCCAGTTGGCGCTGTACGCCGGCCAGCGCATGCGTGGCGACGGCGATCGAGGCCGACAGTTCCGGGCGCAGCTTGTCGGCCACCATCCCCTCGCGCACCGCGACGCCGGCCAGCACCTCCAACCGGGCCAGCGATTCGGCGAGCAGGGGTAAATCGTTCAACCAGATACCGGAAACGGCCTGCAGGCTGGCACTGCCACTCGGCCCCCCGCCGAGGCGTTCGGTCATCTGCAGCTGCAGTTTTTCGACCCGCGTGCCGAAGCCGGCAAAGACCTGCATGCGCCGCCGGCCGGCACTCTCTGCCGGGGTAACGGCGAGCAGGTCGCGCAGCTCATCGGCGCTGGCCGATGCTACGGTCGACTGCAGATTTTGGGCAATTTCCGCACTCGCCACCGTATCGCCAGCCCCGGCAAAGAATAATGCCGCCCGATGCTGCTGCAATGCGCCGATCAGGGATCGCGTCTCCCCGGTCTGGCGGATTGCCGCCAGCCGATCCTCCGACACCTGCATGCTGTCCCAGCGCGACAGCAAATGCGGTAACGAAACCGCGAGAAACGCCACGCTGAACACACAGCCGATCAACACGAACAAGCCGCGAAAACCCAGCCTGCCCAACAAATACTGCGTTCCGTTTTCAACCACGCAAATTCCCGACAGCTCGATGAAGAAGGCTATCAGGCTAAGTCTGCCCCGTTACCAAAGCGTGACAAGCGCCCCACGCGGCCGTAACGCCCATGCAATATTGAGTGGCGATAGTGACGTTATTCGTCTGCCTGAAAGCCCTGCATGAACAAGCCGAACCACAACGACATCGCCGCCTTTCCCGAGCTGTTCGACGGGTTGGAGCAATTCATCGAAGAACAGGCCAGCGGCCTCAAGCGGACCAGTGCCATCCTGGCCGTTACCGCGATGGGCGGCGGCATGCTGATCTTCTACGCGCTGAGCCAGATCGCCTGAAAAACAAAATCCCGCCGCAGCGGGATTTTTCATGAGCGTCCGGTCGCTCAGGCGGCCGGCGGAACGTAACCCTGAATATGGTCGGCCCCCTCGCCAAAGAAATGCTTCTCGAGCTGCTCGGTCAGGTATTTGCGATGCTTGGCATCGACCAGATTGAGACGATTCTCGTTGATCAGCATGGTCTGCATCTTGATCCACTGCTGCCAGGCTTCCTTCGAAACATTCTCAAAAATACGCTGGCCGAGCGCACCCGGGTAAGGTGGCGTATCGAGGCCTTCAGCCTCGCGGCCGAGCTTGATGCAATTGACGGTACGTGCCATGTGAAACTCCGTGGGGGTTAATGCGGGGAATTATAAAGTCTTGAACAGCACCTTGGAACGCCGCTGATAGTTGTACATGTCGCGCTTGTTGGCCGGCAGGTCATCGACCGTGCCGAGCTTGAAGCCGCGCTCGACGAACCAGTGCTCGGTGCGCGTGGTCAGCACGAACAGGCGCTTGATGCCGGCCTTGCGGGCGCGCTGCTCGATGCGCAGCATCAACTGCTCGCCATAGCCCCATTCGCGGTGTTCGTGACTGACCGCCAGGCAGGCCAGTTCGGCCTCGTCCTCGGAATGCGT
Source organism: Azonexus sp. (assembly GCF_036170495.1). Lineage (GTDB taxonomy): Bacteria > Pseudomonadota > Gammaproteobacteria > Burkholderiales > Rhodocyclaceae > Azonexus. The sequence goes on from NZ_JAVHPH010000455.1 coordinate 3,206, forward strand.
GTACAGCGCGGCGCAGCCGACGATGATGCCGTCGTGGAGCATGATCGAAAAACGGTCGATTTCGCGCTCGAGCAGTTCGCGCGGCCGATGGACGAGGATGCCTTCCTGCTCCATCGGTTCGATCAAGGCGATCAGCGCGGCGATGTCGTCCGGCTTGGCTTCGCGGATATTTTCCAGCGATTCGCGGGTGACCACGGTGCCGACGCCATCGTGCGTAAACAGCTCGCGCAACAGCGCACCATCCTGCTCGAAACTGATCAGATGCACTCGGCCGACGCCGGTCCGGCTGGCCCGTACGGCGCACGGCAGGTAGCGTTTGATGTCGGCCGACAGCCAGTCGGCGTCGCGCAGCATTTGCGATGCTTCGTCGGCCGTCATGGCATCGAGCAACTCGCCAGCCTGGTCGGTGACACCGCGGCTGTCGGTCAGGTACACCAGCTTGTCGGCCTTGATGGCGATGGCCACGGCTTCAGCCGCTTCTTCCATCTGCAGGTTGAAAATCTCGCCGGTCGGCGACGGCCCCTCACAGTTGAGCAGCACGATGTTGCCGAGGCCCAACTGGGCGTTGATGCCCTCGGCGTCGACCTTGCGCACCTTGCCGGCGTAATGCATGTCGATGCCGTCGAGCACACCGATCGGCTGGCCGGTGATGAAATTGCCGCCGATGACGCGGATTCGGCTGTTGGCCATCGGCGTATTCGGCAAGCCCTGCGACAGCATCGCCTCGATTTCCAGATAGACGCTGCCCACCGCATCGAGCACGCAGTCGAGCGCCGCCGCGTCGGTCACCCGATAGCCCCGGTGATAGACCGAGTCCAGGTTCTTCTCGCGCAACTCTTCCTCGATCTGCGGTCGCGCCCCATGCACGAGCACCAGCCGGATGCCCAGGCTGACCAGCAGGTTCACGTCATAGGCCAGCGTCTTGGCGAACTCGCTGGCCACCGCCTTGCCACCGAAGGCAATGACGAAGGTCTTGCCGCGAAAGGCGTTGATGTAGGGCGTAACCGCCCGGAACCAGGAGACGAAATGCTCGTCGTAAGGGGTATCGCTCATTTTTCCGTATATTTTCCGTTATCGTCCTTGAGCGCCGTTTCGATCCGCTCGCACAGGGTTTTCAGCACTTTGACCCGGGCGAAGTTCTTGTCGTTGGCCTCAACCAACGTCCAGGGCGCCAGCCCGGTTGACGTGCGGTCGACCATGTCGCAGACGGCGGAAACGTAGTCGTCCCATTTCTCGCGGTTGCGCCAGTCTTCGTCGGTGATCTTGAAGCGCTTGAACTCGGTATCCTGGCGTTCCTTGAAACGGCGCAACTGCTCATCGGCACTGATCTGCAACCAGAATTTGACGACGATGGCGCCGGAATCGACCATCTGGTGTTCGAAATCGTTGATCTCGGCGTAGGCACGCAGCCAGTCGGCCTCGGTGCAAAAACCCTCGACGCGTTCGACCAGCACGCGGCCATACCACGAACGGTCGAAAATCGCCGCCCGCCCGGTCCGCGGCAGATGCCGCCAGAAACGCCACAAATACGGCTGCGCCCGCTCTTCCTCGGTCGGCGCGGCAATCGGCACGATCTGGTACTGCCGGGCATCCATCGAAGCACCGATGCGACGGATGGTGCCGCCCTTGCCGGCCGCATCCGAACCTTCAAAGACCAGGACCAGCGAGCGCTTGCCGACAAAGCGCGGATCGCGCACCAGTTCCGAGAGGCGTGACTGGTACTTGGCCAGTTGGCTCTCGTAATCCTTCTTGGCCAGCTTCTGCGTCAGATCCAGTTCGCTGAGCACGTTTTTCTGGTCAATGGCATGGACAATCGGCGGCGCCACCGGCACCTGCTGGCGGCCCGTTTGCTGCAGACGGCGCTTCATGGCGTCGAGCACGATGCGGCCGACGGTTAGCGAACGATATTCGTCATCGGTGCCTTCAACGATGATCCACGGCGCATGCGCCGTATTGCTGACGCGCAGCACATGACCAGCCACTTCCTGCAGCTTGTTGTAGGTCTTCAGGCGATCGTAGCTTTCCTTGGTGACGCGCCAGGCCGTGTTCGGATTCTTCTCCAGCGCCTTGAGCCGCGTTTTCTGGCCATCCTTGGACAGGTGGAACCAGAATTTCAGAACCAGCGCCCCCTCATTGACCAGCATGGCCTCGAAACGATTGATGTCGTCGAGCCGTTCATCCATCTCGGAACGGCGCATCTGGCCGGTGATCCGATCGGTAATCGGCTGCGAATACCACGAGCCGGCGAAGATGCCGACCTTGCCCTTGGGCGGCAGGGCGCGCCAGTAGCGCCACATGTAGGGGCGAGCCCGTTCTTCGTCGGAAGGTGCCGAGAAGGCCAGGGTCGAAATGTGGCGCGGGTCCATCCAGGAATAAAGCAGGTTGATCGTTTCCCCCTTGCCGCTACCGTCTACCCCGCTGATCAGGATGACCACCGGAAAGTCCTTTTTCTCCAGCATGTCGTACTGCGCATCAAGCAAGGCAGCGCGCAGCAGCGGCACTTCCTTTTTGAAGGTTTCCTTGTCAATCTTGTGGCCGAGTTCTGCTGATTCAAACATTGCCTACTCCCCCCTGAAGTCACCCCAAAGTACCTGCATCGCTGCCAGCGCGGCCAGGCCCGCCGTTTCCGTCCGCAGAATGCGCGGACCCATACGTACTGCCTGAAAGCCAGCCGACTGCGCGGCGATCATTTCCTGCGGATCAAGCCCCCCTTCGGCCCCGATCAGCAGTTGAACCTCTCCGACTGGCCGGATCGAGGCCAGCGTCTGTTCGGCATCCGGCGCCAGCATCAGGCGCAGGGCACCCGGCGCCGGCCTGGCCAGCCAGTTTTCGAGCTTCTCGAGCGGCGCCACCACGGGCACCTGGTTGCGGCCGCATTGTTCGCAGGCCGACGCCACCACGCCCTGCCAGTGCGCCACCCGCTTGCCGGCCCGCTCGCCGGCCAGGCGCAGGACACTGCGCCGGCTCTCGACCGGCACGATATGGCGAACACCGAGCTCCACCGCCTTCTGGATGGTGAAATCCATCTTGTCACCGGCCTGCAGGGCCTGAACCAAGGTAATCGCCAGCGGCGATTCGCGCTCGACTTCAACCCACGGACCCAGCACGGCCATGACCCGGTCGCGCTCGATGCGTTCGATATGCGCCGGATACTCGCCGCCACGACCATCGAAAAGCACCATCGGCGCCCCGGGCGGCAGGCGCAACACGCGCACCGCATGGCGCGCCACCGGTTCCGGCAACTCAACATGAGCCCCCGGCGAAAGGGCTTCTCGGCAGTAAAAACGGGGGGAATTCATCGGTGCTATTATGGTCGAAATGGCTTTTGGAGTGGAAAAACATGGTCGCTTTGAACCCACCCGTCTGTGATTTTGGCCGACCAGCCGTCGACTTCGATCTACCCGGCGTTGACGGCAAGCGCCACACGCTAGCCAGCTGCCGCGGCCCGAACGGGCTGCTCGTGATGTTCATCTGCAACCACTGCCCCTACGTCAAGGCGATCATTGACCGCCTGATCCACGATTGCCACGACCTCGCCAAGCACGGTATCGGCTGCGTCGCGATCATGAGCAACGATGTCACGGTCTACCCGGAAGATTCGCCAAAATTGATGGCCCGCTGGGCCGCCGAACTAACCTTCCCGTTTCCCTACCTCTACGACGAAACCCAGGCCGTCGCCAAGGCCTATGGCGCCGTGTGCACGCCCGACTTCTTTGGCTACAACGCCAGCCTCGAACTGCAATACCGTGGCCGTCTCGATGCCTCCGGGCGAAACCCGGCGCCACCGGAGGCGCGACGCGAACTGTTCGAAGCGCTGAGCGAGATGGCGAGAACCGGCAAAGGCCCGACCGAGCAGGTGGCATCGATAGGCTGCTCGATAAAATGGCATTTGTGACAAAAATATTCGATAATTAAAACCGTAGGCCGCCAATGCCAGCATCCTCTCAGCTGAGCTATCATCAAAAGTTGGATAACCGCCCCGCCCAAGCCATTGAAATTAACTGACGCCCCCGCGCAACCATCAAGCGACATCGGACGCCAGCTCGCCTATTTGCAGGCAGTGGTATCGAACATGCCACAAGGCATCAGCGTCTTTGACGAACAACTGCGTCTGCGCGTCTGGAACCGGGGATTCATCGGCGTCCTGGACCTTCCCGACGAAGTGGTCTATGCAGGTGTAGCGTTTTCTGACTTGATTCGCATCCCCGCCACACGCGGCGAATACGGCCCCGGCGACGTTGAAGCCCACATCCAACGCATCACTGACCTCGCTAGAAAATTCGAAGCCCACTGTTTCGAGCGCACCCGCCCGAACGGCAAAACTCATCTCGTCCAGGGCGAGCCACTTTTTATCAACGAGCAACTGGTCGGCTTCATCACGACCTACACCGACATCACCGAGCGCAAGGCCGCCGAAATAGCCCTGCGAACGCAGCACAATCAATTGCAAACGGTGATCGAAAGTATCCCGAGCGCCATCAGTCTGTTCGATGGCGACACGAAGCTGGTCGTATCCAACACCGAGTTTCAACGCCTGCTCGATATTCCAGCCAGTCTGGCGCAACCGGGCACGTCGATCGAAGCCATCTATCGCCTCAACGCGCAGCGCGGCGAGTACGGCACGGCAGACCCCGAGGAAACCGTTGCCGCGCTGTTGGAGCGCGCCCGTCACCCAGTTCCGCATCATTTTGAGCGCACCCGCCCGAACGGCAAAACACTCGAAATCCGTGGCGTTCCGCTGCCCGAAGGCGGCTTTGTCACCGTTTACTCCGACATCACCGAACGGCGCGCCAGCGCCGAACGCGAGCAGCTTGCCGAGAAAGTGTATAACCACACCCCAGCCGGAATTATTTTCACCGACGAAGCCCATCGCATTCTGTCGATCAATCCGGCCACCACGCAAATGGCGGGTTACGAGCCGTTCGAGCTAATCGGCCAAACCGTCTTCGGACTAATCACTTTTGACGCTGACATAACGCAGGAAGCCTTCCTCGAGGACATATCGCAGCGCGGATCATGGAGCGGCGAACTCAACGTCACCCAGAAAAACGGCAACAACCTCCCGGCCGGCACCCGGGTCAACCGTGTCGATGACCCGCAAAGCGGTTTGCCCGCGCACTACGTCTGGATTCTCGCCGACATCACGGAACGCAAGCAGTCCGAGGAGCGGATGCGGCACATCGCCCAGCATGACGCGCTGACCGGCCTGCCCAACCGCATGGCCC
>NZ_JAVHPH010000456.1:0-1954 GCF_036170495.1 Azonexus sp.
TTTGAGCGACAGTTCCGCTATCCGTTGCGCCGCGTTTTTCTCGAACTACCGGCTGGCAAGATCGATCATGGCGAAGCCATCATCGACACCGCTCAGCGTGAACTCCGGGAAGAAACCGGCTATGTCGCCAGCGACTGGGAATACCTTGGCGTGATGCACCCGTGCATCGGTTACTCTGACGAACGCATCGAAATCTTTGTGGCGCATGGCCTGCATCTGGCCGGTGAAAAGCAGCTCGACCACAACGAATTCCTCGATGTCGTCGAACTGTCGCCGGCCGAAGCCAGGCAGGCTGTCTGGGATGGTCGCATCAGCGACGCCAAGACCATCACCTCGCTGTTCTGGCTCGACAAGCCCTAAACCCGAAGCGCTGAGTCCTTCCGGGCGATTGCTACGGTCGACCGGAAAAAACGGCCAAAATCGACTTCGTGCTTCGGCCTGAAATCAGCCCCAAAGCAAAACGCCCCGGCATGACCGGGGCGTTTTTTGGGGCAGTCAGCGATCAGCCGCAGGTGCCTACCGCGCCGCAGGCCGTGCAGAAATCACAGCCATCCTTGCGGATCATCGTGTGGTTCCCGCACTCGCTGCACAGCTTGCCTTGCGTCGGCAGGACCTTGTTGCTGGTCGAGTCTTCCGGCGCTTCGAGGATGCCCATCTGCTGCAGCGGGAAGCCGCTTTCGTCGAGGATGCCGAGCATGGCATAGCGGTGGATGATCAGCTGGGCGATGTAGGCCACGGTCGACGGGAAGGTTTGCTGCTTGCGTGACCCCGGGACGAAGGCCATGAAGTCGCCGAGCGGCTCGGAGTAGTCGATCAGCTTCCTGAGCTTCATGCCGATCCAGGCCGGATCAAGGACGCGCATGTCGAGCGAAAGCAGCTTGGACAGGCCATCGAGGGCGCGCGGATAGTTGCCCGACAGCCACATCGAGTAGGGGCGGGTGACGCCGTCCGGCAGGGTGATTTCCTTGAGGCCGAGGACGAAGTCTTCGCCGGTCGACGGGTTGTTGATGTCCACCGTCCACGACAGCGTGCCGTCGGTGCCGGTCTTCGGCTCCTTGGCGCTGAACAGGGCATCCTTGACCGGCGTCGGGCCTTCGTTCTTGAAGGCGCCGAGCTGATCGCAACGCCAGCGGATGATCTGGGCCATGGCGGACACCACGGACGGTACGCGCTTGCGTTCGCCGTGCGGGGGCATTGGCATTTCGAAGGCGTCGCCTGGCGTTTTGGCCAGGGCATCGAGCTTCATTTGCAGCCAGCCATGATCCTTGGCGCGCATGTCCATCGACAGCGTCTTGGCGACGGCACCGAGGCCGCGTGGTTCGGCCGGGCCGTTGGCCCAGACTTCGAACGGCCAGGCCTTGCCTTCCGGTTCGACGTGGCCGACGAACAGCGCGAACTTGCCGATCGGCGAGTCGAGCATGTAGGTCCAGCACAGGTTGCCTTCCGGCAGGTTCGGGCGGCCCGGCCAGCGCAGGCTGGCGAGCACAGGAGCCGGCAGGTTCTTGATCGACAGGCGGCGGTTGGCGTCGGTGACGAAATCCTGCGGCGCCTTGGCATCGCCCTCGGTCTTGGCCGGCTCGCTGCTGGTAACGGACAGCACGGAGCCGAGCACGCTGTTCGGACGGTAGGTGGCCAGACCCTTGAGTCCCGACTTCCAGGCGCTCATGTAGAGGTCCTGGAAGTCTTCGTACGGGTAGTCGGCCGGGACGTTCACTGTCTTCGAAATCGAGGTGTCGATGAACGGTGCGACGGCGGCGACCATGTCGCTGTGTGCCTTGGCGGAAATTTCAAGGGCCGTGACGAAGTACTCGGGCAGCTTGCTGACGTCGCCGCCGCGGTGCTTGTAGAGGCGCCAGGCGTAATCCTCGACCGAGTATTCCTTGATCGTGCCGTCCTGCATGCGCTTCTTGCGGCTGTAGGTCCAGGAGAAGGGCGGTTCGATGCCGTTCGAGGC
>NZ_JAVHPH010000456.1:2054-8424 GCF_036170495.1 Azonexus sp.
ACGGCTTCCATGAACGGGTCGGTGACGCCGATCGAGATGTTGAAATTGGAGAGGTCGCCCTTGTCCTTGGCGTGGATGAAGACTTCGATATCCGGATGGTCGCAGCGCAGCACGCCCATCTGGGCGCCGCGGCGGGCGCCGGCGGACTCGACGGTCTCGCACGAGCGGTCGAAGACGCGCATGTACGACACCGGGCCGGAAGCACGCGACTGGGTGCCCTTGACGCGGGCGCCTTGCGGTCGGATCGACGAGAAATCGTAGCCGACGCCGCCACCGCGCCGCATCGTTTCGGCCGCCTGGGCCAGCGCCGTGTAGATGCCGGGACGGCCATCGGTGTTTTCGACGATGGAGTCGCCAACCGGCTGCACGAAGCAGTTGATCAGCGTTGCCTGGAGGTCGGTGCCGGCAGCGGAATTGATCCGGCCAGCCGGAATGAAACCGTTTTCCTGGGCCCACAGGAACTTCGCTTCCCAGTGGGCCTGATCTGCTTCCGGCTCAACCTGGGACAGCGCGTAGGCGACGCGACGGCGGACGTCATGGACGTTGGTTTCTTTGCCCTTGGCATACTTTTCGATGAGCACTTCGGCGGAAATTTCCTGTTCCGGCAGCGGTGCGAATTGCGGTGCTTCGGGAATGTCAGTCAGCGAAAGCTGTTCGGCGATTTTGCTCATCCAAGGCTCCTCTACAAAATTCGGATTTTATGGGTTGTTAATTTTCGAATGTTGCAAAGCTACTAGATATAGTGGGCGATGGCAATGTCTTGACTAGATGCGGTGTTTTGTGTGCCTGTGATTCGTGATGCTATCGGGGTAAAAAAAGCCAGAAAAAACAAAGCCCCGGCGGCTTTCGCTACCGGGGCTCATGAACAAAAATAAATTTTTCAGAGGGCGAGCAGGGTCTGCGCGTGGTGCGCCATCATCCATTCTTCATTGGTCGGAATGACCATTACGTCAACGCTACTGTTGCCGGCGCTGATCACGATGTCGTGACGCGCATTGGCCTCGGAATCGAGGCGGATGCCCAGCCATTCCGACTGCAGGCAGACGCGGCGGCGAACCTCCGCCGCGTGTTCGCCGATGCCGCCGGTGAACACCAGCGCGTCGATACCGCCGGCGGCGGCGGCCAGCGAGCCGAGTTCGCGGGCGATGCGGTAGCAGAACAGATCGACCGCTTCCTGGGCTTCCGGCTTGTCGCTGGCGAGCAGGGTACGCATGTCCTGGCTGATGCCGGAAACGCCGAGCAGGCCGGATTCCTTGTAGAGCATCCGGGTCATGTCCTTGACCGACAGGCCCTTGGTTTCCATCAGGTGCAGGATCACGCCGGGGTCGAGATTGCCGCAGCGCGTGCCCATGAGCAGGCCGTCGATGGTCGAGAAGCCGAGTGTTGTCGCCACGCCCTTGCGATTGACCATGGCGGCCATGCTGGCGCCGTTGCCGAGGTGCGCGACGACGACGCGGCCATTGGCCCGGTGCGAATGCTGGGGCAGGGCGCGGGCGATGAATTCATAGGACAGGCCATGGAAGCCGTAGCGCTTGATGCCTTCTGCGGTCAACGCACGGGGCAGGCCAAAAGCCTGGGCGACGTCGGGCTGGCTGCGGTGGAAGGCAGTGTCGAAACAGGCGACCTGCGGTACCGCCGGCAACAGGGCCTGCAGGGCGCGGATGCCGGCGACGTTGTGCGGCTCATGGAGCGGGGCGAGCGGGATGAAGCCGGTCAGATGTTCGAGGACCTGGGCATCGACGATGGTCGGCTGCGAGTAGAGGTCGCCGCCATGCACGACGCGGTGGCCGACGGCGACGATCCGCCAGCCCGATTGGGTGGCCTGGAACCACTTGAGCAGGGCGTCGAAAGCCTGGTCGTGGCTGACGTTTTCGCCCGGAATGGCGAGGTCGGCGATCTTCAGGCCGACCTTGTTCTTGGCGGCCATTTTTGTCGCCTTGGTGCCGATGCCGTCGATCTGGCCGGAGACTTCGGCCTCGGGGGAAATCGGGTGGGCGAGCGGAAAGAGGGCGAATTTGATGGAGGACGATCCAGCGTTGATCGTCAGAATGCCTTGCTTCATTTAAACGGTTCCAGTTTTGCGGTTGTGGTGGGCGATCAGTGCGGCGATAACGCACGATGCGGTGCGGGTTTCGGCCGAGTCGGCGCGGCTGGTCAGCACGATGGGCACCTTGGTGCCGAGTACGATACCGGCGGTCAGCGCGTTGGCCAGGTATTCAAGCTGTTTGGCGATCATGTTGCCGGATTCGAGATCGGGCACGACGAGGATTTCGGCGTGGCCGGCGACGGCCGACTTGATGCCCTTGGTCTTGGCGGCGATGATCGAAACGGCATTGTCGAAAGCCAGCGGGCCGTCGAGGATGCCGCCCTTGATCTGACCGCGGTCGGCCATTTTGCACAGGGCGGCGGCATCCAAAGTGGATTGAATTTTCGGGTTGACCGTCTCGACGGCCGAGAGGATCGCTACCTTGGGTTCGGGGATGCCGATGATGTGGGCCAGTTCGATGGCGTTGCGGATAATGTCGGCCTTGTCTTCCAGCGTCGGCGCGATATTGATGGCGGCGTCGGTGATCAGCAACGGGCGGTGGTAGGTCGGCACGTCCATGACAAAGACGTGGCTGATCCGCCGTGAGGTGCGCATACCGTTGGCGCGGGCGACGACTTCGCCCATCAGTTCGTCGGTATGCAGACTGCCCTTCATGAGCGCCTCGGCGTCGCCGGTGCGGACGAGCGAGACGGCCAGCGCGGCGGAATCGTGGCTGTGCGCGGCGTGCACGATGCGAATGCCGGAGAGGTCAAGGTTGAATTCCTCGGCGACGGCGCGAATCTTGTTTTCGGGGCCGACCAGGATCGGTTCGATGATGCCGGCCTGGAAAGCCATCACCGGGCCTTTCAGGGATTCGTGGTCGCACGGGTGGGCGACGGCTGTCGGGATCGGCTCCAGGCCTTTGACGCGTTCGAGTAGCTGGATGTAGCGCTCGTGTTTGTCGTCGATGTGGATCGCCGGCATATGCACTTCCTGCAGGCGGGAGACTTTCTCGGTCGGGGCCAGCACTTCGGCGGTGCCGCGCACCACCTGCAGGCCTTCCTGGTTGGTGCACACGCAGTCGAAATTGACGTGCTTGTTGTGATCGAATTTCTGCTTGGCGGTGACGGTGATGGTGATCGTGTCGCCGATCGTGACCGGGCGGGAGAAATGCAGTGCCTGATCAATCAGGATGGTGCCGGGGCCGGGAAACTGGGTGCCGAGAACGGTCGAGATCAGCGAACCGCTCCACATGCCGTGGGCGATGACTTCGCGGAACAGGCCGCTTTCGGAATAGCCTGGATCGACGACCGAAGGATTGATGTCGCCGGTCAGGATGGCGAACAACTTCACATCCTCGGGCATCAGGGTTCGGGTCAGGCTGGCCGAGTCGCCGACGCGGATTTCGTCGTAGGTCTTGTTGACCAGATAACGTTGCTCGCTGCTTTCATGCATGGTCATGCTCCTGGGAAAAGGTCAGGCCGGTCGCGGCCTGCTGCGCCGGTCGTGTGCCGCGTTGGCCGGCGGAATGTCGATGTCCAGTTCGGGGCGTAGCTGCGACAACTGATTGACGACCCACTGGTTGGCCTCGCCGGTGAATTCCCGCGAAATGAGCGGCGCACCGGTATAGGCTTCGATGAAAAGGGCGACGGCGGCCGAACGGCTGACGCCGTATTCGCAATGGACGAGCACCGAAACCGGATCCGCGGCGTTGTCCAGGTCCTCGACGAAGGTGGCGATCTGGCGGGCCATCCGGTAATCGAACAGGCCGGGCATCGGTGCCGGCAGGTAGTCGTCGGCCGGCAACGCATCGTAGAAAGCCAGGCGCAGGACGTGCTCGAACTGGGCGTGCAGGTTGGCTTCCGGGGTGCCCGGATCGGTAATCGAAATGACCGCCATAGACGGCCTGCCGATCAGCGATTCGGCCAGTTCGCGCGAGGCGAAATAGACTTTTCTGATGCTCATTCCATGAACACCGGGTCGGAGAAAACCAGCGTCCCGTCCTTGCGCATCATCAAATTGTCGGCCTTGATGAGGTCGGGCAGGGCGCCGTATTCGGTCGAAAAATCTTCCACCGCCTTGAGTGACGCCTTCAGCGCGTCGGTCCACCCCATGGGCGTGACGACAAGGTGATGCAAGGCGATGCGGCCCATGTCCTGGGCCAGGTTGCGCCACATCATGCAGGCGTCGAAATACGAGGAGGACAGCTTGGTCGCCACTTCGGCGGCGTCGCCGGCAACGGGCAGCGGGTAGAGCCGTTCGACTTCGACGACGTAAAACGGAAAGCCGCGGCTGGAGCGGCCAACCGTGCCGTGGTCGGCAAAGACGACCGGGAAGTGGGTGCCGGTCGGGCGGTCATCGGCGGTGTAGTAGGCGTAGTCGGTGGGCGATGACAGCACTTTGTAGACGCGCTCCTGGCCATCGACGGTGTCGGCTGCGAGGACGATGGTGCTTTCGCCCCGGCCGATTTCCTGACGCCCGTTGAGCAGCGGGTGATCCGGCACCGGGTCGGGGAGTAGTCCGTCAAGGTCAGGCATCTGATTCTCCGAATTCATTTCAAATTGGCGGAAACCTGCCCCGCCGATTTGAAATTTAGCCCTTTTTTCCGGTTGACCGTAGCAATCGCACCAAAACAGCCTCAGGCGACGATATGGGCGCCGGCGTCGACATAGATCGTCTGGCCGGTCATCCCGGACGAGCCGGCGGTGCACAGGAAGGCGGTCAGGGCGCCGACTTCGTCGATGGTCACGGTGCGGCCGAGTGGTGCCTTGTCCGCATCCGATTCGAGCAACTTGTCGAAGTGGGCGATGCCGGATGCGGCCCGGGTCATGATCGGGCCGGGCGATACGGCGAAGACGCGGATACCCTTGGGGCCGAGGTCGTAGGCCATGTAGCGGACAGCCGATTCGAGCGCCGCCTTGATGATGCCCATGACGCCGTAGTTGCGCACGACGCGCTCGGCGCCCAGGTAGGACATGGTGATCAGCGAGCCGCCGTGGGCCATCAGCGGTTCCAGCGCCTTGGCCATGCGCAGGAAGCTGTGGCACGAAATGTTCATGGCTGAATCGAAGCCGGCTTCCGAGGTGTCGATGACGCGGCCGTGCAGGTCGTCGCCGTTGCAGAAGGCCATCGAGTGGATGGCGAAGTCGAGTTCGCCGAATGCGTCGCCGCACTGCTTGATGGCGGCTTCCAGGCTGCCTGCCTCGGTGACGTCGAGCTTGAGAAAGAGCTTGGCGCCGAGCGCTTCAGCCAACGGCTGGGTGTATTTGGCGGTCTTGTCGTTCTGGTAGGTCAGGGCGATTTCGCCACCCAGGGCGCGAATCGCCTTGGCTACGGCGAAAGCGATCGACTTGTCGTTGGCGACGCCGGTAATCAAGCCTTTTTTGCCAGCCAGCGGCAGTAGCGCATGGGCGTGAGCGAGGGGGGATTGTTCGTCAATTGTGTTCATGCCGTTCTTCCTTGCAGAGTCGATCAGAGTGTATTGCGCCGCACCATGTGTCTTGGTACATCGCCAATTGATGGTGTTTGGTCTATGTTGCAACGCAGCACCATTGTTGCACATTCCGGTTTTTTGGCGTGTTACAAATACGCGGTTGTTGACCTCGGACAACAAACAGTAACGTTCCGGTGCTAGGCTTTTCATGTCATAGGCAATTTTCAGGAGATTGTCGTGGGATTCAATGAAATGCATGCCGAAGCGGTCACCGGTGTTGTCGACCGGGTGATTAACCGATATCGACGCGATCCGACCTGCATGCTGCAGATCCTGCGCGAAGTCCAGGAGGCTTGTGACTGGGTGCCGCCGGAAGCCATCGACCGCATGCAGGCCATGCTTGGCGTGCCGCGCACCAAAATCGAAGGCGTCGCCGGGTTTTATTCCTTCATTTATACCGAACCGCGCGGCAAATACCGGGTGTTGTTTTCCGACAACATCACCGACCGCATGCAGGGCAACCGGGCGCTCATGGAACGCCTGTGCAACAACCTCTGGGTCGAGCGCGGCAAGGTTTCCGAAGACGCCCTGGTCAGCGTCGGCAAGACGGCCTGTACCGGCCTGTGCGACCAGGGGCCGGGCATGCTGGTCAATAACTACGCGATTGGCGGCTTGAGCCTGGAGCGCATCGACGAAATCGCCGAACTGATCCGCAACAAGGTGCCGCTGACTGACTGGCCACCAGCCTATTTCAAGATCGAAGACAACATCCGGCGCGCCGATATTCTGCTCAACGCCGACTTCAAACCCGGCGCAGCCTTGCTCGCCGCCCGGGCGCGGGCGCCCAGCGACGGCCTCAACGCCTCGAACATGCGTTCCTGGCGCGAAGGCCTGCCGAGCGGCATCGGCGG
>NZ_JAVHPH010000457.1:0-8385 GCF_036170495.1 Azonexus sp.
CGCCGGAAGAAGATGCCGCACTGGCCGCCGAACTGCTGGCCGACGAGAAGGAACGCGCCGAACACACGCAACTGCTCGACCTCGGCCGCAACGACTGTGGTCGCGTCGCCAAGGTCGGCACGGTCAAGCTCACCGAAAACATGATCGTCGAGCGCTACTCGCACGTCATGCACATCGTTTCCAACGTCGAAGGCCGCCTGCAACCGGGGCTCGATGCGCTCGACGTGCTGAAGGCCACCTTCCCGGCCGGCACCGTCTCCGGCGCCCCGAAGGTGCGGGCGATGGAAATCATCGACGAGCTGGAACCAGTCAAACGCGGCATCTACGCCGGCGCCGTCGGCTACCTTGGCTTCCATGGCGACATGGACATCGCCATCGCGATCCGCACGGCCGTCGTCAAGAACAAGCAGCTCTACGTTCAGGCTGGCGCCGGCATCGTTGCCGACTCAGATCCGCATTCGGAGTGGGTCGAGACCCAGAACAAGGCACGCGCTGTCCTGCGCGCTGCCGAACTGGCCGAGCAGGGGCTCGATACGCGGGTTGACTGAACGGTTTGCGAGCCCTCCAAAAACCGCCATTTTTGGCGGTTTTTTTGTGTCGACCGTACGGCGAGCCGTTGCTTTGATGGTCCTGGGGCCAACCGTTGTTTCTATGGTCGTAGGGTTGATGTGACTGTCGGATTTTCGATGGCTGTTTTCGGGTGGCGACGGAAATCCGATACCTTGTTGATCGGCTGCTAAAAAAACTGTCGAAAAATCAGCCGCCTGCGCTTTGGGGTGCTCATCGCTTTTCTGGCACGCTCGCTGCATAGTAATAGCCATCGGAGCCCGATCACGGTTCCTTTCAAAAAACAGGAGACGACATGAACCGATTTGCCATTGCTGCTGCTCTCGCCACCGCCCTGAGCGCCGCTGCCGCCTTGCCGGCCCACGCCCAGGAATCCGCCACCCTGAAGAAGATCAAGGAAACCGGCAGTATCACGCTGGGTCATCGCGAATCGTCGATTCCGTTTTCCTATTACGACGACAAGCAGCAGGTCATCGGCTACTCCCATGAATTGATGCTCAAGGTCGTCGATGGCATCAAGAGCGAACTGAAGCTGGCCAAGGTCGATACCCGCCTGATGCCGGTCACCTCGGCCAACCGGATCACGCTGATCCAGAACGGCACGGTCGACATCGAGTGCGGCTCGACCACCAACAACCTCGAACGCCAGAAGCAGGTCGGTTTCTCGACCACCATTTTCGTCATCGGCACCAAGCTGCTGACCAAGAAGACTTCCGGCATCAAGGACTTCGCCGATCTTGCCGGGAAGAATGTGGTGACCACCGCCGGCACCACCTCCGAGCGCCTGATCCGCAAGATGAACGAAGACAAGAAGCTGGGCATGAAAGTCATCTCCGCCAAGGATCACGGCGAAGCCTTCCTGACCCTGGAGACCGGCCGCGCCGTCGCCTTCATGATGGACGACGCGCTGCTCTACGGCGAAATGGCCAAGGCCAGGAAGCCGGGCGACTGGATCGTCACCGGCACCGCCCAGTCGAAGGAAGCCTACGGCTGCATGGTGCGCAAGGACGACCCGGGCTTCAAGAAGCTGGTCGATACCGCGTTGACCAAGGCGCTGACCTCGGGCGACGCCGAGAAGATCTACAGCAAATGGTTCATGAGCCCGATTCCGCCCAAGGGCCTGAACCTCAACATGCCGCTGTCCGATGAAATGAAGGCTGCCTTCAAGGCGCCGAACGACAAGGCGTTCGAATAAGTCTCCCCGGCCCTTCTCCCGCGGGCGGGGAGGGGCCATATAAATTAACCCCGCCTCCGTTCGGGCTGAGTCCTTCGACCTGGCTCAGGGCAGGTCTGTCGAAACCTTCGGGGCACTGCCCTTCGACAGGCTCAGGGCGAACGGAAGATAGTCGTTGAGGAGAGGATCATGGGTTATCAATGGAACTGGGGCGTCTTCCTGCAGCCGAGTGCGAGCGGGGACGACACCTATCTGGGCTGGATGTTCACCGGCTTCAAAATGACCATCGCGCTGTCCTTGACCGCCTGGGTCATGGCTTTGCTGCTTGGGGCGCTGATCGGCGTCCTGCGCACCGTGCCGAACAAGACGCTGGCCGGCATCGCCACGGCTTATGTCGAGCTGTTCCGCAACGTGCCGTTGCTCGTGCAGTTGTTCATCTGGTATTTCGTGCTGCCGGAACTCTTGCCGGCCAGTATCGGCAATGCCTACAAGCAGTCCAATCCGGTGTTCCAGCAGTTCCTTGCCTCGATGGTCTGCCTCGGCCTGTTCACCAGCGCCCGCGTCGCCGAGCAGGTGCGGGCCGGCATCAACTCGCTGCCCCGGGGTCAGAAGAACGCCGGTCTGGCGCTCGGTTTCACGCTGGCCCAGACCTACCGTTTCGTGATGTTGCCGATGGCCTTCCGTCTGGTTGTACCGCCGCTGACCTCGGAATTCCTCAACATCTTCAAGAACTCCGCCGTCTGCTCGACCATCGGCCTCCTCGAACTGGCTGCCCAGGGCCGTCAGCTGGTCGATTACACGGCGCAGCCCTACGAGTCCTTCATTGCCGTCACGCTGTCCTACATCATCATCAACGTCACCGTGATGACCCTGATGCACAAGTTTGAAAAGCGCATCGCCGTGCCCGGCTACATCGGAGGCAAATAATGACTTACGAATTCGACTGGTCCTCCATCCCCGGCGCCTTGCCCTTCCTGTGGGACGGCATGAAGATTTCGCTGGTCATCACCGCCCAGGCGGTGGTTATCGGCATCGTCTGGGGCACCCTGCTGGCCATGATGCGGCTGTCGTCGGTCAAGCCGCTGTCGTGGTTTGCCGCCGGCTACGTCAACCTGTTCCGCGCCGTGCCGCTGGTCATGGTGCTGCTCTGGTTCTTCCTGATCGTGCCGGAATTTGTCGGGCAGCTGTTCAACATTCCGAAGGGGACGGACTTGCGTTTGTCTTCGGCCATGGCCGGTTTTGCCCTGTTCGAAGCGGCCTATTACTCCGAGATCATCCGCGCCGGCATCCAGAGCGTGCCGAAGGGCCAGATTTCGGCCGCCTCGGCGCTCGGCATGAACTACGCCCAGGCCATGCGCCTCGTCGTGCTGCCGCAGGCCTTCCGCAACATGGTGCCGCTGCTCCTGACCCAGGCCATCATCCTCTTCCAGGACACCTCGCTGGTCTATGTCTCGGCCCTGGCCGACTTCTTTGGCGCCGCCTACAAGGTCGGCGACCGCGACGGCCGGCTGGTCGAAATGCTGCTCTTTGCCGGTGCCGTCTATTTCGTCATCTGCTTCTCCGCTTCGCAGATCGTGAAGCGCCTCCAGAAAAAATACCAACCGGCCTGATGGCCGCCAGGAGAATCCCATGATCAAGATTGCCAACGTCAGCAAGCATTACGGCAGCTTCCAGGTGCTCAAGGATTGCACCACCTCGGTCAGCAAGGGCGAAGTCATCGTCGTCTGCGGCCCTTCCGGCTCCGGCAAGTCGACGCTGATCAAGTGCGTCAATGGCCTCGAACCCTTCCAGGCCGGCGAAATTGTCGTCAATGGCATTTCGGTCGGCGACCCGAAGACCAACCTGTCCAAGCTGCGCGCCCAGGTCGGCATGGTCTTCCAGAACTTCGAGCTGTTCCCGCACATGAGCATCACCCAGAACCTCGCCATCGCCCAGATCAAGGTGCTCGGCCGCAGCCGCGACGAGGCGATGGACAAGGGCCTCAAGCTGCTCGACCGCGTCGGCCTCAAGGCGCAGGCTGACAAGTTTCCCGGCCAGCTGTCGGGCGGCCAGCAGCAGCGCGTGGCGATCGCCCGGGCACTGGCCATGGACCCGATCTGCATGCTGTTCGACGAGCCGACCTCGGCGCTGGACCCGGAAATGGTCAATGAAGTGCTCGACGTGATGACCGAACTGGCGCAGGAAGGCATGACCATGATGTGCGTGACGCACGAAATGGGCTTCGCCAAACGGGTCGCCGACCGCGTGATCTTCATGGACCAGGGCGCCATCGTCGAGGACGACAGCAAGGAGACCTTCTTTGCCAATCCGCGTTCGGAACGGGCGCAGCACTTCCTCGCCAAGATCCTCCACCACTGAGCGCCTGGCGTCAGCGGCGCATGGACGATAGCCTGAACCGGCTGGCGATCAGCTTCTTTCTCGGCGGACTGGTCAGCCTGGCGACGATCACCAACCCGCTGTCGAAGATCCCGGTTTTCCTCACGCTGGCGACTGATGTCGAGCTTGGCGTTGCCTCGCGGGAAGCGCGGCAGGCCTGTTTTTACGGTTTTTTGCTGTTGACCGTGGGATTGTTCGCCGGCGTCTTCATTCTCGAAGCCTTCGGCATTTCCTTCGGTGCCTTGCGCATCGCCGGCGGCCTGACCGTGGCGCTGATCGGCTACCGCATGCTGTTCGGCACGAGCGATGCGGCGCTGGTCGGCGGCAGCGGCAGCTTTGCTTTCTTTCCGCTGGCCATGCCGGGCATCGCCGGGCCGGGGGCGCTGGCCACGGTGATCGGCATTTCGTCGGAAATCGCCGAATTGTCGGGCGGCATGCGGCGGGTGACCGCCTACGCGGCGACGGTGGCGAGTATTGCCGCGACCTGCCTGCTGATCTGGCTGGTCCTCCGTTCGGCGCGCTGGGCGTCGCGCCGGCTGGGGGCCGAGGGCATCAATGTCGTCGCCCGGCTGACCGGCTTCCTGCTCATTTGCATCGGCGTCCAGTTCGTCGGTTCGGGCATTCGCAGTTTCATGGCCGGGATCTGAAGATGCTGCACAACTCCGTTCGCCCTGAGCTTGTCGAAGGGCAATTTGCTTGAATCCAGGGGCTTCGACAGGCTCAGCCCGAACGGGGTAGGGGTTGCCAAGTTAATATGAAACACTTACTTACCGACTGACCATGCCCGAAACCCGCCAGCCCATTCCGGTTGCCTTGCCCAAGCCACATCACGTGCTGGTGCTGGCCGCCATGCTGGCCCTGATCGTGGTCACCGCGCTGCTCGCCTACCGGGTTTCCGAGCAGCAGGGCTTCAGCCAGATGCGCGCCGAGGCCAGCCACCAGTTGGACATCCTGGCCGCCGCCATCGACAGCGAAGTGACGCGGCATGCCTCGATTCCCAGCGCCGTCGAACTGAACCCGGACGTCCTCGCCCTGCTGCGCGCCCCGGCCGGGCGACAGGAGGCCTTGCGCGCCCCGGCTAACCGTTTTCTGCAAAAACTCAACGACCATCTCGGTGGGCCGGCCATTTTCGTGCTCGACACCAGCGGCCGGGTGGTCGCC
Organism: Azonexus sp.; assembly: GCF_036170495.1. Classification (GTDB taxonomy): domain Bacteria; phylum Pseudomonadota; class Gammaproteobacteria; order Burkholderiales; family Rhodocyclaceae; genus Azonexus. Next base: position 5,279 of record NZ_JAVHPH010000457.1, read on the forward strand.
TCGAGCGACTGGATATTCTCCGACAACCTGCTCGGCGCCGATCTGTCCACCATTCCGCTGTTTCGCGGCGCCGTCGCCGGCACGCCGGGCCGGCACTACGCGGTGGACAACGTGCGCAAGGAGCCGGGCTATTTCTTCGCGCTGCCCATCCGCGACGAGATGCAGGACTGGAAGGTGATCGGCGTCGCCGTCGTCAAATCCAGCCTGCACGAACTCGAGCGGCGCTGGCTCGGTCAGGAGGCACCGGCCCTGATCGTCGACGCCAACGGCATCGTGCTCCTCGCCTCGCCACCCGAATGGCGCTACGCCACGCTGCAACCGCAAAGCCCGGCCGTGCTGGCGCGCATCAGCCAGGAGCAGTTCGCCGGCCAGCCGCTCGGCGTCAACTCGCTCGACATCGCCATCGACGCCGCGCAGGAAGGCACCGTGGTCCGCCTGTCGCGCCAGCTCAAGACCGACCCCGGCCCGCTGCAAGGCGCCAAGTCCTACCTCGCCCTGAGCCGCCACCTGCCCGGCACGGCTTGGCGCATCGTCGTCTTTTCCAACCTGCGCCCGGTCTTCGTCCAGGCCTCGACCCACGCCGCGCTGGCCGCTGCGGCCATCGGCTGTTTCCTGCTCTGGCTGCTCTTCCTGAGCCAGCGTCGGCGCCTCGCCCGCGGTCGCGAGGAGGCGCGCGCCATGCTCGAACAGGCCAATCAGGAACTCGAACGCAATGTCGCGGCACGCACCGCCGACCTCTCGGAAGCGGTCACCGGCCTGCAGCGCGAAGTCGCCGAACGTCAGCGCGCCGAACAGACCCTGCGTGCCGCCCAGGATGAACTGGTCCAGGCCGCCAAGCTCGCCGTGCTCGGCCAGATGGCGACCGGCATCACCCACGAGCTGTCGCAACCGCTTGGCGCCATCCGCACGCTGTCGGCCAATGCCGTCGAATTCATGCATCGCGGCGACCTCGCCACGGCCGAGAAGAATCTCGGCATCGTCGGCCAGCTCGCCGAGCAGGCCGGCGGCATCATCACGCCGCTCAAAACCTTCGCCCGCAAGTCGCCGGCCGTCTCGGTGGCGGTTGATGTGGCGCAGGCGGTCGACGCGGCGCTGTTCCTGTTCGACGCCCGGCTGAAAAAGATGAATGTCACGGTCAACCGGAATTTTGGCCCAAAATCAACAATCGCCTGGTGCGACCAGAACCGCCTGCAACAGGTGCTGGTCAATCTGATCGGCAACGCCATCGACGCCATGGCTGACGAGCCGGAACGCCGCCTGAGCTTCAGCGCCGACCGCGCCAGTTCCGGCCAGCTTGCCCTGGCCGTCAGCGACAGCGGCTTCGGCTTCACCGAAGAAGCGCTGGAGCACCTGTTCGAGCCGTTCTTTACCACCAAACACCCGGGCGAAGGGCTCGGCCTTGGCCTGACCATTTCGCGCGACATCCTGCGCGACTTCGGCGGCGACCTGCTGGCCGGCCCGGCGCCCGGCGGCGGCGCCCGTTTCGTCATCCTGCTGCCGGCCGTGCCTGCTGCGGCTATAACGTCATGATTCCCGTAGGCCATTTTCGACGCAGAGGCGCGGAGACGCGGAGAGAGGCAACGGCTTGCCCGCTGGTTTCGGGCAGGCGTCGGAGTGGCACGGATTTTTCCCTTGATTGCCGTTTTTCTCCGCGTCTCTGCGCCTATGCGTCCAAATTGAAAGTCTCACCATGAAACCCCAACTCTCCGTCCTGCTCGTCGAAGACGACCCCAATGTCCGCCTCGGTTGCGAGCAGGCCATGCAACTGGCCGGCATTACCGTTGACGCCGTGGGCTCGGCCGAAGAAGCGCAGCGCCGCCTGCGCGCCGGCTACCCGGGCATCGTCGTCACCGACATGCGCCTGCCCGGCATCGACGGCATGGCGCTGTTGCGCTGGGTCGTCGAGCTCGACGCCGACCTGCCGGTCATCATCATCACCGGCCACGGCGACGTCACGCTGGCCGTCGAAGCCATGCGCAGCGGCGCCTACGATTTCATGCAGAAACCGTTCTCGACCAGCGATCTGGTCGACGTCGTCCGCCGGGCGCTGGAAAAGCGTGAACTCGTCCTCGAAGTCGACGCCCTGCGCCGCCGGCTCGACCATCGCGACAACCTCGAATCCCGCCTGATCGGCCGCTCGCCGCAGATGGCCCGGGTTCGCCAGCTAATCCTCGACGTCGCCGGAGCGGCCGTCGACGTGCTGATCTTCGGCGAAACCGGCACCGGCAAGGAAATGGTCGCCCGCTGCCTGCATGACCTCAGTCATCCCGGCCAGCAGAACTACGTCGCGCTCAATTGCGGCGGCATGTCCGACAACCTGCTCGACAGCGAGCTCTTCGGCCACGAGCCGGGCGCCTTCACTGGCGCGCAAAAGCGCCGCATCGGCAAAATCGAATACGCCAGCGGCGGCACGCTGTTTCTTGATGAAGTCGAATCGATGCCGGTCAACATGCAGATCAAGCTGCTCCGCGTCCTGCAGGAAAGGGTCATCGAACGCCTCGGCTCGAACCAGCAAATCCCCGTTTCCTGCCGCGTCGTCGCGGCCAGCAAGGATGACCTCAAGCTGCTCTCCGACCACGGAAAATTCCGTGCCGATCTCTACTACCGCCTCAACGTCGTGCGCATCGAACTGCCCCCGCTGCGCGAGCGGCGCGAAGACATCCCAGCCCTCTACGACGAATTCCTGCTCCACGCCGCCAAACGCTACAACCGCCCGCCGCCACCGCTCACTTCCGAATACCTGCGCCGCCTGATGGCGCAAGACTGGCCAGGCAACATCCGCGAACTGCGCAACGCCGCCGACTGCCACGCCCTCGGCATCGGCCGCGACGCCATGGCCACCGCCAGCGGCACCGCCCAATCGCTGACCGAAGCTGTCGAAAACTACGAACGCGGCCTCGTCGCCGACGAATTCACCCGCCAGGAAGGCAACATCGCCCGCACCAGCGAAGCCCTCAAAATCGCCCGCACGACGCTGCACGACAAGCTCAAGAAATACGGGTTGATTTGATCGGCGAGTTCCGGTTACGCCATTTCAATTTTGGCCGTTTTCCCCGGTCGACCGTAGCATTCTGAATTTATCTGAGCGTTGTGAAAGGACTGTAAAA
>NZ_JAVHPH010000458.1:0-1622 GCF_036170495.1 Azonexus sp.
ACCTTGTGAAATCTCTTGAAATGGCTTTGCTGACTCAGACGTTGAACAGGAAATTCAGTACGTCGCCATCCTTGACGATGTACTCCTTACCTTCGGCGCGCATCTTGCCGGCTTCCTTGGCGCCGGCCTCGCCCTTGTAGGCAATGAAATCATCGAAGGCGATAGTCTGGGCGCGGATGAAGCCGCGCTCGAAGTCGGTGTGGATGACGCCGGCCGCCTGCGGTGCGGTGTCGCCCTGATGGATGGTCCACGCGCGGACTTCCTTGACGCCGGCGGTGAAGTAGGTGGCCAGACCGAGCAGCTTGTAGCCGGCGTGGATCAGACGGTCGAGGCCCGGTTCTTCGAGGCCGAGGTCGGCCAGGAACATCTGCTTTTCCTCGTCGTCGAGGTCGGCGATTTCGGCTTCGATGGCGGCGCAGACCGAAACCACTTGGGCCTTTTCGGTCGCCGCATGGGCGCGCACGGCGTCGAGCAGCGGGTTGTTCTCGAAACCGTTTTCGGAAACGTTGGCGACGTAGAGCACCGGCTTGGCGGTGATCAGGCAGAAAGGCTTGAGCAGCGCCAGTTCTTCCTTGGAAAAGTCTAGGCTGCGCACGGCCTTGGCCTGATCGAGCTGGGCAAAGCATTTTTCCAGCACGGCGACCAGGATCTTCGCTTCCTTGTCGCCGGAACTGGCCGGACGACGGTAGCGGTTGAGGGCTTTTTCAACGGTGGCCATGTCGGCCAGGGCGAGTTCGGTATCGATGACTTCGATGTCGCGGATCGGATCGACACCACCCGAAACGTGGATCACGTTGTCGTCAGCAAAGCAGCGCACGACGTGCACGATGGCATCGGTTTCGCGGATATTGGCGAGGAACTGGTTACCCAGGCCTTCGCCCTTGGAGGCACCGGCGACCAGCCCGGCAATATCGACGAATTCGACGATGGCGTACTGCATGCGCTGCGGCTTGACGATCTCGGCCAGCTGGTCCATGCGTTTGTCGGGCACTTCGACGATGCCGACATTCGGCTCGATGGTGCAGAAAGGATAATTTTCCGCCGCGATGCCCGACTTGGTCAGGGCGTTGAACAGGGTGGATTTGCCGACGTTAGGCAGGCCGACGATGCCGCATTTCAAAGACATGGATTTTCCTAAAGTTTAGCCAACTAAACGGCTTTGCCGTGCAACTGTTGCTGGGCGCCGGCAAAATCTCCGGCGGCGAGTTTGGGCCAGGCCAGCAGGCAGCGGGCGAGGGCGTGTTCAATATCCGGCAGTTCTTCCTTGCGCGGCTGGTGCAACACGAAATCAACCACTTCCTGGGACAGACCGAGCGTGCGCGGGTGGCCGATGCCGAGGCGCAGTCGCCAGAAATCCGGTGTGCCGAGCCGTGCCTGAATGTCTTTCAGCCCATTGTGGCCACCGTTGCCGCCGCCCTGCTTGAGGCGGATGCCGCCGGGTGGCAGGTCGAGGTCGTCGTGGATAACGAGGATCTCTGCCGGGGGGATCTTGTAGAAATTGGCTAGCGCCGCGACCGCCTGACCGGAACGGTTCATGAAGGTGCTTGGCTGCAGCAGCCAGGTTTCACCGATGCGCGCCGCCTTGCCGAAAAACTTGGCCTGTGGGGCGAGCGATGCCTTCA
>NZ_JAVHPH010000459.1:0-8367 GCF_036170495.1 Azonexus sp.
CTGCATCAAGGCTTGCCCGACCGGTGCGCTTGACCATAGCCTGACCGACATCAACAAGGCAAAGATGGGTGTCGCCGTGCTCATCGACCACGAAACCTGCCTCAACTTCCTCGGCCTGCGCTGCGATGTCTGTTATCGCGTCTGCCCGGTGATCGACAAGGCCATCACGCTCGAAACCGTGCCCAATCCACGCACCGGCCGCCACGCCATGTTCCTGCCGACCGTGCATTCGGAATTCTGCACGGGCTGCGGCAAATGCGAGAAATCCTGCGTCCTTGAAGAGGCAGCCATCCGCATCCTGCCACCCAAGCTGGCCAAGGGCCAACTGGGCAAGCACTACCGGGTGGGCTGGGAGGAAAAATCCAAGGCCGGCCATTCGCTGATCGATGAATCGACAATACACGACCTGCCCGACCGTCTGCCGGAAGGCGCGGTCCTGCCTGGTCACTACGATCCGGCCAGCGGTCACACCGAGAGCATGCGCGGCCTGCCGGGGAGCGAGGCCGGCGCGATTCCGAGCCATCCGCCCGGATTGGGAGATAAGCCATGAGCAGCGCCCAAAGGAAGCGTATCGGGGCCGAAGCGGTGGCCGAAAAAGGCTGGTTCCATGCTCACAAATGGCTGATCCTGCGCCGCCTTTCGCAATTGTCGATCCTCGCCCTGTTTCTCGCCGGACCGTGGTTTGGCCTGTGGATCGTCAAGGGCAACCTGGCCTACAGTTACACGCTCGGGGTTTTGCCGCTGACTGATCCTTACGTTGCTTTGCAATCGATGCTTACCGGCCACCTGCCGGAAACCCTCGGGCTGGTCGGTATGGCCATCGTGCTCGGCTTCTATCTGCTGGTCGGCGGGCGCGTCTATTGCAGCTGGGTATGCCCGGTCAATATGGTCACCGACGCCGCCGGCTGGCTGCGTGACCGGCTTGGCATCAAGGGCGGCGCCCAGCTTGGCCGCAATACGCGCTACTGGATTCTCGGCATGACTTTCGTCGGCGCGGCGATCACCGGCGTGGTGCTGTGGGAACTGGTCAACCCGGTGTCGATGCTGCAGCGCGGCCTGGTTTTCGGCATGGGCATGGCGTGGACCGTGGTGTTGGCTATTTTCCTGTTCGATCTGTTCGTGACCAGTCGTGGCTGGTGCGGTCGGCTTTGCCCGGTCGGCGCTTTCTACAGCCTGCTCGGTCGGCGGAGCCCGTTGCGGGTAGCCGCGACCAAGCGCTCGGCCTGCAACGACTGCATGGACTGCTTCGCGGTGTGCCCCGAGCCGCAGGTCATCCGGCCGGCGCTGAAAGGCGAAGGCAAGGGCAGCGGCCCGGTGATTCTGGCGCCGAATTGCACCAATTGCGGTCGCTGTATCGATGTCTGCTCGAAGGATGTCTTCCGCTTCGGCGGGCGCCACGCGGTGGCCGATCCGGCGCCTTGAGATCGGGACAAAAACAAAGGGAGCCGGCCAGCTCCCTTTGTTCAGGCCATTCCTACGGTCAACCGGGAAAAACAGCCAAAATCGAAATGCGCGCTCAGGCTTCGGCCAGGACGCCGCGCATCTTCTGTAGCGCCTTGACCTCGATCTGGCGAATCCGCTCGGCCGACACATCGAATTCGGCGGCCAGGTCGTGCAGCGTGGCAGCCTCGCCTTCCGGCAACCAGCGGGCTTCGACGATGCGCCGGCTACGCGGGTCGAGCGTCGCCAGGGCTTCTTGCAGTCCCTCATCCTGCAGGCGGGCAACCGCCTTGTTTTCGAGCACACGGGTCGGCTCGTAACGCGAATCAGCCAGGTAATCGATCGGCGCAAAGGCTTCGTCGCCGTCATCCGGATTGCCTTCCAGCGCGATGTCGCGGCCCGACAGGCGGGTTTCCATCTCGACCACTTCGTTCTGCTTGACGCCCAGGCGCGCCGCGACTTCAGCCGCTTGCGTGCCGGATAGCGTATCGACGCCTTCGTAATCGCTCTTCAGGCTGCGCAGGTTGAAGAACAGCTTGCGCTGGGCCTTGGTCGTCGCCACTTTGACCAGACGCCAGTTTTTCAGGATGTACTCGTGAATCTCGGCCTTGATCCAGTGCATGGCAAACGACACCAGACGCACGCCGCGCGTCGGGTCGAAGCGCTTGACGGCTTTCATCAGGCCGATATTGCCTTCCTGGATCAGGTCGGCGTGCGGCAGGCCGTAGCCGAGATAGCCACGGGCAATGGAGATGACGAGACGCAGGTGCGAAAGCACGAGCTGACGCGCCGCTTCCACATCGCCTTCGTTGTGGAAACGCTCGGCCAGCCGGATTTCCTCCGCCTCGGCCAGCATCGGATAACGGTTCGCCACCTGAATATAGGCGTCGATGTTGCCGATAGCTGACGGGATGGGAAGTGTCAGGGCATGGGTCATAGCGTAATGTCCTCCTTCAAATTACATCTCTATATTAGCACTCGCTGCCTAAGAGTGCTAAGGCCGGAAAAAGTTTCCCGGACGAAGGGTGGCGTCAGGGAAAGCACCAATGCAGAAAAAACCACGCCGGGTTTAGGCTGGTTGGACCATGCCATGGTTATCCGATGCGTGGCATCGAGGCAGGAGGGCCCGATGGGCAGTTACCAACCAAGGGGACAATAATGTACATATTCAAAAGCTTCTGTCTGTTTTTAGGTGTCACATTTGTGCTCGGGAGCGGCCCGCTATTCGCCGAGCCGCAAAGTATCCGGATCGGCGTGATCGGACCGCTCAGTTCAAAATCGTCCGAGGATATGGGGCTGAGCATCGTTGGCGGGGCCAAGGTTTTTGTTTCGGACATTAACCAGTCCGGCGGAATACTGGGGCGGCCGATTGAGCTGGTTGTCCGTGACGACCAGGCCACACCCGAGGTCGGGGTGGCCATGGCCCGGGAACTGGTGGACAAGGAGAAGGTAGTTGCCGTGGTCGGCTTCGCCAATACCGGCGTTGCGCTACCTTCGGCCAAGGTGCTCCAGGAGGCCAAAATCCCGGTCATCGTGAGCGGCGCCACCGGCGCGACGGTGACCCGGTCATTCATGCCGCCGGCTTATCCGGTCAGTTATGTGTTCCGTACCTCGGCCAGCGACGAACTGCAGCCGGTGGTTATCCTCAACGACGTGATCGACCGGCGCAAGCTCGACAAGATTGCGTTGCTCCACGACGAATCGCCTTATGGCCAGTTCGGCCGGCAGAGCGTCCTGGCCGAATTGGCCCGACGTCAGCTCAAGCCGGTGCTAGTCGAGGGGTTCAAGGTCGGCGAGGTGAACATGACGGCGTTGTTGCAAAGGGTCAGGGAGAGCGGCGCCGACGTCATCGTCATGTACTGCCTGGGGGCGGATGCGGCGACGGTGGTAAAAAGTGCCGAGAAAATGGATTTGAAGTTGCCGATGGTCGGCCCGTGGACCTTGTCGCAACAGACTTTCATCGACAAGGCCGGGAAGAGCGCCGAGGGGGCCAGGACATCGGTGACCTTTGTCGAGAGCGAGCTGAGTTCGGTGAAAAGCCAGTTTTCGCTGAATTACCGGAAGATCAATAATGTCCGCCGGATTCCCTCGGCCGTCGCGGCAGCCCAGACTTACGATGCGTTGCGCCTGATCTCGCTAGCTATCTTTCAGGCCAATTCGACGGCCGGTCCGCAGATTCAGGCCGCCCTCGAAGACCTGCATTATCAGACGGTATCGACCGTCGTCTCCCGCTACGCCCGGCCTTTCAGCAAAACCGACCACGAGGCCGTCGCCGGCAACATGGTCGTCATGGGCGAAATTCGCCAGGGCCAAGTCGCCTATGCCTACAAGGAAGACGCGAGCAGCGCGGTGATCATGCGGACGAAAACCCCAGGCCGATAGCGACGGTCAACCGCAAAAAATGGCCAAAATTGACATAGCCGACCCCGCTCCGTTTTCATATTTGGGTTGCTTCCCCCCTTAAAAGCCCTAAAATTGCGCCCCTTCTGGTCCGCTGGCTTTTTCCGCGGGCCAAACCCGCTTTGACCAAACCAAGGAATGAACATGAACAAATCCGAACTGATTGATGCCATCGCCGAAGAAGCCGGTCTGACCAAGGCCGACGCCGCCAAGGCCCTCGACGCCGTGACCGGCGCCATTGTTGCTGCCGTGGCCAGTGGCGACTCGGTGTCCCTGATCGGCTTCGGTACTTTTAAGGCATCGGCCCGCGCTGCCCGCGAAGGCAAGAACCCGAAGACCGGCGAAAAGCTGTCGATCGCTGCGACGACCGTGCCGAAGTTTTCGGCTGGCAGCAATTTCAAGGCCGCCGTCGCCAAGAAGTAATCCGGCGCTCAGCCCAAAAAGCCCCAGAGCCTGGATTTCTGGGGCTTTTTGCTTTTTGATCTCTTTGTTTCAAAGTGAATGGCCATGACTTTCAAAGATAGTTCGTCTGATTTTCAGCTCATTGATGTCAGCTTGATCGAACCCGATCCGCAACATCCCCGACAGAACATCGACGAAAGCAGCCTCAAGGGGCTGGCTAATTCCATTCAGAAAATGGGCGTGATTCATCCGCTGGTCGTCAGGCCGGCGCATGCCGCTGGCCGCTACACCATTGTCGTCGGCGAGCGGCGTCGGCAGGCGGCCATTCTGGCCGGCGAAAAGACCGTGCCGGTCATCGTTCGTGCCTGCGCGGCGGCGGAAACCCTCGAGGTCCAGGTTTTCGAGAATATCGGCCTGGGCGTGCGCGCCCCCTTGGAGGCCCGTGAAATGGCCAACGCCATTCAGACCATCGCGGCGCGTTTCGCGTCGCCGGATGAGGCGGCCCAGCACTTCGGCCGGGCGCCGACCTGGCTGGCCCAGGCGACGGCAGCCGCCAATCTGTCGGAGAAGGTCACCGCCTTGCTCGATGCCGGCAAGATTTCGAGCACCGGTGCCGCCGTTCAGCTCGAACGGCTGGCGAAGAAGAACGAGGCCAAGGCCGAGGTTCTGATCGACCGAATCGGCCAATTGCCCGAGGGCGAGAAGGTGTCGAAGAAAGTCGTCGATAACGCGCTGTTGGAAGTCACCGGCGGGCGGAAAAAGAAGGAGGACGCGGGTTACGACGCAGCGGCTCAGGCCGTTACGGTGCCGCCGGTATCCGACATTCCGCCGTGGGAAGAGCTGCCGGACACGCCGAAAATCACCAGCGCCCGGCGTCGGATCAGCCAGGACAAGGTCAGGCTCGTCGCTGAACTGCTCGGCCTGGCCGATGGCGATGAGGAAGAAGTACTTATTCGCCTGATCGACGAATTCCTGGCCCAGAAGAATTCCTGATCCCGCGGAGCAGTCTCAAACCGTCCCGGCCTGCTGGGTGAAACGCGCCAGAACGTGGCCGGTCATGCCCTTGGCCAATTCTTCCTCGCCATAAAAAACGGCGCCCAGTTTGTCATTGCGTAGTAGCGCTGACTCAGCCTCGCTGTGGGTGCGCAGGACGATTTCAATGTCCGGATTGAGTGTTCTGGCTGTTTCGACCATCTGCCGGACGTTGATCGGGTCTGGGCTGGCGATGACCAGCATGGCGGCATCGGCAATGTGCGCCTGAATCAGGACGGAAGGCTCGCTGGCATCTCCCGAGACGGCGGCGATCCCCTTGTGGCGCAGGCTTTCGACCAGTTCCCGGTTCTGCTCGGCGACCACGTAAGGAATCCCCTGGCTTTCCAGCGCCTCGGCTATCCGGTGCCCGACCCGGCCGTAACCGACCAGCACGACCTGTTTTTCGAGAAATTTGCGCTCGGTGCTCATCGGCAGTTCGGCAAACGGATCGCCGCGTTGTTCCAGCTCGCGGGCCTTGGCTGACCGGCCGAGCGCCCCGCGCCGCAAGGGCTCGATGGCCGAGAACATCAGCGGATTGAGGGCAATCGAGAACAGCGCACCGGCCAGAATCAGGCTCATCCCTTCGCTCGTCATCAGGCCCAGGGACTGGCCCAACCCGGCCAGAATGAAGGAAAACTCGCCGATCTGGGCGAGGCTGGCGGCAACGGTCAGCGCCGTGTTGAGCGGGTAACGCAGGGCAAGGACCAGAGCCATGGCGGCCAGCGTTTTGCCGACCATGATGATGGCGACGACGCCGAGAACCTGCAAAGGCTTGTCGACCAGAATCGACGGCTGGAAAAGCATGCCGACCGAGACGAAGAACAGCACGGAAAAGGCATCGCGCAGGGGCAGGGATTCTTCGGCGGCGCGATGGCTGAATTCCGACTCGCGCATGACCATGCCGGCAAAGAAGGCGCCGAGTGCGAACGACACGCTGAATAGCTGGGCTGCGCCGTAGGCGATGCCGATGGCTGCGGCAACGACGGACAGCGTGAAAAGCTCGCGCGAGCCGGTGGCGGCGATGTGCCAGAGCAGCCAGGGAATGAGTTTGCGCCCGACGAGCATCATGAGGCCGATGAAGGCACAGACCTCGAGTAGCGTCCGGGCGATGGTGATCCACAGTGCCTGGTCGCCGGCGGCGGCCGACGCGTTGCCGCCGAGAATACCGGCCAGCGGCGGCAGCAGGACGAGGACGAGCACCGTGGCCAGGTCTTCGACGATCAGCCAGCCGACCGCGATCCGGCCGTTCATGCTGTCGAGGACGCCTCTCGCTTCGAGCGCCTTGAGCAGTACGACGGTGCTGGCGCAGGACAGCGAGAGGCCGAAGAGCAGGCCGTGTCCCCATTCCCAGCCCCAACCCCAGGCCACGGCCATGCCGAGCAGGGTGGCGCAAGCCATCTGGACGACGGCGCCGGGGACGGCGATGCGTTTGACGGCCATGAGGTCGCCCAGCGAAAAATGCAGGCCGACGCCGAACATGAGCAGCATGACGCCGATTTCGGAGAGCTGGGCGGCGATCTGCATGTCGGCGACGAAGCCCGGGGTGGTCGGGCCGATCAGGATGCCGGCGGCGAGATAGCCGACCAGTGCGGGAATCTTCAGGCGTTCGGCGGCAAAGCCGAGGATCAGGGCGATGCCGAAGCCGGCCGCCAGGGTGGTGATCAGGGGAATGTTGTGGTCCATGGGGGCCTTGGTGAGTCGATTGTTCTCTTTTACCGGACGGTCCTCTTTCGGACAAGCAGGGCGGTCCGAAGATTCCCTCCAGAAAAGCCAAGCGCTTCAATCCTTGGCCAATGGCTTGGTATAGTCGCTAACCGGATTCGCTCCTGCCCTCGCTCAAATCGTGTCCACCAACGCCTATCGCGGCCGTTTCGCCCCATCGCCCACCGGCCCGCTGCACTTCGGTTCCCTGGTTGCCGCCGTCGGCAGCTACCTCGATGCCCGCACGCAGGGCGGCGCATGGCTGGTGCGCATGGAGGATGTCGATACGCCGCGCAACGTGGCGGGGGCGGCCGATGCCATCCTGAAAACGCTGGAAGCTTTCGGCTTTGAATGGGATGGGTCGGTGTTGTATCAGAGCGACCGCTTCGACGCCTATGCAGCGGCGCTGGAAAAGCTCAAGTCCGCTGGCCTGGCCTACGGCTGCGCCTGCTCGCGCAAGGAGATCGCCGATTCGGCGACGCGTCCGGCGGTCGATGGCGGGCTGGCGTATCCCGGCACCTGCCGCGCCGGCTTGCCGCTGGGGCGGGCGGTGCGGGCCTGGCGGTTACGCGTCAATGACGACGAAATCGCTTTCGCCGATCGCCTGCAGGGGCGCGTCGCCCAGCATCTCGACAGCGATGTCGGCGACTTCGTGCTGCGCCGGGCCGACGGCTTGTTCGCCTACCAGCTGGCGGTTACGGTCGACGACGATTTTCAGCAAATTTCACAAGTCGTGCGCGGCGCTGATTTGCTCGCCTCGACGCCGCGCCAGATCTGGCTGCAACGCTGTCTGGGTGTTTCCACGCCGCGCTACGCCCATCTGCCGGTGGCCGCCAATGCGGCTGGCGAAAAGCTGTCGAAGCAGACGCTGGCCCGGCCTTTGGCGAGCGAGATCGCGGCGGCCGAGCTGGTCCGGGCGCTCGATTTTCTCGGTCAGGCCGTGCCGGCTGAACTGGCCCGGGCGACGGTGGCCGAGGTCTGGGCCTGGGCGCTTAAGAACTGGTCGTTCGCGGCCATTCCGCGGCAAGCGGCGATCATCATTCCTCTGGCTTAGTGCCTTCGCCGTGCCAGTGGCGCTGGCTGTAGCCGGCAATGCCGACCATGGCGCGGACCAGCCCGTAGGCCAGCCAGCGCAGGAAACGGGAATGGATGGGCTGGCGCGACAGTTCTTCGGCGAGCAGTTCGCGGGCACCGCTGGCCATGGCGTTCCGGAGGCTGGTTTCGAGTTCGCCGGCAAATCCCGCATCGCGCACGACAAGATTGGCCTCCTTGGCGAGGAGCAGGCTGAACGGGTCGATGTTCGATGAGCCGACGGTGGCCCATTCGCCGTCGATGACGGCAACCTTGGCATGCATGAAACTCTTTTCGTACTCGAAGATGCGCAGGCCGGCT
>NZ_JAVHPH010000460.1:0-1617 GCF_036170495.1 Azonexus sp.
TGCAAAAAAGCCCGGCGAACCGGGCTTGAGCGGGGGGAATGGAGGTGCTCAAAAGTGATAACGGGCGCTGACGCCAGCCAGCCAGGTACGGCCCGGTGCGGCTTCGTAGTAGCGGCTGTAGCCGTCGCCGACGATGACCGAGCCGACGTACTGGCGATCGAAGATATTGTCGAAGCGCAGGAAAGTGCGCAGGTTGACATCGCCGTACTGGCGGTCGATGCCGAAGCGCAGGTTGGCGATGGCGTAGGCTGGCGCCGCCTCGGCATTGGTGTCGTCGGTATAGACCCGGCTCCGCGCCAGCCCTTCGATGGCGGCATGAAACCCAGAGGCCGGATGCTTCCAGGCCAGATCGGCAAACAGCGTTTGCGCCGCCGTCCCGGGCAACTGGTTTCCGGCGTTGACGGTCTTGGTAACGAACGGGAAAGGCGTCGTGAAGGTAAACGACTGGTCGTATCTCGCGTCGAGCAGCGTGTAGGCGATGCGGCTGCTCAGATTGTTTTCCCAGACGCTGTCCAGTGCCACCTCGACGCCGCGACGGGTCGTCGGGCCGGCGTTTTGATAGGCCGTGCGACCATTGGTGCTGGACAGGACGACGATTTCATCATCAGTCTTGATCTGGAACAGCGCGACATCAAGGCGGCTGTTCTTGCCGACGAAGGCCTTCACGCCGGTTTCAAAATGTGTGCTGTTCGACGGCTTGAGCGAAAAATTAAACGAGCCGCCGGCACTCGAATAAAACATCTCGTTGAAAGTCGGCGCCTCGAAACCGCGTGCAGCGCTGGCGTAGACGTTCACGGCATCGCTCACCCGATACAGGGCAGCGAAGGTTGGCGTGGTCTTGTCGTAGGTCACGCTGCCGCTGTCGTTGGGATTGACGACGGTGTAGGGCGTGAAACGGTCGTCGACCTTGAAGGCCACCCGGCTGTGCCGCAGTCCGCCGCTCAGGGTCAGTCGGTGAATTTGCCATTCCGCCTGCGCGTACTGATCAAAACTCGTGACGCGATCCTCTTCGAGGCGACGCAGCGCGCCCTTGACGCCGAGCGTGGTGCCGACAAAGTTCTCGTAGCCACGCCGGTCATCGGTCGACTGCTCGTAATCGGTACCGAGGGTCGTCGTCAGCTTGCCGCCTGCGAGATCGAAGCGACCGATCCAGCGCGCCGAGGCGCCGGCAAAGGTGCGGTCGAAATCGATGACACCGCCCGGTTGGCGGGTGCTGCTGGTTTGTGTCGCTACCGGAATCGACTGGTACTGAATGGTCGACCGTTGCCCGGCATAAGCCGAAACCAGCACGGAATGCTCGCCCAGGCGGTGCTCGTAAGTCAGCCCGCCCTGCTGGTGGTCGATTTCCTTGCGCGTATTGAAATCGAGCGGCGGCTGGGCAACGCTGCGCGGGTCGGCCTGATAGCCGGCCCAGGTCTGGCCCTGCGGATCATCAGCCGTCTGCTTGAAGCTGTTGGCGATAAAAGTCAGCTTGCCGTCCTGGCTTGGCCGGTAGGTCAGCTTGACCATGGCCTGGTCGCGCTCGGCCTGGCTGTGATCGCGGTAGCCGTCGGTGGCAAAACGCGAGGCGTCGATGACATAGCCGAGACCGCCGACTTCGCCCTGGGCGCTGAGGTC
>NZ_JAVHPH010000461.1:0-1611 GCF_036170495.1 Azonexus sp.
GATGCGCTGCGCGAAGCCATCCCGGCCTTCGACAAGCAGATTCGCGGTTTCGCCATGGCCGACGCCATCCTGACCGGCGTCGAGACGCGCACCTCGTCACCGGTCCGCATCAAGCGCGGTGACGACTACCAGAGCATCAACACCCGCGGCCTTTACCCGGCCGGTGAGGGCGCCGGTTACGCTGGCGGGATTCTGTCGGCCGGCGTCGATGGCATCAAGGTGGCCGAGGCCGTGGCACGGGCGATGACCGGTGACATTGACACGGCGTGTCAAATACGCAACACCGGCACAGCGCGCAACTGACCTGCCGGGGTGTCCGCTATTTGCCGGCATTTCCTTGCCGAAACAGTGTTGCAACAAAGCCGCAAAATACGGACAAATGGATCATTCCCAGCCTTTTCCATCGGGAAAACCAGGCTGGAAATCGGCTTTTCTACGCGACACGAATTAAACGTTCGTTTGCTGAAAATCTTCTAAGCAATTGATCCAGATCATAAAATTTTATTGTTGCACTGCAGCAATCACCCATAATTACAGGTACAATGACGCTGTTGTCACTTTTCACTACCCACCTAAGGAGCGTCCGATGTCCATCAATCCCGAGCAATTCGCCGCCGCCAACAAGGCTGCCGTTGATTCCCTGCTGTCCGTTGCCAACACCGCCCTGGCTTCCGCTGAGCGCATCGCCAGCCTGAATCTGGAAACCGCCCGTTCGGTGCTGGAAGACTCCGTCGCCAACACCAAGGCCCTGATGGGTGCCAAGGATCCGCAAGAAGCCCTGTCGATCCAGGCTTCCCTGACCCAGCCGAGCGTCGAGAAGGCGGTTGCCTACTCCAAGTCGGTTTACGAAATCTCTACCGAAACCCAGGAACAACTGACCAAGATGGTTGAAGCCCAATTCGGCGACTTCCAGAAGAATGTTGCTGCCATGCTCGAAAAGGCAGCCAAGTCTGCCCCGGCTGGTTCCGACGTTGCCGTTGCTGCCGTTCAGAGCGCCATCGCTGCCGCCAACTCGGCTTTCGACAACATGCGCAAGACCGCCAAGCAAGTGACCGAAATGGCCCAGACCAACATGGCTGCTGCAACCAGCGCCACCGCCAAGGCTGTCAAGAAGTCCAAGTAATTTTCAGCGCTCGCTGAACTGGAAAGGCCCGCATCGCTGCGGGCCTTTTTCTTTGGGACTCGCCTGAAAACTCAGGCAGCCAGCAGGCGTCGCAAGCCGCGCATCAATGTCCCGATGGCTGGCAATTTCATGTACAACTCCTCGGCCGCATCCCAGTAGTCGCGGTGGTAGCAGACCTTGCCGTCGGCATCGAATTTGAGATGCGATACGCCGCGCATGACCTGCGCCTCGCCCTTGCCCCACAGCTTCACGCGGTAATAAAACGCCCAGACCAGCATCGCGCCGTTATCGTCGGCGACCTTTTCAGTCACGACAAAACGTGGCTCGGCGACCTGCCCGAACATATGCGTGAAGATGCGCTGGATGGCCGGAATGCCACGCACCTCGTTAAACGGGTCCTTGAAATAAGCGTCGTCGCTGTAGAACTCGGGAAAGCGGGCGACGCTGGCCGGGGCGAATTCGTTGTAGAAGACGATCAGTTCGTCGAG
>NZ_JAVHPH010000462.1:0-1608 GCF_036170495.1 Azonexus sp.
GACTTCCATTTGCAGCTTGAATTGCTTGCGGCTGTTGCCGTGCGAGAAATCGACCATGAGCCGCGCAGCGAGGCCGGACTTGGCGATTTCAGTGCACGCCGCATCGACGCTGGCCGCGTCGTAGTTCGGTTCCTTGCCGCCGCGCAGGATGACGTGGCAGTCCTCGTTGCCGGTCGTCGACACGATGGCGGTGTGGCCGGACTTGGTGACCGACAGGAAATGGTGCGGTGAATTGGCCGAGCGGATGGCGTCGACGGCGATGCGCATGTTGCCGTCGGTGCCATTCTTGAAACCGACCGGGCAGGACAGGCCGGAGGCCAGCTCGCGATGCACCTGCGATTCGGTCGTGCGCGCCCCGATGGCACCCCAGGCGATGAGGTCGGCCGTGTATTGCGGGGTGATGGTGTCGAGGAACTCAGTGGCGCAGGGAAGGTCGAGTTCGTTGATTTCGAGCAGGATGCGCCGGGCCAGACGCAGGCCTTCGTTGATGCGGAAGGTGTTGTCGAGGCGCGGATCGTTGATCAGGCCTTTCCAGCCAACCGTGGTGCGCGGCTTTTCGAAATAGACGCGCATGACGACGATGAGGTCTTCAGCGTATTTCTCGGCTTCCCTGGCCAGCTTTTTGGCGTAATCCATGGCCACCTCGTAGTCATGGATCGAGCAGGGGCCGATGACGACGAGCAGGCGGTCATCGGCGCCATGCAAAACGCGGTGAATCGCCTGGCGGGCGACCGAGGTTGTTTGGGCGGCGCGGGTGGACACCGGGTATTCGCGGAAAACGTGGGCCGGCGGCACCAGTTCCTTGATTTCCTTGATGCGCAAGTCGTCGGTATTCGGTTTGTTCGCTTGTGTGCTGTGCGGCGTCATGGCCAGTCTCGTTCAGAAATGCTGAAAACCCCGCATTCTACCGGATGGCCATCGAAGATTTTGCGCCGGCTATTTTGGCAACTTCTCGTAGAGACCGACGGCAATCTCCATTTCGTCCAGGATACGTTCGCTGGTCGTCGCCACGGCCAGTTGCGCCCGCTTGTCGCCGCCGCTTTTCTGGTTGAGGGCGTTCTCGAAGAAAAGCCACTGCTGCCGGACAAGATCAAGGCTTTCATTGAGCTGAGCGGTATTGGCCGGGGCGCTGGCCAACTCCAGTAGCGCCGTCGAAAAATCCTGGCGGGCCTTGGCCAGATTGGTGGCGCTGCCGTTATCGGCAACACCCCACGCTGCAGCCTGATAATACTTGGCCATGCGCTGCGACAACATGCGCTGGCGCCCCGACACATTGACCAGGCGGCCGGCATTCGAGCCTGATTTCTTTTCCAGCTGGACGGTGGCCTGATGTGCCAGTTCCAGCACACCATCGGAAATCGCCAGCACCTTCCGCCCGTTTTCCGGCGAGGGCGTTGCCCCGACCAGCACGTCCTTGTAAGCCAGCCAGGACTTTTCGAGTTTGAGGTAGGTTTCCTTGATTTCCGGCGTCGGCGCGTAGTTCTTCAATTCGACGAGTTGTCGGTCAAAGACGGCAATGGAGCCGTCGAGCACCTTTTTGCTACGGTCTACGTCGATTTGCTGGCCAATTTGAAAGTAGGCTTTGGCCATGCGCTGCGACAGCATGCG
>NZ_JAVHPH010000463.1:0-30447 GCF_036170495.1 Azonexus sp.
CCTTCGGCATCTACGTCGCCGGCCTGGTTTTCCAGTGGCTCAAGCGGCAGGGCGGGTTATCCGGCATTGCTACGGTCAACGCCGAAAAAGCGCGAATTTTGTATTCCGCCATCGACGACTCTGACGGTTTCTACACCAACCCGGTCGATCCGGATTGCCGCTCGGCCATGAATGTGCCGTTCATCCTGGCCAATGCCGATCTCGACACGGCGTTCCTGGCCGAGGCCAAGGCCGCCGGCGTGCTTGGCCTGAAGGGCCACAAGTCGGTGGGTGGCATGCGCGCCTCGATCTACAACGCCGTGTCGCTGGAGGCCGTACAGGCGCTGGTGGCATTCATGAACGATTTCGCCAAACGTAACGGTTGAGTTGATGAGCGACCCGCAGCAATCCGACTTGCAGAAAGCCCTGGCCGGCGTGCGCGCCGAAATCGACGGCATCGACAGCGACTTGCTGCGCCTGCTCAACGCCCGCGCCCGCTGTGCCCAGAAGGTCGGCGCAATCAAGGCCGAACACGGCGAAGCCGGCCACATCTACCGCCCTGAACGCGAAGCCCAGGTTTTGCGTCGTTTGCAGGAGGCCAACCCCGGCCCGCTGCCCAACGAAAGCATCACTTTCTTTTTCCGGGAAGTGATGTCGGCCTGCCTGGCACTCGAAGAGCCGCTCGGCATCTCGTTTCTCGGGCCGCTGGGTTCGTTTAGCGGCAGTGCAGCGACCAAGCATTTCGGCCATGCCGCCCACCTGTCGCCGCAGGCCTCGATTGACGACGTCTTTCGCGAAGTCGAATCCGGTCACGCCCATTACGCCGTGGTCCCGGTCGAGAACTCAACCGAAGGCGCCATTGGTCGGACGATGGATCTGCTCCTTGGCACACCGCTCAAGATTTGCGGCGAGGTCGTGCTGCGTATCCACCAGAACCTGCTGACCCGCGAAGCTGGCCTGGGCAAGATCACCAAGATTTATTCGCACGCCCAGTCGCTGGCCCAGTGCCATGAATGGCTCAATCGCAACCTGCCGGGCATCCCGCGCATTTCGGTGTCGAGCAATTCGCTGGCCGCCCAGATGGCCGCCGATGAGCCCGGCACGGCGGCGATTGCCGGGGTCGCTGCGGCTGAGCGCTACAACCTGCCCAAGCTGGTCGAGAACATCGAGGACGAGCCGAACAACACGACGCGTTTCCTGATTCTCGGCAAGCACGACGCGGCGATTTCGGGGCGTGACAAGACCTCGTTGATCATGTCGGCACCGAACCGCACCGGCGCCCTGCACGAACTGTTGCTGCCTTTGTCGACGGCCGGCGTTTCGATGTGCCGCCTGGAATCCCGGCCGGCCAGGAACGCCTTGTGGGAATACGTTTTCTACGTCGACATCGAAGGCCATCAGGATGAGCCGGCGATCAAGGCGGCATTGGAAAAACTGGCTGGCTACGCCGCCTATCTGAAAATTCTCGGGTCCTACCCGGTCGCCGTTTATTAAGGAAAGCTCGATGAGCCTTGCCGATCAGGCCCTGCCTTACGTCCGCGCCATTTCGCCTTACTTGCCGGGCAAGCCGATCACCGAATTGGCCCGCGAAACCGGTATTCCGGTCGACAAGATCGTCAAGCTGGCCTCCAACGAAAATCCGCTGGGCATGAGCCCGAAGGCGAAAAAGGCCGTTGAGGCGGCGATCAGCGGCGTCGAGCGCTATCCCGATCAGTTCGACCTGATCGCCAAAGTGGCCGAGCGTTGTGGTCTGGCGCAAAACCAGGTGGTCCTCGGCAATGGCTCGAACGACGTGCTCGACCTGGTCGCCCGCGTTTTCCTGGCGCCCGGTCGCTCGGCCGTTTTCGCGCAACACGCCTTTGCCGTTTATCCGCTGGCCACGCTGTCGATCGGGGGCGAACTGATCGCTACGCCGGCAAAAAATTACGGCCACGATCTCGCTGCCATGCGTGCCGCCATCCGGCCCGATACCCGTATCGTCTGGATCGCCAACCCGAACAATCCGACCGGCAATTTCGTGCCCTATCCGGAAGTCCGCGCCTTCCTCGAAGCCGTGCCCAAGGATGTCGTCGTTGTTCTCGACGAGGCTTACAACGAGTACCTGCCGCCAGCGGATCGCGTCGATGTCGCCGGCTGGATCAAGGATTTCCCCAATCTGGTCGTCTGCCGCACGCTGTCGAAGATCTACGGCCTGGCCGGCCTGCGCATCGGTTACGCGCTGGCTTCGGCCGAGGTGGCCGATCTCATGAACCGCGTTCGCCAGCCGTTCAACGTCAACAACCTGGCGCTGGCCGGGGCGCTGGCGGCGCTCGACGACGACGCATTCCTGCAGGCCAGTTACGAACTGAATCAGCGCGGCATGGCGCAGATCGTCGCCGGCCTCGAACGGCTCGGTCTTGAAGTCATTAAGCCGCATGGCAACTTCGTCACCTTCAAGGTGGGCGATGGTGCCGGGGTCAATCAGAAGCTTCTCAAGCAGGGCGTCATCGTCCGGCCGATTGGCGGCTACGGCCTGCCCGAGTGGCTGCGCGTCACTATCGGTAGCGAGCCCGAAAACGCCCGCTTCCTCGAAGCGCTGGAGCGGGCGCTCTAAGATCATGGCCGAATTCGGCAAAGTCGTTGTCTTTGGCACCGGCCTGATCGGCGGCTCCTTCTCGCTAGCCCTCAAGGAAGCGGAAGCGGTTGAGGAAGTCGTCGGTTTCGGCCGTACCCCGGCCACCTTGCGCAAGGCGCAGGAACTCGGCGTGATCGACCGGGCCGGGATTAACCCGACCCACGAAATCGAGGATGCCGACATCGTCCTGGTGGCGACGCCGGTGGCCCAGATGGCCGATATTTTCGAGCGCATCGCGCCCTATCTCGGCCCCCATACAGTCGTCACCGACGGCGGTTCAACGAAGGGCGACGTCGTTGCTGCGGCACGGGCAGCACTCGGCGACCGGATCGGCCAGTTCGTGCCGGCCCACCCGATTGCCGGTGCCGAAAACAGCGGCCCGGCAGCGGCGCGCTGGGATCTCTATCGGGGCAAGAAAGTTGTCGTGACGCCCTTGGCGGAAAACAGCGACGACGCGCTCGACCACATCAAGCGCGCCTGGTCGCTGTGCGGCGCCGACATCTACGAACTGACCCCGGAAATGCACGACCGCGTTTTCGCGGCGGTCAGCCATCTGCCGCATTTGCTGTCCTACGCGCTGGTACATCAACTGGCCGTGCGCGATGACGCCGATCTGTTCTTCACCTTTGCCGCCTCAGGCTTTCGCGACTTCACGCGCATCGCCGCCAGCCATCCGGAAATGTGGCGCGATATCTGCCTCGCCAACCGCGAAGCGCTGCTCGGCGAACTCGACTGCTACCGAGCGCAACTCGACGAACTGCGCACGGCGCTGGCCCGCAACGATGGCGAACGTCTCGAAGAAGTCTTCGGCATCGCCCGCCGGGCCCGCCGCGACTGGGCCGGCGAGGGCTGATGTCGCGGCTGCTTCAGGCGCTGCTTTTCGGGTTGGCGCTGACGCTGCCGATCCTCGCTGTAGCTGAAGCGCCGGCCATTCTGTTGGCCAATGTCTATCGTGAGCAGATCGATGTCTCCCGCTATCTGGCCAGCGAAAAACTCGATGGCGTGCGGGCAATCTGGGATGGGCAGACGCTGCGCTTCCGTAGCGGAAAAACCATCAACGCACCGGGCTGGTTTCTCGCTGGCTTGCCGAAACAGCCGCTTGACGGCGAGCTGTGGATCGCCCGCGGCCAGTTCGAGCGCGTTTCCGGCATTGTCCGGCGCGATATTCCCGACGATACGGCCTGGCGTGAGGTGCGTTACATGATTTTTGAACTGCCCGGCGCACCTGGTACTTTCAGCGAGCGGGCCGAGCAGATACGGCTTTTGGTACGGCGGGCCAACATCCCATGGCTATTTGAAATTAAGCAGTTTTTTCCGGTTGACCGTAGCAATCTCAAAAAGCGCCTCGACGAGGTCGTTCGGGCCGGTGGCGAAGGCTTGATGCTGCATCTGGCCGATGCACCCTACGAAACCGGACGCAGCGATGTGCTGCTCAAGATAAAACCATGGCAGGACGCCGAAGCCGTTGTCATCGGCCATCTGCCCGGCAAGGGGCGTTTCGCTGGCATGCTGGGCGCCCTGAGAGTGCGTATGCCGGAAGGGAAAGAATTTCTGTTGGGCACGGGTTTCTCGGCGGCACAAAGACGCGAGCCGCCAGCGTTGGGGGCGACGGTGACCTACCGCTACCGCGATCTGACGAGTAAGGGCCAGCCACGGTTTGCCAGTTTCCTGCGTATTCGGGACGAGTAATTCGGCAGGCGGTAACGCTAATTCTTTACCTTGGTCGTAATGCGCCGCGGGGCACGAGCGGTTAAAATTCCACCTTTATTATTAACGGCGACCAACGATGATTTTCGTGACTGGCGGGGCAGGCTATATCGGCTCGCATACCTGCGTCGAACTTCTCCAGTCCGGTCAGGAAGTGGTCGTTTTCGACAACTTTTCCAATAGTCATCCGGAATCGTTGAAACGCGTCGAGGCCATCACTGGCAAGAAAGTCAGATGCGTTGAGGGCGATATTCGCGACCAGGCCGCCGTGACTGCCGCCTTGCGCCAGTTCGATTGCCAAGCTGTCATCCATTTTGCCGGGCTCAAGGCGGTCGGCGAATCCGTTGAAAAACCGCTTGAATACTATGACAACAACGTCATCGGCACGCATCGTCTGCTTGGCGCCATGGCCGAGTGCGGCATCAAGACCCTCGTCTTCAGCTCCTCAGCCACCGTCTACGGCGAACCGCAGTTCCTGCCACTGACCGAAGATCACCCGCTCTCGGCAACCAACCCCTACGGCCGGACCAAGCTCGTCATCGAAGACATGCTGCGCGACCTCTACCGCTCCGATCCTACTTGGCGGATCGGCATCCTGCGCTACTTCAACCCGGTCGGCGCCCACGAAAGCGGCCTGATCGGCGAAGACCCACAAGGCATCCCGAACAACCTGATGCCTTTCGTCGCTCAGGTCGCCGTCGGCCGGCGCGACCAATTGAAAGTCTGGGGAAATGACTACCCGACGCCGGATGGTACTGGCGTGCGTGACTACATCCACGTCGTCGACCTGGCGCTCGGCCATCTGAAGGCGCTTGAGCGCCTGAACGAGGCGCAATGCTTTGAGGTAAACCTTGGCACAGGTACCGGCTATAGCGTCCTTGACGTAGTCAAAGCATTCGAAAAAGCCAGCGGCCGCCCAATACCTTATGAACTGGCTCCGCGCCGGCCAGGTGATGTTGCCTCCTGCTATGCTAATCCGGCATTTGCTGCTGAACTCATCGGTTGGCGTGCCGAAAGAAACATCGATGCCATGTGTGTCGATGCCTGGCGTTGGCAAAGCAAAAATCCGAACGGGTTCCAGTGATCGCCCTGCTATTAGGGCAATTCGATGACTATTTTGTCGCCGGTGCACGCCGCTTCCTCGGGGGCCGCTTACGGGGGAAGGACGGTGCAAGTTGCTCATCAAGAAACTCGTCAGTATTCATTGCTTTTGTAGCTCTGCCAGAATCAACAGAAAAAGTCTCACTGCCTTCAAGAGCGAAGTGAGATTTCCTGTAATCGTTAAAAAATGAAATTAGTAAGACACTCCATGTACAACCTGTTGGGGCTTGGTCTCCCGCTGGTAGTTGCTGTTTTCTGCATTCCTATCCTGATTAGGGAACTCGGTGAGGCCCGTTTTGGACTACTAACACTAATCTGGGCGGTTGTGAGTTACTTCGGCCTGTTTGATCTTGGGTTAGGACGGGCGCTGACGCAGCAGCTTGCCGTCGCACTGGCCGAAAATGGCGAGAAGCGCGTTGGCTCGCTGGTAATGACCGCTACTGTACTCATGGCAGGATTGGGAATCTTTGCGGGATTGTTAATGGCGTTGGCGGCCCCTTGGGGCGTTGGATTGATTCAGTCTGTACCTGATAAGCAAGAAGCCATTTATGCGGTGCTGCTGATGGCGCTAGCAATGCCGGCGATTGTCCTGACCTCTGGATTCAGGGGAGTGCTGGAAGCGCGTCACGCCTTCGGGATAATCAACGCAATTCGACTACCGATGGGCTTGTTTACTTTTCTCGGTCCAGTGGTGGTGGTCCTTTATGGCTCGACAAGACTGGATCAGATTGCTGGTGTTCTGGCCGCTGGGCGCATAGTTGCTTGTGTTGTTCACGCTTGGTACGCATGGCGTGCGCTTCCTGATGATCACGGAAGGCTTGTTTTTCGAAAAACACTCTTAAGGCCCCTGTGTGTATCTGGTGGTTGGCTCACCTTGAGCAATATCATTAGTCCGTTCATGGGCTACGTTGATCGTTTCATCATTGGCGGCATTGTTTCTGCAGCAGCAGTGGCCTACTACACTACTCCGCAGGAGATTGTTACCAAACTTTGGATTGTGCCGGGGGCTTTGACGGCGGTACTTTTTCCAACATTTGCGGCGGACCTTGCAAATCGTGACGGACAAACTCAAATTCTATTTGTTAAGGCTGTGCAATGGCTGTTCTTGGCACTTTTTCCGGTAACTTTGTTCCTGGCGCTATTTGCTCAAGAAATCTTAACGGTTTGGGTGGGCTCCGAATTCGCATTGCAAAGCGCAATGCTGATGAAAATTTTTGCAGCAGGCATTCTTGTTAACTGTTTGGCCCACGTACCATTCACGCTTATTCAAGGCGCTGGTGAACCGCGGATTACGGCACTCGTCCATTTTATAGAATTGCCTTTTTTTCTTATAGTTCTATGGGGGCTAACATTAAAATATGGAGTGCTTGGTGCAGCTATGGCATGGTTGCTTAGAATGATTGTGGATACGCTGCTTATGTTTATTTTGTGTAATTTATTGCAAGGCTGGAATCAAAGTAATCTTATAAAGCCAAAGGTTGTCGGATATTCATTATTTGTAGTTTTGGCATTTTCTGGAGTATCTTTTGATGGCTGGGTTTTGCGGGGCGTTTGGTTTCTAACGATATCTGCTGTTTTTGTATATGTCTTGGTTAAGGATAGGCTTGTAAAAAAGATAGCCTGTATGGGAGTGGCGCGATTTTGAAAGTTCCTGAGAGAATAAATTCAACACAAAATTTCCCGCTGGTCAGTATTGTTACGCCGACCTACAATCAGGCGGATTATCTTGCTGAAACTATCGAGAGTGTTTTATCACAGACCTATCCGAATATCGAGTACATAGTGCTTGATGATGGGTCGACTGATAATACATATGAGGTTTTGAAGCGATTTGATGGAAGCATACGGCATGAGCATCATGCCAATATCGGGCAGGCACAGACCTTGAACAAAGGTTGGAATCTTTGCACGGGAAAGTATATTGGTTACCTTAGTTCGGACGACCTCTTGTACCCAAGAGCTGTTAGTGAACTAGTCGAGTTGCTTGAGAAAAAGCAATCGATAATTTGCGTTTTTCCGGATTCTGACCTCATAGATGAATTTTCACGTGTAGCTAAACGTAATGTTTGCCGCCCTTTTGATTTGAGCGAGACGGTAGTCCGGCAAGAATGTTATATAGGGCCTGGGGCAATTTTTCGTAAAACTGCATTTGATTCACTTGGAGGATGGCGGCCTGATTTGAAACTGGCGCCAGATAGGGAGTTTTGGATCAGGATTTCATCTTTGGGTAAGATCGAAATGTGTAATTCTAGTTTGGCTGGATACAGAATGCATCCAGATTCGATATCTTATAAAGATGTTTCTGAGGATGTGAGTAGAGAGTATTTACGAGTTCTTGATGATTATTTTTCGGGATCTGCAGTTCCGAAAAATATTTATGACCGAAAAGACGAAGCATATGGGTATGCATATTTGTTATTGGCAAGAAATGGTTTTAGAAATGGAAATATTAGGCGCGGGCTCGAATTGTATGAGATGGCCTGTAGCCATTATGCGGGATTGAGAGGGTATAGAATTAAACTTCGTTTGATTAGAAATGTTTTGAGTCGCCCTGTTCGTAGACTAATTTCATTTTTTCGACAAATGATTAATTCAGTGAGGAAGGTTTGAGTTTGCATGGTAAGTGGTTGGCGCCACTAATTTTCTTTCAAGTCTACCTTAGCATTACCATTGCACTCTATGTTTGTGGCCCGTGGCCGTGGGCAACGGATAACCAGGCTTTGGTTACTGAATATCTCTTACTTGCACAGGTATTTATCGCGCTTGGTTATTGTATTTCTTGGAAGAGAGTACGCAAGATTAGCTTAAGTAGTCAACCCCTTTATCCGATTAATAAGCCAGCCATTGGATTCATAAAAGTGGCGCTGCTTGTAAATTATGTTTTATTCATTCCAAGTTCTCTGTCTCGTACCGGTGATCTCTTTCCGGATGTTATATTTGGATTGGGCAATCCAGGTCTTGCATACAATCTAAATTTTGACAGGTTGGAACAGGGAAACCCTTTTGTTTTTGTTGAATACGCCAGAATTATTTTTTCTCCATGGATAATCGGGCTTTTTCCAGTGGCAGTTGTTTTCTGGAACTCTTTGAGTAGATCAATGAGGTATTTATGTGTCGGTGCGATATTTTTAAATATTTCATTGTTTATCGCGACTGGAACAAATAAGGGGATCGCAGATTTCGTCATTACGCTGCCTTGGCTGATTTTTCTTGGTGTATCACTTGGATATTTGCGCATTCAATTAAGCCCGAAAGTCTTGGTTTTGTTCGGAGTTTTGGTTCTTGTGCTGTTTGGTTTTTTTGGTGTAGGCCAAGCTCAGCGTGCAGGTGATGCCGGCACTCTTGGCGCATTTGATAGTGGAAATGGAATTATTTTTGCCAATAGAGACCACTTTATTTCGCAATTTCTCCCTGAATTTTTATTAATTATATTTGAATCTATTACTCGATATGTTACGCAGGGATACTACGCCTTGTCGCTAACCTTCTCTATCGAAAGTAGTACCACATTTGGTTTTGGGAATTCTATGTTTTTAGCCCGAAATGCGGATGCGTTGACTGCAAGTACATACTATACTTCACAGTCACTCCCCGGCTTGTTGGAACAGTCACATGGATGGAGTATGACGGGCCTCTGGCATTCAATCTATCCGTGGCTTGCATCAGATTTTGGATTTTTCGGAACCTTGATCGTAGTCGGGGCGCTTGGCTATATGTTTGGGCTGTCGTGGGGCCTCTCGTTGGTGGCGCCGCATCCAATCAGTATTATTATTGGCTATTTTCTTTTTATTTTATTTTATTATATTCCAGCGAATAACCAAATATTTCAAAGTGGAGAGACCGCCGTGGGATTCTTTTTGTGTTGCGTTTATGCTCTAATTGTCGGGCGAAAAAAATTTACCTTCTCGCGTTCAGGTGGTGGCAAAAAACATCAGGCTTGGGGAGTCCGGGTTGGACAATAGAATTTGTGCGTTAAGAGTGGTTGCCTGTTTTATAATTATTTTTCCCTGCGCCTGGTATAGCCACTTCGCTATGTTTTTAACTGAAATTAATAAACCGATATGCAGCAGCTTCACCTCGTACAAAGTATAGCAACGGATTTTGGGGGGCTTGGACTTGCAGCATTACGCTATGCTCAAGCGCTTGCACTGGCTGGTGCAAATGTTTCACTTTATGTCGTTGACCGTAGCAAGGAAGAGATGGGGGTGGATGACGCTTCCGGAGCGGTTAGGCTTGATGGAGGTGGTGGGATAGGGTTTATGTCTCGTGTTAAGGCTTTAAAACGATACCTCGAAGAGAACTGCTTCGATGTCGTTCATATTCATGGCACGTGGACGCCAATCCTTGCGGTAGCTAGCTATCTGGCGCGAGACAGAAACATCCCGGTGGTGGTTTCTCCGCATGGATGCCTGGAGCCGTGGGCGCTACAACATCGCGGATTGAAAAAGAGACTAGCCTTAACCTTATATCAGAAACGTGTTTTTTCCACGGCATCCATGATGGTTGCTACCGCAAGACAAGAGCTTGAAAGTATTCGGCTGTTAGAAATAAGGACGCCCGTTGCGGTCATTGCCAATGGGGTTGATTTACCTTCCGCGATTACTCGTTCGCAAACTGATGAGCGTAAATTGCTGTTCTTGTCGAGAATTCACCCAATAAAAGGTTTGCCTGACCTGATTACAGCATGGGCGTTGGTTCGACAGCCGGGGTGGCGAATTGTTATTGCCGGGGCGGATGAGGATGGTCATCTCCAAGAAATTCGTGCACAGATCGATACTCTTGGCTTAGGGGGCGACTTTGAGTTCACTGGTCTGGTAACAGGGGATCGAAAAGAGGCCATTTTTGCCGAAGCCGATGTGTTTGTCTTGCCCACTTACTCAGAGAATTTTGGGATTGCGGTGGCCGAAGCGCTCGCGCGCGGTGTTCCTGTCATTACGACAACTGGCGCCCCTTGGGAGGATATCAAGTCATGGCGCTGCGGTTGGTGGGTTCAACCAGGTGTCGAGGGTGTCGCCCAGGCTTTGGTTGCTGCCATGAATACATCTCGCGAAGAGTTAAGTGAAATGGGGTTGCGCGGCATTCAATTGGTTAAAGAGAAGTATTCGTGGGATCAGATAGGCCGCTCTGCGCTTCAGGCCTACCAATGGATGCTTGGGCAAAATCAGCAGCGTCCTGATTTTGTCGATATTAAAAACTAGCGGTATCAGAGGGAGTGGTTCAAAACATGAGGGTACTGGTCTTAGGTGCATCCGGTATGCTGGGGAATGCGACATTTCGCTTGTTTTCGGAAAATGGTGACTTCGACGCCATGGGTACGGTGCGGAGCGAGCGTTCCAGGAGGCTCTTCCCTGAGCCTTTGCAATCCGCTCTTGTTAGTGGCGTCGATGTCGAGAATATTGATAACTTGATGCGTGTTGTCGGGGATACAAAACCCGATGTGGTTATTAACTGTATTGGATTGGTCAAGCAACTCGCCGATGCTGACGACCCGTTGGCAGCGATTCCAATTAATTCCTTGCTACCACATCGCTTGGCTCGTCTATGTAGTGTTGCTGGCGCGCGTTTTGTTCATATGAGCACGGATTGTGTATTTTCCGGTTCCAAGGGGATGTATACCGAGGCTGATCTTTCGGATGCGAAGGACCTATACGGGCGCAGCAAATTCCTTGGCGAGGTTGACTATCCAAACGCGATCACGCTAAGGACGTCGATCATTGGTCACGAACTTGAAGGTGCGCGAAGTCTGGTGGGTTGGTTTCTCTCGCAAAGCGGCTCGGTGAAAGGGTTCAGAAAAGCGATATTTTCCGGCTTGCCGACTGTGGAAATTGCCCGGTTAATCCGGGATCACGTCCTGCCGCATCCCCAATTGCGAGGGCTCTATCATGTTTCCGCTGACCCGATCAATAAGTATGACCTGTTGCGGCTGGTAGCGAACGCCTATGGAAAAACTATCGATATCGAAGCCGACGAGAATTTTGTAATCGATCGTTCGCTGGATTCTTCGCGCTTTCGTTCAATTACCGGATTCCAGCCAAAGCCTTGGGCTGAATTGGTTAAATCCATGAATGAATTTGGCTAGATCAATTTTTGAAAGGGCAATTATGTTCAAGAACAAGACTTTATTGATTACCGGGGGCACTGGCTCATTTGGCAACGCGGTTCTCGAGCGCTTCCTGTATACCGATATTTCTGAAATCCGGATTTTCAGCCGTGATGAAAAGAAGCAAGAGGATATGCGTATCGCGCTGAATAGCGACAAGCTAAAGTTCTACATCGGTGATGTACGGAACTACGACACCATCCACGATGCGCTGCGCGGGGTTGACTATGTTTTCCATGCAGCAGCATTGAAGCAGGTTCCGTCATGCGAGTTCTACCCTATGGAAGCGGTTCGCACCAATGTGCTGGGTGCTGAGAACGTGATGCGTGCTGCGATTGCCAACGAGGTCAAGCGCTGTGTCGTGCTCAGCACAGACAAGGCTGTTTACCCGATCAACGCTATGGGTATTTCCAAGGCAATGATGGAGAAATTGATGGTGGCAAAGTCGCGGCTTTGCGATCCCAGCAAGACGGTTCTTTCCGCTACACGCTATGGCAATGTGATGGCTTCCCGAGGTTCAGTTATTCCGTTGTTCCTGGATCAACTTCAGTCGGATAAGCCACTGACGATCACCGATCCGAGCATGACCCGTTTTTTGATGACGCTTGAGGAGTCAGTGGATCTCGTTCTATATGCTTTTGAGAACGCTCGCCCAGGAGATATTTTTGTTCAGAAGGCGCCAGCGTCCACGGTAGGTGACCTGGCTCAGGCAATGAAGGAGTTGCTTGGCCGGTGTAATGAAATCAAGACTATTGGCACACGCCATGGTGAGAAACTCTATGAGTCGCTTCTTTCTCGCGAAGAAATGGCGCGAGCTGAAGATTTGGGCGGTTATTACCGGGTGCCGGCAGATTCCAGGGATCTCAATTACAACAAATATTTTGTCGAAGGCGAAACGGAGGTTTCGGCGCTCGATGATTACACCTCACACAACACGGAACGTCTCGATGTCGAGGGGGTAAAGCGGACTCTGATGAAGTTGGACATCATTCGCGAGGTCGTCAATGCGTAAGCTTAAAGTGATGACGATCGTGGGCACTCGCCCCGAGATTATTCGTCTCTCTCGTGTCATGGCGAAGCTGGAGCAGCATTGTGAGCATGTGATCGTCCATACTGGGCAGAACTATGATTATGAGTTAAATGAGGTCTTTTTCAGCGACCTGGGGATACCCAAGCCGGATATGTTTCTGGAGGCGGCCGGGGCGACGGCGGCCGATACTATTGGGCAAGTAATTATGGCCGCCGACAAGGCGCTACAGAAATATCAACCGGAAGCGTTGTTGTTGCTGGGTGACACCAATAGTTGCCTGGCTGCGATTGCGGCCAAGCGGCGAAAGATTCCTATTTTCCACATGGAGGCGGGGAATCGTTGCTTCGATTTCCGCGTACCGGAGGAAATCAATCGCAGGATCGTCGACCACACCTCAGATATCAACCTGACCTATAGCGAAATTGCCCGTGAATACCTGTTGCGCGAGGGGTTGCCGGCGGATCAGGTGATCAAGACTGGCAGCCCGATGCGGGAAGTCATCGAACATTACGGGCCGGGCATTGAGGCGTCTGACGTTTTAAGTCGCCTGGCCTTGAATAAGCATCGCTATTTCGTTGTGAGTTCGCACCGTGAAGAAAATGTCGACTCCCCGGAAAACCTCGGAAAGCTGTTCTATATCCTGAATACCTTGGCGGAAAAATACCAGGAACCAGTTATCGTTTCGACCCATCCGCGTACACGCAAGCGGTTGGAAACTATGAACCTGGAGGCTCATCCGCTAGTTCAGTTCCTGAAGCCTTTCGGCTTTCTTGATTACATCAAACTGCAGACGGAGGCACGCTGTGTGTTGTCGGACAGCGGAACTATTACGGAAGAATCGTCCATTCTAAATTTCCCGGCACTAAATCTGCGCGAGGTTCATGAGCGGCCAGAGGGTTTTGAGGAGGCAGCCGTTATGATGGTTGGGTTGAGCGTTGACCGGGTCATGCAGGGCTTGGCTATTCTGGAATATCAGCCGCGAGGAGAGCGCCGGGCGCTACGAATGGTCAATGACTACACGCCGGATAATGTTTCGGAGAAGGTGCTTCGCATCATTCAGAGCTATACCGATTTTGTTAATCGGAAGGTATGGCACAAGACGGAAACGGCGTAGGGCGGATTTCTGAGAATGCGGGTTCTTGTGTTGTCTCAATATTACTGGCCGGAGACTTTTCGTATTACGGAGGTAGTGCACGCGCTCCGGGATGAAGGGTGTGACGTGCTGGTTTTGACCGGTCAGCCTAATTACCCCTCGGGTTCGACTTTGAAGGGATATTCCTGGTGGGCTGTTGGTGGGGAGCAGCATGATGGCGTCCAGATTCTTCGCGTACCCCTTTTCCCTAGAGGTCAAGGCTCTTCTTTGCGTCTCGCATTGAACTATTTGTCGTTTGTTTCTTTCGCTGCAGTTTTCGGTCCTTGGTTGCTACGTGGGCGTTCGATTGACTCGGTTCTGGTTTTTGCTCCGTCGCCCATTCTGCAGGCTATTCCCGCAATCTGGTTGGCCAGGCTGAAAAATGCTCCCTTGATCACATGGGTTCAGGATTTGTGGCCGGAGAGCTTGAGTGCAACGGGTTTTGTCCGTAACCAGAAATTGCTCGCCGCTGTCGCCACTACGGTTCGATGGATCTACCGAAAGAACGACATGCTATTGGTACAGTCCCAGGCTTTCGTTGAGCCGGTTCGGAAAATGGCGGGCAATACGCCGGTTTGTTACCACCCGAATCCTGGTGATTTTGCGTTTTCCAATTCAGTAGTAGCAGAAAGTTGCCCCTTGGTTTTCGAGTCAGGGTTCAATATTGTATTCGCAGGTAACTTGGGGAGTGTGCAGGCACTTGAAACGATTCTCGACGCTGCCGAGATTCTCCATGGGGAAAAGGACATCAGGGTGATCTTGGTTGGCAGCGGCAGCCGTAGCGATTGGTTGCAATTGGAAGTGTCTCGACGAAAGATGACTAATGTTCGGTTGCCTGGTCGTTTTCCGCTATCGGCCATGCCATCAATCATGTCTCATGCCTCAGCGCTTCTGGTCAGTCTGGTGCGGAGTCCTATCATGAGTCAGACCGTACCAAGCAAGGTGCAGGCCTATCTGGCAGCAGGAAGGCCGATCATTGCATCACTTGACGGAGAGGGGGCGCGAGTTGTTATCGAGGCAAATGCCGGTGTGGCGTCTCCTGCTGAAGATGCCAACGGGCTGGCTGATGCAATACGGCAGTTGAGAAATGCGTCGCCGGAAATTCGCAAAGGTATGGGGAAGAATGGTCGTGCATATTACGAAAGAAATTTCGAGCCGCGGCTTTTGGCTCGCAAATTGAAAGAGACTCTGCTGACGACTTTGAAGGAAGTTCGATGATCCTCTTGACTGGCGCGTCAGGTTTTGTCGGCAGAGCAGTGTGGGCGTTGCTGGAAAAACGTGGTCCTGTTGTCCGGGCGGCATTGCGAGACACCGATGCGGCCGGCCTTCCGGCAGGCGTTGATGTTGTGCAGGTATCGTTGTCACCGAATCAGGATTGGATAGGAGCTTTGAAGGGCGTTTCCGTTGTCATCCATTGCGCAGCGCGTGTGCATGTCATGAATGACGAGTCTGTCGATCCACTGGCTGAGTTCAGAATGGTAAACGTTGATGGTACGTTGCGCTTGGCTAAGCAGGCCGCAGAAGCGGGGGTGCGTCGGTTTATCTTTCTTAGTTCGATAAAGGTCAATGGCGAACACACTCCGGCGGGACAGCCATTTATGCCTGACCAGCTACCTGCGCCAGCAGATCCTTATGGAGTCTCCAAATACGAAGCCGAAAGGGGATTGCACGAGCTCGCATACCGGACAGGGATGGAGGTGGTTATCATCCGCCCGCCGCTGGTTTACGGACCAGGGGTCAAGGCAAATTTCCTGGCAATGATGCGCTGGCTGGCGCGGGGCATTCCGTTGCCTTTCGGTGCATTCGGAAATAGACGAAGTCTCGTTGGGATCGACAATCTGGTCGATCTGATTGTGACTTGCATCGATCACTCGGCTGCGGCAAATCAGGTATTTCTGGTATCCGATGGTGAAGATTTGTCGACCACCGAGTTGCTCGCCCGTATGGGGCGGGCGTTGGGTAAGCCAGCTCGCCTGATTTCTGTACCGCAGCAATTACTGACACTGGGTGCGTCGATGCTGGGTAAAGCGGAGATCGCGCAGCGCCTCTGCGGCTCTTTACAGGTCGACATATCGAAGACGAGCGAGTTGCTGGGGTGGCAGCCAACCATAAGTGTTGACGAGGGGTTGCGGCGGACTGCGGAGCACTGGCTGGCGAACGAGGGCATGCGGAAATGAATTGTTGCGGTCGACGGCGAAAAAAGCCCGAAATTACTGGTCAGGAAACGAAATGCTGAAGCGTTTATTTGATTTATTGATGGGTATAGGGGCTGCAATTGTGCTTGCTGCACCAATTGTCCTGGTGGCTTTGTTGGTTCGGTTGACGTCTTCTGGGCCGGTTTTGTACTGGTCCGATAGAGTTGGTCGCAACAACACGATCTTCCGGATGCCAAAGTTTCGGAGCATGCGGGTCGGGACGCCTGCCGTTGCGACGCATTTACTGAACGATCCCAAGGTCTACCTAACGCCAATTGGTTCCTTCCTGCGCAAATCCAGTCTCGATGAATTGCCCCAGTTGTGGAGTATTTTGGTGGGTCACATGAGTTTTGTCGGACCGCGGCCGGCGCTGTTCAATCAGGATGATTTGATCGCCTTACGCACGGAATGTGGGGTGCATCAATTAGTGCCGGGTTTAACAGGTTGGGCTCAGGTAAATGGACGCGATGAATTGCCGATTCCGGAAAAGGTGAAGCTTGATGTCGAGTACCTTCAACGGTGTTCGCTGTGGCTTGATCTTCGCGTTTTATGGCTGACCTTTGTCAAGGTTCTTCGTCGTGATGGGGTATCTCACTGATTCGTTGGTTGATCATAGTTGGCACCAGCGTAAACGCGCGCTCCGCGGCAGATGAAAATCGAGGGAGCCTGAAACCATAGCTCGGTGCTCAGAGAGGCGGTAAATAAATGCTGAAAGTTTTATTGATGTTTTCGCGTAGAAAAAAACAGGTGATTGCCATATTCGCGGATTTTGTATTGCTATCGCTCGCCTTCTGGTCGGCGCTTGTTCTTCGATTTGACACTTGGAACCCTGAATTGGCGATTTACGGCTGGCAGATCGGGGTAGCACCCCTGCTGGCGATACCAGTATTTATTCGGCTTGGCTTGTATCGTGCCGTCATCAGGTTCATGGAAGATCGTGTGGTGTTTGTGGTTGCTGGTGGGGTTACTTTCTCTGTATTGCTGTTGGCTGCTGTAGCGGCTTTGACGCATACCCCAGGCTTATCCCGTAGCGTATTGGGTATCTACTGGGTACTGGCTATTGGTTACGTTGGGGCGACGCGATTTCTGGTGCGTAGTTATCTTCTGCGATCGGAACGAGCCAATATGATGCCTGTGAGAGTTGCCATTTTCGGAGCTGGTCGCGCGGGGGCGCAGTTAGCATACGCATTACGGAGTAGTCGGGAATATATACCCGTGATGTTTTTTGACGACGATATTTCGGTGCAAAAAACGGAGATTGTAGGATTGTGTATTCATGCACCAATGGATTTGCCGGCAATGTTGGCGGCTCATGAATTCGACGAATTATTCTTGGCAATTCCTTCCGCGAGTAGGGGGCGCCGAGCAGAGATCATTCACCAACTTGAGGTCTTGCGTTGCAAGGTGAAGCTGATCCCGGGGTTAATAGATATTGTCGATGGCCATGTTGCAGTGGACGCCGCTCGAGAGGTGGAAATCGAGGACTTGTTGGGGCGTGAAACTGTAGCTCCAGAACCACAATTGCTTGGGCGCTGCGTTACAGGCAAAGTGGTTCTGGTTTCAGGGGCCGGTGGGTCTATAGGCTCCGAGCTTTGCCGGCAGATTCTGCTTCTACATCCGCTGCGATTGATAGTGATGGATCTTTCTGAATTTGCTCTGTATTCCATCGAGCAAGAGTTGCTCCACATGTGTTCGGGGCTTAATGTGAAGGTTGAGGTAATTCCTTTGCTGGGGTCTGTGATGCATCAGCATCGAGTTGAATTGGCAATGCAATGCTTCGGCGTACAGACGGTATATCACGCTGCAGCCTACAAGCATGTGCCTCTCGTCGAGCATAATCCAATCGAGGGAATTCGCAATAACGCTATCGGTACCCGGCGCATGGCTGAGGCTGCAATCGCAGCCGGAGTTGAGACGTTCGTTCTAATTTCGACTGATAAGGCTGTCCGACCTACCAGTGTAATGGGGGCAAGCAAGCGACTAGCCGAATTGGTATTGCAGGCACTTGCACGCAGAGGATGTGGGACGCGCTTCTGCATGGTTCGTTTCGGAAATGTGCTGGGATCTTCTGGTTCTGTGGTGCCGTTATTTCGTAAGCAGATTGCAGCCGGGGGGCCAATTACGCTAACGCATCCAGATATCACTCGGTATTTCATGACTATTCCTGAGGCAGCCCAATTGGTGATTCAGGCTGGTTCAATGGGGTTCGGCGGCGAGGTTTTTGTTTTGGACATGGGTAAACCCATAAAAATCATTGACCTTGCTCGTCGGATGGTTCATTTGAGTGGACTTGAAATTCGCGACGAATCGCACCCCGATGGCGATATAGCAGTTGAGATTGTCGGTCTCCGCCCTGGCGAGAAGTTGTATGAGGAATTGTTGATTGGCGAGAATGTAGAGGGAACCGCTCACCCGCTGATTATGCGCGCTTACGAGCATGAGTTGCCCTGGAGTGTCTTGACTGACCAGTTTGCCGAGTTGGACAAGGCGTGTCGGGCATTTGATTTTGAAAAAGTGTTGAGCCTGCTGGGAGTGATGGTTCGGGAGTATGAGCCTGGCCAGGATGCTGAATTGATGTGGTGGGAGTTGGCTAGGTTAGCTAACCAAAGTACTGCTGTACATTGATGCTTAGGGTTTTAAATGAACGGAAATAAAATGATGCAAGCCGAGGATGAAATCAATCTCTTTGATTTTTTGGAGAAACTTCGGGTTGGTTGGCGTCTGGTGGTCGGAGGTACGGTTCTCGGCGCGATGGTTGCTTGGGTCGCGATTATGTTGATTGCGCCAAAATATGAGGCGGTGTCGACTCTTCAAATCGGCTTGATTGCCGGCAAGGAGATAGAGGCGGTGACAACCACGCTGGAGCGCTTTAATTCCCCAGCATTTCTTCTCGAGGCAGCGACTGAGGCCAGAGTTGAAAAACTAGTTGAACGAATCAGCCAGGGCGATGGCGTTGGACGTGATTTTGTCAAGCCCAGACTCATCAAGGGAACGGCTTTGATCGAATTGAAGACTATTGGCAACACAATGGAATCGGCCAAGAAATTGAATGATGTTCTTGTCCAGCAACTAGCGCAGCGGCATGAGGATTTGGGGACGCCACTGAAAGAAAAGCTCAAGTCAGACGTTGCTTTGACCAAAGAAAAGCTCAAGACTGTTGAACAAGAATTGAGTGAACTCTCACATATCTCTAACGTCACTACCTCTAAGGATGCTCAGTTCTCGCCGGTCTCCCTTTTGGTTTCCCAGAAAATTCAGAAGCAGTCCGAGGTTTTTGGTTTACGACAGCAATTGACAACTATGGAACTGATGCAGATTGCGCCGGCTACCCAAAAAACCCAAGCCATCGAAGCAACGTTTGTGCTGTTTAAGCCTACATCCCCCAAGAAAACACTGTTGTTGGTTCTTGGGATGATAGGTGGGTTGTTGTTGGGGGGGATTGCCGTCTTTATTAGTGATAGCTGGATCGAGGTCAAACGGGCGAGAGTCGGGTCTTGACTGCTGAAGAGGATAGGTTAGAAATTCGTTGCAAGAGGGATGGTCTGCGAGTAACGAATTTTTGTTTGTATTCATTGTTCTGATTACCGGCTGATTAAATCATTGAGGTAATTCCCCGGCTCTGCCGGGGGACTCACCCAGGTTTGACCTATACGTCGGTCGTTGTGAGTCTTCTGTCTCGACCAAGAGAAGGAGATTCACGATGCAAGATTATCAGAGCCTGAGTTACAGTCGTTGGGACTGTAAGTATCACGTGGTGTTCATACCGAAGAAGCGGAAGAAACGGATATTCGGCGCGCTGCGTCCGCACCTTGGAGAGATATTTCGCGAGTTGGCGAAGCAAAAGGAATCGCAGATTGTTGAGGGGCATCTGATGGGTGACCATGTGCATATCTGCATCAGCATTCCACCAAAGTTTGCGGTGTCGAATGTGGTCGGTTTTCTCAAGGGCAAAAGCGCGATTGCGATAGCGAGAAATTTTGGAGGGCGAGCCCGAAACTTTACGGGTGAAGTGTTTTGGGCGCGGGGCTATTTTGTTTCGACGGTCGGGTTGGACGAGGCGGTGGTGAGAGCCTACATCCGTAATCAGGAAGATGAAGATGAACGCTACGACCAGATGAAATTAGGGGTGGAGCCGCCTTGGGCGGCTCCTGAATTACCAGCGCCTTTGAGGCGCCCCAGTGATAGGCCCCCGGCTTTGCCGGGGGTGATATAACTTTACTTCTTTTTCCCGTTTTAGGATGGACCATGGGATATATTGATTTGCCTCAATTCATCTTGGCAGATGGTGCTGTCCGTTTGCCAGGTTCAAAAAGTATCTCTAACCGCGTGCTCCTACTAGCAGCACTGGCCGAAGGCGAGACTGAGGTCCGTGATCTGCTCGCTTCGGACGATACCGAACGCATGCTCGATGCGCTGAAAGTCCTGGGGGTCGGTATCAACCATCTGGGTGGCGAAAACTGGTTGATCAAGGGCTGCGCCGGGAAGTTTCATGTTGCGCAGGCTGAGTTGTTTCTGGGAAATGCCGGTACCGCCTTTCGTCCGCTTACGGCTGCCTTGGCGTTGTCTGGTGGCGATTTTGTACTGAAGGGCGTGGCTCGTATGCATGAGCGCCCGATCGGCGATTTGGTTGATGGCCTGCGCCAGCTGGGCGCTGATGTGACTTATCTTGGAAATGAAGGCTATCCCCCGCTGCATGTGAAGCCGGCGAACATCGTTCTGGGGAGTTCGGTCAAGGTGCGTGGTGACGTCTCAAGCCAGTTTTTGACCGGTTTGTTGATGGCCCTTCCCCTTACTGGTCAGAATGCTACGGTCGACGTGGTTGGCGAGCTGATTTCCAAGCCTTATATCGAGATTACGCTGGCGACCATGGCGCGTTTTGGTGTTCAGGTTCAGCGTGATGGATGGCAGCGGTTTACCGTGCCTGCGGGCACTCGATATGTTTCGCCGGGGACGATTTATGTTGAAGGTGACGCTTCGTCGGCCTCGTATTTTCTCGCTCTGGGCGCCATCGGTGGCGGGCCGGTGAGGGTTGAGGGAGTAGGCCGTGATTCGATTCAGGGCGATGTCAAGTTTGCCGAGGCGCTGGCTAAAATGGGTGCTGAAATCGAGATGGGGTCGAACTGGATGGAAGCACGGGCACCAAAATCAGGTTTGGTTGCGGTCGACCTCGATTGCAACCACATTCCTGATGCGGCGATGACGCTGGCGACGACCGCGCTGTTCGCCAAGGGCTCGACCACGCTGCGTAACATCGCCAGTTGGCGGGTCAAGGAAACCGACCGCATTGCGGCGATGGCGACTGAATTGCGGAAATTGGGTGCCCTGGTCGAAGAGGGCGAGGACTTCATCTGCGTCACCCCGGCTAACCTCAAACCGGCCGCCATTGATACTTACGACGACCATCGCATGGCGATGTGTTTCTCCCTGGCCGCTTTCGGTACGCCGTTGCGCATCAATGATCCGAAGTGCGTGGCCAAAACGTTCCCGGATTATTTTGAACGCTTCGCGGCGGTTACCAAGGCGGCCCCGGTCATCGCCATTGATGGTCCCTCAGCTTCAGGCAAGGGAACGGTAGCGGCTAGTGTGGCGGCAGCGCTCGGCTATGCCTATCTCGATTCCGGTGCCCTATACCGGTTGACCGCTCTGGCCGCTCAACAAGCTGTTGTCGATTGGGCGGACGAGGTTGCAGTGGCGGCCATTGCCGCGGAACTGGATGTGGAATTTTCCGGGAGCGATATCTACCTCAATGGTGAGCTTGTCGGTGATGCCATCCGCACCGAAGAAATCTCGGTAGGTGCCTCGAAAGTCGCGGCCCTGCCTGCTGTTCGGGAGGCGCTGCTTTTTCGTCAACGGACCTTCAACAAGGCACCCGGTCTGATTGGTGACGGGCGTGATATGGGCTCGGTCGTCTTCCCTCGTGCAGTGCTCAAAGTGTTCCTGACAGCAAGCCCTGAAGCGCGCGCTGAACGTCGTTATAAGCAGTTGATCGAAAAAGGATTCTCTGCTAATCTCGCGGACCTTCTGTCGGACTTGAAGCAACGCGACGAGCGCGATTCGCAGCGCAGCGTTGCACCACTCCGACAAGAGGCCGATGCCAAGCTGCTCGACACCACGCGTCTCACCATCGAACAGGCGGTGAATCAGGTGCTGGTCTGGAGCAAGGAAGTGTTGCAGTAAGGTGTTGCCGGCCAGGTGGCCGGTAATTTGTTTTAAACCCTAACCCGCTGTGGATTTCACGATTCGCGGCAGCATGAAAGCTCTCTCCGTCAATGGAATCTTTTGCTCAACTATTTGAAGAATCCCTGGCTCGCCAGGAAATGCGTCAAGGCGAAGTCATCACTGCAGAAGTGGTGCTCATCGATCACAATTTCGTTGTGGTCAATGCCGGCCTGAAATCGGAATCCTATGTTCCGCTCGAAGAATTCCTGAATGATCAGGGCGAACTCGAAGTCAAGGTGGGCGATTTCGTCCAAGTGGCTATCGAAATGCTGGAAGACGGCTACGGCGCCACGCGCCTGTCCCGCGATCGCGCCAAGCGCATCGCCGCCTGGAACTTCCTGGAAGAAGCCCTGAACAACAACTCTCTGGTTACCGGCACCATCACCGGCAAGGTCAAGGGCGGTCTGACCGTCATGTCCAACGGTGTCCGCGCCTTCCTGCCGGGCTCCCTCGTCGACATGCGTCCGGTCAAGGACACCACGCCGTACGAAGGCAAGACGATGGAGTTCAAGGTCATCAAGCTTGACCGCAAGCGCAACAACGTCGTGATGTCCCGCCGTGCCGTGCTCGAAGCCACCGCTGACAAAGATCGCGAAAAGCTCCTCGAGAACCTCAAGGAAGGCACCACCGTCAAGGGTATCGTCAAGAACATCACCGACTACGGCGCATTCGTTGACCTCGGCGGTATCGATGGCCTGCTGCACATTACCGACCTGGCCTGGCGCCGTGTCCGTCACCCGAGCGAAGTGCTCAATGTCGGTGACGAAGTTACCGCCAAGATCCTCAAGTTCGACGCCGAGAAGAACCGCGTCTCGCTGGGTATGAAGCAACTCGGCGATGATCCGTGGGTTGGCATTGCCCGCCGTTACCCGGCCGGTACCCGCCTGTTCGGCAAGGTCACCAACCTGACCGACTACGGTTCATTCGTTGAAATCGAACAAGGCATCGAAGGTTTGGTTCACGTTTCCGAAATGGACTGGACCAACAAGAACGTTCATCCGTCCAAGGTTGTCCAGCTCGGCGACGAAGTCGAAGTCATGATTCTCGAAATCGACGAAGAGCGTC
Organism: Azonexus sp.; assembly: GCF_036170495.1. Taxonomy (GTDB): domain Bacteria; phylum Pseudomonadota; class Gammaproteobacteria; order Burkholderiales; family Rhodocyclaceae; genus Azonexus. The sequence goes on from NZ_JAVHPH010000463.1 coordinate 23,143, forward strand.
GTCGTATCTCCTTGGGTATGAAGCAGTGCCAAGCCAATCCTTGGGACGACTTCGCGATGAACCACAAGAAGGGTGACAAGGTTAAGGGCGCCATCAAGTCGATCACCGACTTCGGCATCTTCATCGGCCTGCCTGGCGGTATCGATGGTTTGGTTCACCTGTCTGACCTGTCCTGGTCTGCGACCGGCGAAGAAGCCATCCGCAACTTCAAGAAGGGTGACGAAGTTGAGGCGCTGGTCCTCGGCATCGACGTCGAGAAGGAGCGTATCTCCCTCGGTATCAAGCAGATGGAAGGTGATCCGTACACCAACTTCATTGCTACCCACGAGAAGAACAGCATCGTGAACTGCACCGTCAAGACGGTCGACGCTCGCGGCGCCGTGCTGACGCTGGATGGTGAGAACGAAGGTTACCTGCGTGCTTCCGAATTCTCGCGTGATCGTATCGACGACCTGTCGCAACACCTCAAGGTGGGCGATACGGTTGAAGCCATGATCATCAACGTGGATCGCAAGACCCGTGGTATCAACCTTTCCATCAAGGCCAAGGACAATGCCGAACAGCACGAAGCCATGCAGAAACTTTCTGCCGAGTCTTCCGCCGCCGCTTCCGGTACGACCAACCTGGGTGCCCTGCTGAAGGCCAAGCTCAACCAGCAAGGCTGATGGACGCAAGCATGACCAAATCCGAGCTCATCGCCCGACTGGCGGAGAGGTTTCCGCAGTTGGTGGCGAAGGATGCTGATTTTGCGGTCAAGATGATTCTCGATGCGATGTCCGAAGCACTTGTGCGAGGGGATCGTATCGAGATCCGTGGATTCGGCAGCTTTGCGCTCAACTATCGGCCACCGCGTACTGGCCGTAACCCCAAGTCAGGGGAAAAGGTTGGCGTCCCGGCCAAGTGGGTTCCCCACTTCAAGGCTGGAAAGGAATTGCGCGAAAGGGTCGATCAGGCGATCTGACGTCGGGCTTGGCCCAATGTGGTAGATTCAGGGCAGTGAATGATTTCACTGCCCTTTTTTATTGAATGTCATGACAGCACTGACCTGGGCCATAAGAGCCATTATTTTTGTCTTTCTGGTTGTTTTTGCGACCCAGAACACCGATCCGGCCAGCCTTCGCCTTCTACCAGGAACTGTCTGGCAGACGCCCTTGGTGATCGCGTTGCTGGTGTTTTTTATTGGTGGCGTGATACTTGGCGCGCTCTCGCTGCTTGGCGTCATTTTTCGGCAACGTCGTGAAATATCGCGCCTGAAGCGTGAGGCTCTGCGGAAGCCGGCTTCGCTTACTCCGGAAGTGCCGCCCCGCGCATGAACGAATTTTTCGAATACTGGCAGCTCCTGCTGATACCGGCCTTTTTTGCTCTGGGCTGGATCGCTGCCCGCGTCGACATGCAACAAGTCGTGCATGAGTCACGCGCCTTGCCCCGTTCCTATTTTCAGGGGCTGAATTTTCTGCTCAATGAGCAGCCGGACAAGGCGATCGATTCCTTTCTGGAAGTGGCCAAGGTCGATTCGCAGACTGTTGAGCTGCATTTTGCCCTCGGTAACCTGTTTCGTCGGCGCGGCGAAACGGAGCGGGCCATCCGCATGCACCAGAACCTGATTGACTTGCCTGATCTTGACGACAAGGTGCGTTTGCAGGCCCTGTCTGAGCTTGGGCAGGATTATCTGAAAGCGGGCTTGCTCGATCGGGCTGAAGAGATATTCAACAAATTGTTGGGAACCGACTTTGAGGAGGAGGCCAAGCGCAATCTTCTGGAAATCTATCAAGTCGAGAAGGAGTGGCTGAAGGCTGTTCAGATCGCTCGTGAGTTGCCGGATGTCGCCTCGCATCGGGACATTGCCGAGTACTACTGTGAGTTGGCGGCCAGCGAAATCATGCGTTCTCGGCCGGATTCGGCGCGCGAATATCTTGACGTTGCCACCCGGGAGAATCGGAAGTGTGTACGGTCCAGCCTCCTGCAGGGGGATTTGTTGTTGCAAGAGGGCGATGTCAATGCTGCTATCGAGGCTTGGCAGCGTATCGAGCAGCAAGATCCGGCTTATCTGGCGCTGGTTGCTCAGCGACTGCTTGAGGCCTATCGCAAGCTGGAACGGCTGGCTGAAGGCATCGCGCTGTTGAGCGGTTATCTCGAACGTTATCCCTCGCTTGATCTGCTTGAGGTGGTCTATCAGCTGGTTCTTGAAAGCGAAGGTGTCGATGCAGCCTATCGCCTGGTGCGGGCCGAGTTGCAGCGCAATCCGACCTTGCTTGGCCTGGAAAAACTGATGAGCGCACGCTTGCCCCTGGTGGCGCCGGAGGTTCGTCCGGATGTCGAATTAGCGAGGACGATTATCCAGGGCTACACGAAACGTCTGTCGCGCTATCGATGCGATAATTGCGGTTTCAAGGCCCGCCAGTTCTATTGGCGTTGTCCGGCCTGTGGTGGCTGGGAAACCTATCCGCCGCGCCGCAGTGAAGAATTCGATCAATCCTTGTAGGAAGCCTTATGAAAATCACCGTTGTCGGCACCGGCTATGTCGGTCTGGTTAGTGGCACCTGTCTGGCTGAAGTGGGCAATGATGTTCTCTGTCTGGACGTCGATCCCGAGAAAATTCGCATTCTCGAAGAAGGTGGCATTCCGATCTTTGAACCCGGTTTGCAGGAGATGGTCCGCCGCAATGTTGCCGCCGGCCGCCTGCACTTCACCACCGATGTCGAAAAAGCCGTTCGGCACGGCACCATTCAGTTCATTGCTGTCGGAACGCCGCCTGATGAAGATGGTTCGGCTGACCTCCAGTACGTCCTCGGTGCGGCGCGCAACATCGGCCGTCTGATGACCGACTACAAGGTCATCGTCGACAAGAGCACCGTGCCGGTTGGTACCGGCGCCAAGGTCAAGGCGGCGATTGCTGACGAACTGGCCAAGCGCGGTGTTGATATTCCCTACAGCGTCGTCTCCAATCCCGAGTTCCTCAAGGAAGGGGCGGCTGTTGAAGACTTCATGCGCCCGGATCGCATTGTCGTCGGCGCCGAAGAAGAGCAGGCCATCCATCTGATGCGTGCCCTTTACGCGCCCTTCCAGCGCAATCATGAGCGCGTCATCATTACCGACGTGAAGAGCGCTGAACTGACCAAGTATGCCGCCAACGCCATGCTGGCGACGCGCATCAGCTTCATGAACGAACTGGCCAATTTGGCTGAAGTGCTGGGTGCCGATATTGAAATGGTCCGTCAGGGCATTGGCTCCGATCCGCGCATTGGCTACCACTTCCTTTACCCCGGTTGCGGCTACGGCGGCTCCTGCTTCCCGAAGGACGTCAAGGCGCTCATCGCGACGGCCAAGGACGATGCCGACGTTACCCTCAAGGTGCTGACTGCCGTCGAGGCGGCCAACGATGCCCAGAAGCACGTGCTGACCCGCAAGCTGAAGGCGCGTTTCGGTGATCTCAAGGGCAAGCATTTCGCCCTGTGGGGTCTGGCTTTCAAGCCGAATACCGACGATATGCGCGAGGCGCCGAGTCGTGAACTGATCGCCGACTTGTTCGCCGCCGGCGCCACGGTGACGGCCTACGATCCGGTCGCCATGCATGAAACGCAGCGTATTTTCGGTGATGACCCGCGTCTGAGCTATGCCGAGAGCCCGATGGGCGCGCTGACTGATGCCGAGGCGCTGCTGATCGTTACCGAATGGAAAGAGTTCCGCAGTCCGGACTTTGATGCCATCAAGGCAAGCTTGAAGAACCCGGTGGTGTTCGACGGCCGCAACCTGTACGACCCGAAATTCGTCCGGGCATCGGGCGTCGAATATTTCGCCATCGGCCGCTGATCAATGCCTAGCATGCTGGAAAAAATTTCGCAGATTCGCCTTCTCGTGGTCGGCGATGTCATGCTCGACCGCTACTGGTTCGGCGAGGTCAGCCGGATTTCGCCGGAAGCGCCGGTGCCGGTGGTCAAGGTTCGGCGGATGGAAGAACGCCTCGGCGGGGCGGCCAACGTTGCCCGCAATGCGGCCTCGCTCGGTGCTGTTTCGGCCTTGCTGTCGGTGGTCGGTGACGACGAGGCAGGGCGTACCCTCGGCCGCCTGCTCGAAGAAGGTCAAATTGATGCCAATTTGCACGTTGACCGTGAGATTGATACCACTGTGAAGTTGCGCGTCATCGGTCGTCAGCAGCAACTGCTGCGCATTGATTTCGAGACGACACCGTCGCACGAAGTGCTGCAGGCCAAGCTGGCCGATTTCGAAACCCGGGTCGCCCAGTCCGATGTGGTGGTCCTTTCCGACTACGGCAAGGGCGGGTTGAGGCATATCGCCGAGATGATTCGCATCGCGCGCGCCCACGATAAGCCGGTCCTCGTCGATCCCAAGGGTGACGAATGGGGCAAGTATGCTGGCGCTACCGTGATTACGCCGAACCGCGCTGAGTTGAAGGAGGTTGTCGGGCGCTGGTCGTCGGACGAGGAACTGGCTGCCAAGGCGCGCAAGTTGCGCGGCGAACTCGGCCTCGAAGCCTTGCTGGTTACCCGCAGCGAAGAGGGGATGACCCTGTTTGCCGATGATATCCACCATCAGCCAGCCCTGGCGCGCGAAGTATTCGATGTTTCCGGTGCTGGCGATACGGTGATCGCCACGCTCGCCGTCATGATCGCGGCCGGCGCCGAGTGGGCCGAAGCCATTCGTGTCGCCAACATTGCCGCCGGCATCGTCGTCGGCAAACTTGGAACTGCCGTGGTCAGCCGTGAAGAACTTGCCGCCGCCCTGTAAGGAATAATCATGTACACAGTCGTTACCGGCGCTGCCGGCTTCATCGGTTCCAATATCGTCAAGGCGCTCAACGAGCGCGGCGTTACGAAGATCATCGCGGTCGACAACCTGACCAAGGCCGACAAGTTCAAGAACCTGATCGATTGCGAAATTGCCGATTACATCGACAAGAACGATTTCATTGCGCGCATTCAGGCGGGCCATTTCGATGGCGAGATCGAGGCCATATTCCATGAGGGGGCCTGTTCGGACACCATGGAAACCGACGGTCGTTACATGATGGAAAACAACTTCCGTTACTCCTCGATCTTGCTCGACTGGTGTCTGGATCAGGATGTCCAGTTCCTCTACGCCTCCAGCGCCGCCACCTATGGCGCCAGCAATATCTTCAAGGAAGAGCGGCAGTACGAAGGGCCGCTCAACGTTTACGGCTACTCGAAGTTCCTGTTCGACCAGATCGTTCGCCAGAAGCTGGCGCAGAATCCGTCGTCGCAGATCGTTGGTTTCCGCTACTTCAATGTTTATGGCCCGCGCGAAACGCACAAGGGGCGCATGGCATCGGTGGCTTTCCACAACTACAACCAGTTCAAGGCCGACGGCAAGGTCAAGTTGTTCGAGGGCTCGCACGGCTACGAGAACGGCGGCCAAATGCGTGATTTCGTTTTCGTCGGCGACGTCGCCAAGGTCAATCTGTACTTCCTTGATCACCCGGAAAAGTCCGGCATCTTCAACCTCGGTTCCGGTCGGGCGCAGAGTTTTAATGATGTCGCGGTTGCTGCGGTCAACGGCTGTCGCAAGGCAAAAAGCGAAGCGCCATTGGGACTCGACGAACTTCGGGCACAGGGCTTGCTCGAATACGTCGCCTTCCCCGAGGCGCTGAAAGGCAAGTATCAGGCATTCACCCAGGCCGATCTGACGCGCCTGCGCAACGCCGGCTACGCTGCGCCGATGGCCACGGTCGAGGAGGGCGTCTCCCAATACATCGAGTGGCTCCATAAAAATGTATAAAACCCTGCAGGATTTTGTTGGAAACACGCCGCTGGTTCGTCTGGTCCGCATCCCGGGCGCCGACAACGACCAGCGCAACAACGTCATTCTGGCCAAGCTCGAAGGCAACAACCCGGCCGGTTCGGTGAAAGACCGCCCGGCGCTGTCGATGATCGTCCACGCCGAAGCGCGCGGCGACATCAAGCCCGGTGACACGCTGATCGAGGCGACCTCCGGCAACACCGGCATCGCGCTGGCCATGGCGGCGGCGATCAAGGGTTACAAGATGATTCTGGTCATGCCCGAGAATCAGAGCATCGAACGGCGCCAGAGCATGCGGGCCTACGGCGCCGAACTGGTGCTGACGCCCAAGGATGGCGGCATGGAGCTATGCCGCGACGTCGCCGAGAAAATGCGTGACGAAGGCAAGGGCATCATCCTCGACCAGTTTGGTAACACGGATAATCCGCTGGCCCATTACGAAGGTACCGGCCCGGAAATCTGGCGCGACACCGATGGCAAGATCACCCACTTCGTTTCCAGCATGGGAACGACCGGCACCATCATGGGGACGTCGGCTTTCCTCAAGACGCAGAATCCGGCCATCCAGATCGTCGGTTGCCAGCCGGAAGACGGCAGCCAGATTCCCGGCATCCGCAAATGGCCGGAAGCTTACCTACCTAAAATTTTCGATAAAAATCGGGTTGACCGTGTGGAAAGCGTTAGCCAGGCCGATGCCGAAGCCATGACGCGCCGGCTGGCGATGGAAGAGGGCATCTTTGCCGGTATTTCCTCCGGTGGCGCCCTGGCCGTAGCCTTGCGCTTGTCCCGTGAACTGGAAAATGCCGTGATCGTCACCATCGTCTGCGACCGCGGCGACCGCTACCTGTCGACCGGCGTCTTTCCGGCATGAGAAGCGCAGCATGAAACCAGTCCTCGTTTTCGACATCGAGACGATTCCCGATGTCGCCGGCCTGCGCCGCCTGAACGAGCTGCCGGCCGAGCTTTCCGACGAGGAGGTCGCCGAGCTCGCCTTCCAGCAGCGGCGCGCCAAGACCGGCAATGACTTCCTGCAATTGCACCTGCAGCGCATCGTCACCATTTCCTGCGTGCTGCGCACCGGTGAGGGGCTGAAAGTCTGGTCGTTGTCCGAGCCTGACCTCAACGAAGGCGCGATCATCCAGCGCTTTTTCGACGGCATCGAGAAATTTACCCCGCAGATCGTTTCCTGGAATGGCAGCGGTTTTGACCTGCCGGTGCTGCACTACCGCGGCATGCTGCATGGTGTCGCGGCGCCGCGCTACTGGGATCTCGGCGACGGCGACTACGCCGATTCGCGTGATTTCAAGTGGAACAACTACATCAGCCGCTACCACATGCGCCATCTCGATCTCATGGATCTACTGGCCCTCTACAACGCCCGCGCCAACGCGCCGCTCGACGATCTGGCCAAGCTCTATGGCTTCCCCGGCAAGCTCGGGATGGATGGTGGCAAGGTCTGGGAGGCCTGGCAGGCCGGCAAGAGCGCCGAGATTCGCGATTACTGCGAGACCGATGTCATCAATACCTACC
>NZ_JAVHPH010000464.1:0-1605 GCF_036170495.1 Azonexus sp.
GGATCGAGAAAACGACCAGGCTTTCGTACAGCATGCAGACCAGGCGGCGCCTGATGCCGGGAAGTGAAGTTGACATTATTCGGTCGTTTTTAATGCGGGCGGCTGAATTGATCTGCCGACTGCGGTTGTGGGAGGGGTCGCCATGCTGTTTGTCGGAGCGCTCGCGGAGTCAGTTGGCGGCGCCAGCAACTTGGACGATTTGCTGTTTTCACGGAGCCGCTGCTGCTGTTCGGGTGTCAGATTCGTATAGGCATCCCATTTTTGCTTGACCGCTTGCTTCTGTTCCGGAGGCAATTGATTGAAGTCCCTGTATGAACTTCTCACCTTGGCGCGTTGTTCTGCTGTCAGGTTGGCCCATTCGCGCATTCGATACTGCATGCGTTGTTGTTCTTCCGGCTTCATGCTCGGGTAATGGTCGGCAATACCCAACCATTTTTTTCTGCGGATATTCTCCATGCCATTCCAGCCTTTGGCGAGTGGGGCGAGAATGTCCTTTTGCTGGGGAGTTAACTGCATCCATCCGGGTTGCGGTGGTGTGCCTAAGATAGCCGATGTTGGCGGTTCGGCGGCAACGACAGTAGTCAAGCTAAAACAGAGGATTATTCCTCTGATGAGTCGTCTTTTAACCATTCGAAGAAGTCGTTATCCAGGAAAGCATCGGGAGGAAGCTCGTCGGCAAGCAACGCGCTATCGATATTTTCTAGTTCATTGACATACTGGACGCTATGCCAATAGAAAGAAATCCACATACCGAGCAGCAAGGCCATTACCGCGAGAATTTGTTTGATATGCGGGATGTGGACGCCCGTCCGGAATGACAAAGTGGCGGCGTTGGCCGTTATCGTTTGTGGCTCGGCCTGTTTTTGATGGGCTAATGCCTGATGGCGAGCCGCCTCCAGCCGTCGCGATGCGGCAAGCGATATATCGTTCAAGCCAATATTCAGTCTTTGCCGAATTCGCAATGCGCAACGTTCTTCGTTCATAGTTTTATACCTCTTGCCGACAGGGCGGCGGCCAGCGCGTGAGTGGCTCGCGAGCAATGGGTCTTGACGCTGCCTTCCGAGCAACCCATTACTGCTGCAGTTTCAGCGACATCCATGTCTTCCCAGTAACGCATGAGGAAGGCTTCACGTTGACGTGCGGGTAGTTTTTTTATTTCTTCGTCAATCAGGTTGAGTGTCTGGGCCTGCTGTAACTTGCTTTCCGGTGTTTTTGGGCCGGCATCGTCTTCATCGGCGGCCAGCGTTTCGAGCGGGTCGTAATCTTCGTCGTCATTCGGCGAAAAGGCAGAGAGCAGCGTAGTCCACATCGAGCGAACCTTGCTTCGGCGGTAAAAGTCGCGAATGGTATTTTGCAAAATTCGCTGGAAGAGCATCGGGTACTCTTCGTCTGGTCGGTCGCCGTATTTTTCCGCCAGTTTGAGCATTGAGTCCTGGACGATGTCCAATGCTGCGTCTTCGTCGTGAACGGCGAACATTGCCTGTTTGAAGGCGCGGCGCTCGACGGATTCAAGAAAACTGGATAGTTGTTGGGGTGATGACAGGGTCGTCTCTTCCGAAAATTCTTGAGCATTATAGGGAATTGCCGGGAAACCTTGACCGAAAA
>NZ_JAVHPH010000465.1:0-1605 GCF_036170495.1 Azonexus sp.
TGCTGCGGTTTTGGCGGGGCTTTCTCGGTGCAGTTTGGCGAGGTGTCGACGCAGATCGTCGACCGCAAGTGCGATGCGATTGCGGCCGCCGGCGCCGATGCGGTGGTCGGTGGCGATCTCGGTTGCCTGATCAATATCGAAGGCCGTTTGCGCCGGCGGGGCGACGAGACGACGCGTGTTCTGCACATTGCCGAAGTGCTCGCCGGCGGGGGGGGTTCTTGATGGCGGCGGGGCGTTCGCAAGCCATGCATTTCCACGCCAGGGCCGGGGAAAAGGTCCGGAACGTCATGCTGCAGCGCGCCCTGCACAAGGCCAAGCCGCTTTTCGTCGGCAAACGGGCCAAGGGAATCGCTTCGCTGGCCGAGGATGGCCTCGATTTCGAAAAGCTACGGTCAACCGCAAAAAACATCCGAAATCGAACACTGGCCGACCTTGATGTCTGGCTTGAGCTTTTCGAGGAACGGGCCACGGCGACCGGCGCCGAGGTGCTGTGGGCGCGCGATGGTGGCGAAGTAAGCCGGCTGGTGGTCGACATCGCCCGCCGCCATGGCGTGACCAAGGCGGTCAAGTCGAAATCGATGCTTTCCGAAGAGGCGCAGCTCAACGAAGCGCTGGCCGCGGCCGGCGTTCGGCCGGTCGAGACGGACCTCGGCGAATACATCGTGCAGTTGGCCGGCGAAACACCGTCGCACATCATCGCGCCGGCCGTGCACAAAACAATAGGCGAGGTCGAAGCGCTGTTCGCCAAAGAACACGGACGGCCGTCCGAAACGCGCACCTCAGCCGACATTCCGGCCATGGCGCAAGAGGCCCGTGCGGTTTTACGCGAGCATTTCCTGAGCGCCGAGATGGGTATCTCGGGCGCCAATTTCCTGATTGCCGAAACCGGCAGCGCGGCGCTTGTTACCAACGAAGGCAACGGCCGCATGGTGACGACGCTGCCGCGGATTCACATCGTCATCACCGGCATTGAAAAAATCGTCCCGACGCTGGACGATTTTGCCACCCTCATGCGCCTGCTGCCGCGCTCGGCCACCGGTCAGGCCATTTCGAATTACGTCTCGCTGCTCACCGGCCCGCAGCGCGACGGCGACCACGACGGCCCGGAAAAAACGGTCTTCATCCTCGTCGACAACGGCCGGGCCGATCTGCTCGGCTCGCCCTATCAAGACATGTTGCGCTGCATCCGTTGTGGCGCCTGCATGAACCACTGTCCCGTCTATTTCTCGCTCGGCGGCCACGCCTACGGCTGGGTCTATCCTGGCCCGATGGGCTCGGTGCTGACGCCGCTCTTCACCGGCATCGAAAATGCGCTCGACCTGCCGCACGCCTCCACCGGCTGCAACCAATGCAGCGCCGTTTGCCCCGTCGACATTCCGCTGCCCAAGCTCATGCATCGCCTGCGCGAGGAACAGAACGAGCGTGGTCTGCGCCCGTGGCCGGAGCGGCTGGCGCTCACCGCCTGGGCCTGGGTGGCCGGCAAGCCGGCGCTCTACCGCTGGTTGGCCCGGCGCGCCGCACGCTACCTCAACTGGCTGGCCGATGGCAGTGGCCGCATCCGCATTTTTGGCCTGGCCCCGGCGTGGACCGCAGGACGCGATCTGC
>NZ_JAVHPH010000466.1:0-2831 GCF_036170495.1 Azonexus sp.
AGGTTGTGATGACTGGAGCCCATGAAATACGTAGAGTCAGCATTGATCCGTCGGTTATGGATGACCGGGAAATGCTTGAAGATTTGATTGCCGCTGCCGTGAACGATGCTGTTCGGCGAGGCGAAGCACTAAGTCAGGACAAAATGTCGGGTTTTACTTCGGGTCTAAACCTCCCGCCTGGGTTCAAGCTTCCTTTTTGATTAGTGAATCCGTCCGGACTTAATTCTCTGATAGAAGCGTTGCGCTGCCTGCCCGGTGTCGGGCCAAAATCGGCGCAGCGCATGGCATATCACTTGTTGCAGCATGACAGAAGGGGCGCTCAGTATCTGGGGGATGCACTACAGCATGCGTTGCAATCGATTCGGCATTGTCAGCGCTGCAATACGTTTGCCGAGGCAGAGATATGTGAACGCTGTGCATCGCCACGGCGAGATGCAAGCTTGTTGTGCGTTGTCGAAACACCGGTTGACATGAATATGATGGAGCTGACCCAGAGTTATCAGGGGCTCTATTACGTACTGATGGGCAAAATATCTCCCCTTGATGGGGTTGGGCCCAAAGATATTGGTCTGGATCGTTTCGTGGCTAGAGCCCTTGACGGCGTCGTTCAGGAGGTCGTATTGGCGACAAACTATACCAACGAGGGAGAGGCGACGGCCCATTACATAACGGCTATGCTCGGTAGCAAAGGTGTTCGCGTGACCCGGATTGCCCGTGGCGTACCAGTGGGTGGTGAGCTCGAATATGTCGATAGTGGCACCTTGGCCCAGGCATTTCGAGAGCGCAAGGCTTGTGGTGGGTGATATCTGACTTTTATCGGGCCATCCGATAACGTATAATTTAGCGTTTAATTTTTATCCCATCTAATTCCGTTAGGGGTCAGCGTAATGAGCAATCAAGGAAAAATGGACTGCGGGCGGCGACGTTTGGTCGTTGCGACCGCAGCCGTAGGCGGGGTGGGGGCGGTGGCCGCACTCGTGCCGTTCGTATCCAGCTTGCTTCCATCCGAGCGTGCCAAGGCTGCAGGCGCACCGGTCGAAGTGGATATCAGCAAGCTCGAGCCGGGTCAGATGATGACTGTCGAGTGGCGCGGCAAGCCGGTGTGGATCATTAATCGCACCAAGGAAATGATGGAGACGCTGCCCAAACTGGCTGATGCGGTTGCAGATCCGAAGTCCGAGAAAAACCAGCAACCAGCTTATGCCCAGAACGATACGCGTTCGATCAAGCCGGAAATCATGGTCGTTGTCGGTATCTGTACGCACCTCGGTTGTTCGCCCTCCCAGAAGTTCAAGGCGGGCACCGAAGAAGGAATGCCCGGTGGGTGGCTGGGGGGCTTCCTGTGCCCCTGCCATGGTTCTACCTTCGACTTTGCCGGTCGTGTCTACAAGTCGAAGCCAGCCCCGACCAACCTCGAAGTGCCGCCGCACGTGTATCTCGCCGATACCCGTATCCTGATCGGCGAAGACAAGAAGGGAGCATAAGAAATGGCTGCTGGCAATTTCGAAAAATACAAATCCGATGGCTCGCTGGCCGGAAACGCTTTGGAATGGGTTGATGCCCGTTTTCCGGCGACTTCCATGTGGAAGGGCCACCTGTCTGAGTACTACGCCCCGAAGAACTTCAACTTCTGGTATTTCTTTGGCTCTTTGGCGCTGCTGGTTCTGGTGATCCAGATCGTTACCGGCATCTTCCTGGTTATGCACTACAAACCGGATGCCGCGCTGAACGCCAATGGCGTGCCGATCGCATTTGCTTCAGTTGAATACATCATGCGTGATGTATCCGGTGGCTGGCTGATTCGCTACATGCACTCCACCGGTGCTTCGGCCTTCTTCATCGTGGTTTATATGCACATGTTCCGTGGTCTTCTCTACGGTTCATACCGCAAGCCGCGTGAGCTGACCTGGCTGTTTGGTGTGGGCATCTTTCTTTGCCTGATGGGTGAAGCCTTCTTCGGCTATCTGCTGCCATGGGGGCAGATGTCTTATTGGGGCGCTCAGGTTATTGTCAATCTGTTCTCGGCGATCCCCGTCATCGGCGGCGACCTGTCGCTGATCATTCGTGGTGACTTCGTCGTTGGCGACGCCACGCTTAATCGCTTCTTTTCCTTCCACGTGATTGCCTTCCCGCTCGTTCTGATTGGTCTGGTGGCTGCTCACGTTTTGGCGTTGCACGAAACGGGTTCGAACAACCCGGATGGTGTCGAGATCAAGGCCAACAAGGATGAACACGGTATTCCGCTTGACGGCATCCCGTTCCATCCTTACTACACGGTCAAGGACATTGTCGGCGTCGTCGTCTTCCTGATGGTTTTCTCGGCAGTGATGTTCTGGGCACCGGAAGGTGGTGGCTACTTCCTGGAAACGCCGAACTTCTATCCGGCTGACCCCTTGAAGACCCCCCTGCACATCGCGCCGGTCTGGTATTTCACGCCGTTCTATTCGATTTTGCGTGCGGTTACCTATCCGCTCTTCGGTCTCGATGCGAAGTTCTGGGGTGTGGTTGCCATGGGCGCTTCGGTCGTGATCTTTGCCTTCCTGCCGTGGCTGGATCGTAGCCCGGTCAAGTCGATCCGTTACCGTGGCCCGATCTACAAGACGCTGCTGACCATCTTCGTGATCTGCTTCTTCATTCTGGGTTATCTGGGTACGCTGTCCCCGTCGCCGATGGGGGAACTGGTATCGCAGGTTTGTTCAGTATTCTACTTCGGTTTCTTCCTCGCTATGCCGTGGTGGTCGCGGATGGATAAGTTCAAGCCGGTCCCCGACCGTGTGACGTTCAAGTGAGAGGATGACAAAAATGAAAAAATTCCTTATCGCCTTGCTCTT
>NZ_JAVHPH010000466.1:2931-8274 GCF_036170495.1 Azonexus sp.
TGGCCTTCCTGGCAGTTCTCTTTGTTGTCGCCTACGCGCTCAAGAAGGAATACTGGAAAGACATTCACTGATCCCTCCTGGATCAGCTAACGGCATCGCGGGTTTGGCTCTGGCCGGCCCCCGATGCCGAATCTCATTTTGAGGGTTACCACAAATGATGAACCTCTACTCGGGCACCACCTGCCCCTTTAGTCACCGTTGCCGCATTGTCCTGTTCGAAAAGGGCATGGATTTTCAGGTCATCGATGTCGACATGTTCAACAAGCCGGAAGAAATGGCGGCGATCAATCCGCACAATCGCGTGCCGGTTCTGGTTGAGCGCGATCTCGTTTTGTTCGAGCCGAACATCATCAACGAATACATCGATGAGCGCTTCCCGCATCCGCAGCTGATGCCGGCCGACCCGATCATGCGTGCGCGGGCCCGCCAGTTACTGGTCGGCATGGAACGCGAAATCTTCTCGTTTATGGAAGTGATCGAGAAGAATGGCAAGACGGCTGATAAGGCACGTCAGGAAATCAAGGCTCGTCTGACTGAGATCGTGCCGATCTTCAACAAGCAAAAGTTCATGCTCGGCGATGAGTTTTCCATGCTTGACGTGGCCATTGCTCCGCTGCTCTGGCGTCTCGACCACTACGGGATTGATCTGGGCAAGGCGGCCGCGCCGCTCATGAAGTACGCCGAACGCATTTTCAGCCGTCAGGGTTTCATCGACGCGCTGACCCCGTCCGAAAAGGCGATGCGCAAGTAAGCATGGGACTTCCATCAACCAAGCCTTACCTGCTGCGCGCTATCTGGGAGTGGTGTTGCGACAACGGTTTCACGCCGCATATCGCGGTCGAGGTCGATGAGCGCACCCGCGTGCCGCGCGAATTTGTCCGTGATGGCCAGATCGTGCTCAATCTCGGCCCGGATGCGACCAAAAAATTGCTGATCGGTAACGATTTCATCGATTTTCAGGCCCGTTTTGGCGGTGTTGCCCGCGAACTGTCGGTGCCGGTCGACCGAGTTTCCGCGATCTATGCGCGGGAAAACGGCGCCGGAATGGCGTTCGAAGTTGACGGCACGGAGGATGAAGGTACTAGCGAATTCATCGATGCCGGCGAAGCTGCTGTCGAGCCCGAAGAGCCGCCACCCGAGCCACCACGCCCTGAAGCGGGGCGGCCCTGGTTGCAGCGCATCAAATAGGGACGCCGCCTACGGTCGACGCACTAAAAAGGGGAAATTCCGCAGCGGGATTTCCCCTTTTGTCATCTAAGTCCATGATTTTTAAACTTGGCATAGCTGTTGCTCGAGCCAAGCCGGAAGGAAAATCATGCGAACTGAAGTGAAATCAACCTGTTGCTACTGCGGCGTTGGCTGCGGCGTACTCATCGAAACCGAGAACGGTGCGATCACCGGACTAAGCGGGGACCCCGACCACCCGGCCAATCGCGGCCGTTTGTGCACCAAAGGTGCGACGCTGAATCAGACCGTCAATCCAACGTATCGCCTGCTGTTCCCCGAAACGCGAGCAAGCCGGGGGGCGGTCGGAAAGCGCGTTGGTTGGGCGAGCGCGCTCGATGAAGCCGCCGAACGTTTCGCGGCTACCATTCGCCAACATGGCCCGGATTCGGTTGCCTTCTACATATCCGGCCAGTTGCTGACCGAGGATTATTACGTCTTCAACAAGCTGGCCAAGGGCTTGATCGGCACCAATAACGTTGATACCAATTCACGCCTTTGCATGTCTTCGGCCGTTGCCGGCTACAAGCAGACACTGGGCGTCGATGCCCCGCCGTGCAGCTATGCCGATATTCTGCAGGCCAAGGTGATATTCATCTGCGGAGCCAATCCGGCCATCGCTCACCCTATCGTGTTCCGCTACATCGAAGACGCCAAGGCGGCCAATCCTGATCTCAAAGTGATCGTCGCCGACCCCCGCCGCACGGAAAGCGCGGAGATCGCTGACCTCCATCTGGCGATCAAGCCGGGCAGCGACATCGCGTTGTTCAACGGCATGCTGCATGTGCTCATCGCCGAGGGGTTGGTCGATCAGGCCTATGTCGAGGCGCATACCAGCGGTTTCGAAGCGCTGGCCGAGATTGTCAAAAATTACTCGCCGGACAAAGTCGCCAGCCTCTGCGGTGTTCCGGCCGAGGCCATCGTTCAGGCGGCGCGCTGGTTTGGCGCCAGCGATGCCGCGCTGTCGCTCTACTGCCAGGGCCTAAATCAGTCTGCCCACGGCACGCAAAACAACGCCGGCATCATTCATCTGCATCTGGCCACGGGGCACATCGGCAAGCCGGGGGCCGGGCCGTTCTCGCTGACCGGGCAGCCGAATGCCATGGGCGGGCGCGAGGTTGGCGGCTTGTCCAACCTCCTGTCGGCCCACCGCGACCTGGCCAATCCCGAGCATCGCGCGGAAGTCGCCCGCCTGTGGGGTATTCCCGATGTGCCGGCAAAACCCGGAAAGTCCACGGTCAACCTGTTCAAGGCACTCAAAACCGGCGAAATCAAAGCTGTCTGGATTGCCTGTACCAATCCGGCCCAGTCACTGCCTAACCAGGGCGCTGTGCGTGAGGCGCTGCAAGCGGCTGAATACGTCGTGCTGCAGGAAACCTACGGCAATACCGACACCGCCGATTACGCTGATTTGCTCTTGCCAGCCAGTGGCTGGGCCGAAAAACACGGCACGGTGACCAATTCCGAACGCTGCATCACGCGCATCCAGTCAGCCATTCCGGCTCCTGGCGAGGCTCGTCACGACTGGGAAATCGTCGTCGATTTCGCCCGCCGCCTGGGTGAAAAGCTGGGCCATGCCGACGCCGCTCGCCTGTTCCCCTACGCCTGTCCCGAAGACATTTTCAACGAGCACCGCGAAAGCACGCGGGGTCGCGATCTTGACATCACCGGCTTGTCCTACGCCTTGCTCGAAGCGCAGGGGCCGCAGCAATGGCCGTATCCCGAGGGGGCCAGGGCCGGCAAGCTGCGCCTTTACGAAGACGGGCGTTTCCCGACAGCCGACGGCAAGGCACGTTTTGTCGCCATCGAACATCAGCCTACTGCCGAATTGACGACGCCCGAGTTGCCGATCAGCCTGCTCTCCGGCCGCATGCGCGACCAGTGGCACGGAATGAGCCGGACCGGCACCGTGCCGCGCTTGTTCAACCTCGAAGATGAGCCGCTGCTGGCCATGCATCCGTGCGACATGCGGCATCGTGGTCTTGCCTCGGGTGATTTGGCCAAGGTGAGCAACGGCCGTGGCGAGATGCTCGTCCGTGTCGCCGAGCGCCCCGGACTGGCCAAGGGCCGGGCCTGGATGCCGATGCACTGGGGCAGCCAGTTCATGAGCACGCCGGGGGCCAATGCGCTGGCCTGCGACGCTCTCGACCCCTATTCCCAGCAGCCCGAACTCAAGCACGCAGCGGTACAGATCGAGAAATCCGATCTAAGTTATCCGTTGGCGGTGATTCGCCGCTGCGCCGATGTCAGTGCGGCGCTCGCCATGCTGCAGGCAGCGCGTCGGCTGCTGCCTGCGTTCGCCTACGCCAGCGTTGGCCTCTACGGTCGTTCCAGTCCGCTGGTCGTTTTCCGGGCGGCTTCGGCGTGGCCGCTGGGTGAACGCAGCATCAACGATATCGACACCATTTTCGGCTTGGCAGGGGATCACGGGGCGATCGTATACGCCGATGCCCGGCGCCATATCGCCAAAAAAGCCGTTGCCGTCGACGGCCGCCTGCTCGGTGTCCGGCTGGCCGGCGAGACGCAGGCCCTGGCGTGGCTGCGGCAGGCGATGGCGGAGGATGAACTTGATGCCAGCCTGATTCGCTTTGCCCTGGCGCCTTCAGCCAAGCCGCCGGTCAGCATGGTGGCGCGCAACATCGTCTGCAAATGCGCTGATGTCAGCGATGTGCAGATTCACCAGGAACTGGAGAACGGGGCTGACTTGTCGCAACTCCAGAAAAACCTGAAATGCGGAACGTTCTGCGGCTCCTGTCTGCCCGCTGTCAAGCGCATGGTGGCCGAGCACCCCGCCAGAATCGCTGCGGCAGCCTGACTGCCACCGGAGGCGACAGTGAGCTACGGACAATACATTAGGGAGATCGGACGCGGCGCCGAGGGCGCGCGTGATCTGCGGCGCGACGATGCGCAGCAGATTTACGCGGCGATGCTCGATGGCGGCGTGCCCGATCTTGAAATGGGCGCCATCATCCTTGGCCTGCGCGTCAAGGGTGAATCGCTCGACGAAATGCTCGGGTTCATGGCTGCCACCGAGGAGCGCACGCACCGTCTCGACATGCCGCACGGCCGTGTCCGGCCGGTCGCCCTGCCAACCTACAACGGGGCGCGCAAGGAAGCCAACCTGACGCCGCTGCTCGCCCTGCTGCTTCAACGTTTTGGCGTACCGGTCGTGGTCCATGGCCTGCTCGAAGGCTTCGGCCGGGTAACGACGGCGCATATTTTCCGCGAACTCGGCGTCATGCCCGTCGCCTCGACGACCCAGGCCCAGATCGCGCTCGAAGAGAAGGGGCTCGCCTTCCTGCCGCTGCATGCCCTGTGTCCGGGCATCCACAACCTGCTTGGCCTGCGCAGCCGCCTCGGCGTGCGCAACAGTGCGCACAGCCTGGTCAAGCTGATCAACCCCTTCGCCGGCGACGCCGTGTTGGTGGCGCCGGCGACGCATCCCGAATTTATCGATCTGATGCGCGACATCCTGCTCGCCCGGGGCGACCGTGCGCTGCTCCTGCGCGGCACTGAGGGCGAGCCCTTTGCCAACCCGAAACGCAGGCCACGTCTTGAATTCATTCACGACGGCGGCGTCGATGCCCTGTTCGAAGCCGAACACGAGAGCCTGCGCGCCTTGCCCAATCTGCCGGAAGCCAACGATGCGCCGAGCACGGCGAAATGGATACGGCGCATTCTCGACAAGCAGTCGCCGTTGCCCAAGCCCTTGGCCAATCAGCTGGCCTGTCTGCTCTACGCCAGCGGTTATGCCGAGGATTTCAACCAGGCCAAGGCCATCGTTGCCGTTGAAGCAACCGGCCTGATCATGGGCGGCAACTGAGCGGCGCCAACAAAAAGCTTCTGGCATCGTTGATTCGCCTCACCGCACCTCGCGGTCGGCCTTCATCGGTTCGCCCGGCCAGCACCGCGCCGCGCAGCATTGGGTGGGCGTCGTCAGGTTGAATCTGCACCGCGCTGGAACTGCTTGCCCCGCCTTGGTGCGCGATTGTTACGGTCAACCCGAAAAAACGTCTAAAAATCAAATCACTGGCCCGCTGGCACGCGGCTTGCAATAACCCTCCCGGAACAGCGAATCAACCGCCAACGTCGGCGGTCCGATGGCAACGACGTCATGCG
>NZ_JAVHPH010000467.1:0-1599 GCF_036170495.1 Azonexus sp.
CCGACGGCAAGGCGGTGATTGCGGCGGCCGCCAAGGATATTCCCGTCGTCTTTGCGCCCAACATGGCGGTTGGCGTCAATCTCGTTTTCAAGTTGCTTGATACGGCGGCGCGCATCCTGAACCAAGGCTACGACATCGAAGTCGTCGAGGCGCACCATCGTCTGAAGGTCGATGCGCCGTCCGGGACCGCCTTGCGCATGGGCGAAGTGGTTGCCAGCGCCCTGGGTCGCGATCTCGAAGAATGTGCGGTCTACGGACGTGAAGGCGTTACCGGCGAACGCGACCCATCGACCATCGGCTTTGCCACCGTCCGTGGCGGCGACATTGTGGGCGATCACACGGTCATGTTCTGCGGTCTTGGTGAGCGCGTCGAGGTGACGCACAAGGCCAGCAGCCGCATGCCCTACGCCCTCGGCAGCCTGCGTGCGGCGCGTTTCCTGGCGGGGCGCGAGAACGGCCTTTTTGACATGCAGGACGTTCTCGGCCTGCGCTAGCCACCGATGAAATCCCGCCTGCTGGATCGGCAACTTCAGGAAATTTTTGGCGGCGAAGGTGAGCCGCAATTCCGGCAGTTGATCGAGCAGGCCAGGGCGGCGCGCCAGGATGCGCTGGCCGATGGCATGGAAAAACTGGTCGGGGTCGTTGATTCAGCCTATCGCGCCTACGCCGGGCTCAATCTCAGCGCCTGGCATACCAAATTGTCTGGCGATGCCTTGGCTGACTGGAATCTGCGGTCCGGGACCATTGATTCGGGACGCCAGTGGAAGCAGATGCTGGGGTACGCAGAAGGCGACATCGACAACACGATTGCCCAGTGGCAGCGCATGCTGCATCCAGATGATCTCCGCCTGTTGCAGGCGCGGATCGATGCTCACCGGCAAACGCAAGAACCCTATTTTCAAGCCGAATGTCGCTTTAAGGCGCGTGACGGCCAGTGGCGCTGGTTTCTTTTGCGCGGTGCAATCGCGGCCCGTGAGGCAGAGGGGCAACCGGTTCGCATGTTGGTGTTGCAGCGTGACATCAGCGAAGTCAAGGCGGCGGAAGCGGCGTTGATTTCGGCCAAAGAGGCTGCCGAGTCGGCCAACAAGGCGCGCGGTGCCTTTCTTGCCAACATGAGCCACGAAATCCGGACGCCAATGAACGGCATCATCGGCATGACCGAACTGGCGCTCGATACGGAGCTTGATGCCGAGCAGCGGCATTACCTGAAAACAGTTAAGTCATCAGCCGAGGCGCTGCTGACCATCGTCAATGACATTCTTGATTTTTCAAAAATCGAAGCCGGCAAGATGGAATTTGAAGCGCTGGCCTTTTCGATTCAGGATACTGTGCTCGAGGCCGTTCGGGTGGTGGCCCTCAGTGCTCACAAGAAAGGCCTGGAATTGGTGGCCGATGTGCACTCCGATGTGCCGGCCCGCATCGTTGGTGACCCAACGCGTCTGCGTCAGGTCATCATCAATCTGATTGGTAATGCCATCAAATTTACCGAGCAAGGTGAGGTTGTGCTCAATGTGAGCATTGATCAGCAGACCGAGCACTCCGTTTATCTGCGCTTTTCGATCCGCGATACCGGTATCGGCGTTCCCCCTGAAAAGCAGC
>NZ_JAVHPH010000468.1:0-1595 GCF_036170495.1 Azonexus sp.
TGGTCTATTTCGTGCCCTTGCCGATGCCCGACGCAACGCGGGCGACGCGCCTGCATCTGGGCGGCATGTGGCTGATCTTCGTCGTCTCGGCCGTCATGATCGGCTGGATCATCGTCCACACCACCCGCCTCATTCGCCAACGCGATGCCGAACTGGCCACTGCCCGCGAACAGGGGCTGCGCGATGAACGGGTGGTCGCCATGGGCACACTGGCCGCCGGCGCCGCCCACGAACTCGGCACGCCACTCGGCACCATGGCCCTGCTCGCCGGCGAACTGGCCAACGACCTGGCCCTGAGCGAAGCGGCTCGCGACGACCTCAAGCTGCTCCTGCAACAGATTGCTGTCTGCAAGGAAATCGTCACCGGCCTGTCGCGCCGGGCCGGGGCCGAACGTCTGGAAAATTCCCCGCTACAGGCCGCCAACCGCTGGCTCGACCACCTTCGCCAGAACTGGCATGCCGCCCGCCCACAAGCGAGCAGCCGGCTGATCGTCACCAGCGATGGCGAGGTGCCCGAAATCGTCGCCGATCCACGGCTCGAACAAGCCGTCCTCAACCTGCTCAACAACGCCGCCAACGCCACGACCAGCCCGCTCGAAATACGCCTGAGCTGGTGCACCGCCAACATCTGCATCGACATCCGCGACCACGGCCCGGGCTTTCCCGAGCGGGTTCTTGAACTCGGTGGCCAGGCCAGCTTTGCAGCGCACGAACGCGGTAGCGGCGTCGGTTTGCTGCTGACCCGCAGCGCCGTCGAACAGCTCGGCGGCACCTTGACGCTGTTGAATCCCGAAGAAGGCGGCGCCCTCGCCCGCATCGAACTCCCCCGGATAAAGACATGACCGAATCAACGCTGATCATCGACGACGACCCGAGCTTCAACGCCATCCTCGTCCGTACGCTGGAACGGCGCGGCCACCCGGCCCGCGGCGCACTCGATGCAACATCGGCGCTGGCCGCAGCCAGGGAAATGCAGGCCGGGCGGGTCATTCTCGACCTCAACCTGAACGGCACTTCCGGCCTGGCCCTGATCCCCCAACTGCTGGCCATCAATGCCAATTGCCGGATCGTTGTTCTGACCGGCTACGCCAGCATCGCCACCGCCGTCGACGCGGTCAAGCTGGGCGCCATCCAGTACCTCGCCAAGCCGGTTGAAGTCGAAGCCATCCTCTCGGCCCTCGACGATGACGACAGCCCGGATTTTGATGTTCCGGCCTCGGACGAGCCGCTGTCAGTCGACCGCCTCGAATGGGAACACATCCATCGCGTCCTCAACGAAAACGACGGCAACGTCTCGGCCACGGCCCGCTCCCTGAAAATGCACCGGCGGACACTGCAGCGCAAACTGTCGAAGCGTCCGGTCAAGACCTGAGCCGCTCAGACCGGCTGACCGCAGACTTCCACGGTCAACCGGAAAAAATGGCCAAAATCAGTGTTTGTGTTCCATTGCCGCCGGCATCGGTGCGGCCATCGGGCGGACGACCTTGGCATCGACCTGCTTGCTGCTACCGTCGTCGAAGCTCAGGGTGATCGGCACGACGTCGCCTTCTTTCATCGGCGCCTTGAGGTCGATCATCATGACGTGCAGGCCGCCC
>NZ_JAVHPH010000469.1:0-8204 GCF_036170495.1 Azonexus sp.
GTATTGCGGTGATCTTCGAACGCGCCTGATCGCTGCGGCGTTTCAGTTGTACAGAAACCCACCGGAGCGATCCGGTGGGTTTTTTTCTTGTGCCCCCGCCCAGCATGGGCGCACTCCTGCAGGTGGAAGTCCTGCCGTAAGTTGATCACCGCGAACGAAGTGAAGCGCAACTGCGCGAGGGCGACCGAACGTGGGGAGGAAGCGTGGAGCATAAACGGCGAACCGACGCCCCGCAGGAAGTCCCCTCGGGGGATGGACACCTCGGTCCCCCCTTGAGGGGGAAGAACTGGATAGAAGGCGCTGCCGAGCAGGGCGAGTGGGCAATGGACCACGAAGCTCTCGTGATCAAGGCGAAGTGGCGTAGATTCGGCGGTTGTGCGGTGACAAGCCGAAGGCGAAGGACGCCCGTAGGGCGGTCCGCGAAGCGGATGCCGTCACGAGCGCAGCGAGGCGGCACAGGTGGAGTGGGTTCTTACTTGGGGAGACCTCGCCTCATGCCTGAATGGGCGACGGATGAAACCGGAGCGAGGAGTCAGCAACGGCCATAGTAGCTGCCAGTTTGGGGCGAAGGGCCAAACGAGAAGGAGTGCCTTCCGCCATGTCGATGCGTGAAGCTTTGCGTCAGATGCCCGCGCCAGCGGGGTGGGTGCCGGAAGCGAGTGGTCAAGCTGCTGGCGAGCTGCAAGCGTCGGATCAGGCAACTGACCCGACGCTCGGGCGGGGGTGGAAGTCGTCGAAAAGCTGCGGCCCTGTGTGCTGGGCTGGAAAGCCTACTTCCGATTGTCGCAAACGCCGAGAGTCTGGCGAACGCTGGATGAGTGGATGCGACACCGGTTGCGGGCGATTCAGCTCAAATACTGGAAACGTGGCCCGACTCTGATGACCTCAACTTCTCGAACCGCCCGGCGCGGACCCGCATGCCGGGGGGTGTGGCAGGGGCGCAGTCAATAACGGCTGCCCCCTATGCCGATTGCACCAGATTGAAATTGCTCCGCACTGAATTGGGGCGCGACCTTGTATCATGAAATTGTAATCTACTGATTTTGTGCAATTTTGTTCCGTGGCATGGAACCTGCTGAATCAGCCTTGAGAGCATCCTCAGCGACGAGTCCAATATGAATTTCTACAACGAAATGATGGACGCCAACGGTGGCGTCCGAGCTCACTACCAGGGTTACGATTCATGGCTCAAGGCAACCCCGCCTGAGCGTATCGCCCGCAAGCGGGCCGAGGCCGATCTGGCCTTTCACCGGGTCGGCATTACCTTCGCCGTCTATGGCGAGGAAGCCGGCAAGGAACGCCTGATTCCCTTCGACATCATTCCCCGCGTCATCCCATCAGCCGAATGGAAATCCCTGCGCTCCGGGCTGCGCCAGCGCGTCAAGGCGCTCAACATGTTCCTGCATGATGTTTATCACGATCAGGAAATTCTCAAGGCCGGCAAGATTCCGGCCGAGCAGGTGCTCAACAATGCACAGTTCCGCCCGGAAATGATGGGCGTCGATTTGCCGGGCAATATCTACGCGCACATCGCTGGCGTCGATATCGTCCGCGCCGGTGAGGGCGAGTTCTACGTACTCGAAGACAACCTGCGCGTGCCGTCCGGCGTCTCTTACATGCTCGAAGACCGCAAGATGATGATGCGCCTGTTCCCCGAGCTGTTTGCCAAACACAAGGTGGCGCCGGTCCAGCACTACCCGGACATGCTGCTCGAAAAGCTGCGCGCCGTGGCACCGAAAGGGGTGTCGAACCCGACCGTCGTCGTGCTCACCCCGGGGGCCTACAACAGCGCCTATTTCGAACACACTTTCCTGGCTCAGCAGATGGGTGTGGAACTGGTTGAAGGTCGTGATCTCTTCGTCAAGGACGAGGTGGTCTACATGCGCACGACGCAGGGGCCACAGCGCGTCGATGTCATCTACCGCCGCCTTGACGACGATTACATGGACCCGCTCGCTTTCCGCGCCGATTCGTCGCTTGGCGTGCCGGGCATCTTGAAGGCCATCCAGGCCGGCAACGTCACGCTGTCCAATGCGATCGGCACCGGCGTTGCCGATGACAAGTCGATCTACCCGTATGTGCCGGACATGATCCGTTTTTACCTCGGCGAGGAGCCGACGCTGAATAACGTGCCGACCTACCTGTGCCGCAAGCCGGACGAGCTCAAGTATGTGCTCGATCATCTGGGCGAACTGGTCGTCAAGGAAGTTCACGGCGCCGGCGGTTACGGCATGCTGGTTGGCCCGGCCTCGACCACGGAGCAGATCGAGCACTTCCGCCAGTTGCTGATCGCCAAGCCGGACGGTTACATCGCCCAGCCGACGCTGGCCCTGTCCAACTGCCCGACCTTTGTCGAAGAGGGCATTGCGCCACGCCACCTCGACCTGCGCCCCTTCGTGCTGTCCTCGGGTGACTGCGTGGACATGGTGCCGGGTGGCCTGACCCGCGTTGCGCTGACCAAGGGGTCGCTCGTCGTCAATTCGTCGCAGGGCGGCGGTACCAAAGATACCTGGGTTCTGGAGGATTAATTCATGCTGAGTCGAACTGCCGATCACCTGTTCTGGATGTCGCGCTACATCGAGCGCGCCGAGAACCTCGCCCGCCTGCTCGATGTCACCTGGCAAATGTCGCTGGTGCCGCAATCCCTTGATGCGGTGAATCAGAGCTGGGCCGCCATCATTGCGCTGAATAGCCTCGAAGAGGCCTATGCCAAGAAGTATTCCACGGTCAACGGGGAAAATGTCCTGAAATTCATGGTCAGCGATCCGGACAACTTTGCGTCGATCCACAGCTGCCTGCGACTGGCGCGTGAAAACGCCCATGCCGTGCGCGGCACGCTGACCACGGAAATGTGGGAAACGCTCAACGCGACCTGGCTGGAAGCGCGCGAAAAGACCTTCGACCAGCTCTTCAATGCCGGTATCGGCGATTATTTCGAGTGGGTCAAGATGCGTTCCTCGCTGTCCCGTGGCACGACGCTGGGCACCCTGCTGCAGGACGAGGCCTACCACTTCATTCGCCTCGGCACCTTGCTCGAACGGGCCGACAACACGGCGCGTATCCTCGACGTCAAATATCACGTGTTGCGTCCGCAGGGCGACGAGGGGGCGACCGATTTCTACGAGTGGGGCGCGCTGCTTCGTTCCGTCTCGGCCTTCGAGGTCTATCGCAAGGTTTACCGTGATGTCATTACGCCGGAGCGGGTTGCCGAGTTGCTCATCTTCAACCACGACATGCCGCGTTCGCTGCAGTTCTGTCTAAACAGTGTCGTCAAGAATATCGATCTGGTCGCCAACAGCCATTCCGGCGAAACCCAGCGCCAGGCCGGGATGCTGCACGCCCATCTGCGTTACGGCCGCATCGAGGACATCCTCGAACACGGCCTGCACGAATGGCTCAGCGATTTCATGGATCGCATTTATCTGCTTGGCAACGGCATCAGCAAGGATTTCCTGGTGCCGATGGAAGAAGCGGCCTAGTCGCTGGCGCCGAAGTGCTTTGCGGGGCTGCGTTCAGGCGTGTTGCAGTCGCCAGGTAGTCAGCGCCGCAAGCGCATCGTCGAGTGTCGTGATCAGTTCTGCGTCGCTGCTCCGGGGGACGCGGGCGACGCCGCTGCCACCCACCCACAGCGCGGTCTTCTCCGGCAGGATCAGCCGCAACTGGTGGAGTAGACCGGGAATCTGGCGTTGCGGAAAGGCGCCGGAAAAGGAGAGGGCGACGATCTCGGCCTGATGCGCTGCGGCGGCGCGGCCGATTTCGAGCAGCGGCATTTGCGTCCCGAGCGGAATGCACTCGGCGCCCTCCAGCGCGAAGAGGGCTTCGACCATGAGCAGGCCGAGGACGTGCGCTTCCTCCGGGACACTGGTGAATAAAACGCGCGGGCCGCGCGGGCCGCCGGGCAGGGTGGCAATGGCCTGGCGCAGGAGGCGCTTGGTCAGCTCGGTATAAAGATGCTCCTCAAAGACCTCAAAGCTGCCGTCTTCCCATTTTTCGCCGACCTGCCGCGTCAGTGGCGCCACTGTGTCCTGGACAAAACGCTGCAAACCTTGCCGGGCCAAACGCTGCTGCATGGCCTGCTGATAGGCGGCGGCATCGTGTTGTTTGATCAGGGCGAGCAGTTCGCTCAACTCGCCATCGTCGGCCGCCATATCGACCGTCGCCGATGTTGACCGGCGCGAGGCCAGCCCGCCCAGCTCCTCCGGCGGCGTGGCGATCAGCTTGCCGGGCCGGTGGCCGAGATCCATTAGGCGTTTTATCTGGCGCAGGCGGTCCACCTGCTCGGCCGGATAGCAGCGCTCCCCATTGCTGTCGCGGCTGGGCACGGGGAAACCGTAGCGGCGTTCCCACATGCGCAGGACGTCCTTGGAGAGCCCGGTATCGCGCTCGACGGCGGCAATATTAAAAGTGGCGGTATTCATTTTGTCCTGAACAAATATTAGACAAACCGTTGACAAGCGATTATTTGGTCGTTATCTTACGAACAAACATCGTGTTTGTCTAGGACAAAAAAGCAAGGAGTGGGGCATGATCTTAAATGTGAAACGTTGGGTTGTGATGGCCGGTCTGTTGTCGTTCAGTGTTATGCCGGCAATCGCCGCTGGTGACTGTCCGCAACTGCTCCGCCACGACTTTACCCGCCTGCAGGATGGCCAGGCTCTGCCGCTTTGCCAGTACGCCGGCAAGGTCATTCTTGTCGTCAATACGGCCAGTTACTGCGGCTTCACTTCGCAATACGAAGGGCTGGAAAAACTCTATGCGCGCTTGAAGGACAAGGGGTTGGTCGTTCTCGGCTTTCCGTCCAACGATTTCGGCGAGCAGGAGCCGGGCAGCGAGAAGGAAATTGCCGACTTCTGCCGCCTGACCTACGGCGTCGAGTTTCCCATGGTTGGCAAGACCGTGGTCAAGGGCAAGGGTGCCAATCCCTTTTATCTGAAGCTGGCCGAGGTGACAGGCAGCCGGCCGAAATGGAATTTTCACAAGTATCTGATCAACCGCGATGCAACGCAGGTCGTGGCCTATTCGAGCTTTACCCGGCCGGATGACCGCGACCTGGTCGACCAGATCGACGAATTCCTGGGCAAGTAGGGGGCCGAGCATGACATCCAAAAAACGCATTGCGGTTGTTGGCGCCGGCATTTCGGGGCTGGCCAGCGCCTGGCTGTTGAGCCATGACTTCGCGGTGACCCTATTTGAGGCCGGGCACTATCTGGGCGGTCATACCAATACGGTCGACGTGACACTGGAAGGCAAGACGCATCCGGTTGATACGGGATTCCTTGTTTTCAATGACAAGACTTATCCCAACCTGATCGCGATGTTCGCGTTGCTCGGTATCGAGAGCGTCGAAACCGAGATGTCCTTCGCTGTCAGCCTGGAAAACCCTGATCTCGAATGGGCCGGGAGCAATCTGGCGACGGTTTTCGGGCAAAAGCGCAATTTCTTCCGCCCGCAGTTCTGGTCGATGTTGAGCGACATCCTGCGCTTCAACCGGGAAAGCACGGCGTGGTTGGCGGCGTATCCGGAGAGCGAACTCAGCCTCCAGGAATTCCTGGAGGATGGCGGTTACTCGCCCGCTTTTGCTGACTGGTATCTGCTGCCGATGGCGGCGGCCATCTGGTCCTGCCCGACCGGGCAGATGCGCGCCATGCCGCTGGCCACCTTCATTCGCTTCTGCCAGAACCATGGTCTGCTGCAGGTTTTCGACCGGCCGCTGTGGCGGACGGTGGTTGGGGGCGGGCGCGCCTATGTGCGCAAAATCGCCAATCGGCTGATCGCCAACGCGGCCCAAATCCGCCTGGCCTGCCCGGTCAGCGCGGTGACGCGCGAAGGTGACTCGCTCAAGGTGACGCATGCGGCCGGCAGCGAGCATTTCGATCAGGTCGTCATGGCCTGCCATAGCGACCAGGCCCAGGCCATCCTCGGCTTTACGGCGACCGACGGCCAGCGCGACGTGCTGTCGGCCATCCGTTACCAGCCCAACCGGGCGATCTTGCACACCGACCGCGCCCTGCTGCCGCGTGACGAAAAGCTGTGGTCGGCATGGAATTATTTTGCCGGCAGCGGTGAGCCCGGCGTGAATGCAAATGAGCAGCCGGTCGGCGTCTCCTACCTGATCAACAAGTTGCAACCGCTGCCCTTCGAGACGCCGGTCATCGTGACGCTGAACCCGCCTCGCGAGCCGGACCCGGCCATGGTGCTCGCCGAGTTCAACTACGCCCACCCGATTTTCGACGCACCGGCCATCGCCGCCCAGCAGCGCCTGGCCGAGGTCCAGGGGGAAAACGGCATCTGGCTGGCCGGCGCCTGGGGCAGCTACGGTTTCCACGAAGATGGCCTGAAATCGGCCTTGCGCGTCGTCAATGGTCTCGGTGTCGTGGCGCCGTGGCAGGTCGCGCCGACCTGTATCAAGCCCGAACTGGAAACGGCCTGAGCCGGCCATGAACCGTCCACGCCTCTTCCTCGGCCATGTCATGCACCGGCGCCTGCGGCCGGCGGTCAATGCCTTCGTCTATCCGGTCTTCTATGTCCAGTTGCCGGTGCGCGACCTGACATTGGCAAATTGCCCGATTTTTTCGGTCGACCGTAGCAATCTGCTGAGTTTTCGCCAGAAAGACCACGGGCCGCGCGATGGCAGCCCGTTGTTGCCGTGGATACAGGCCCAACTGCGCCAACACGGCCTGCCCGACGACGGCGAGATCACCCTGCAATGCTTCCCGCGCGTCTTCGGCTTTGTCTTCAATCCGGTCAGCTTCTGGTTCTGTCGCAACATCGAAGGCGCACTGATTGCCGTGCTCGCCGAGGTCAACAACACCTTCGGCGGCCATCACCGCTACCTGCTGCACAACCCTGACGGCGCGCCCCTGCGCGATGGTCAGGAACTGCGTGCGACCAAGGCATTCCACGTCTCGCCCTTCAACGAGATCGCCGGCGGCTACCGCTTCCGTTTCCACCTCGACCGCCCGGTGCCGCTGGCCCGCATCGATTACGACGACGCCGACGGCGAATTGCTGCTCACTTCCATCTCCGGCAAGCCGCGCGCCTGGTCCGTCTCGGCCCTGCTCGGTGCCTTCCTGAAAATGCCCTTGCTCACCGCCGGCGTGATCTTCCGCATCCACTGGCAAGCCTTGAAGCTGTGGCTGAAAGGGGTGCCCTTCCGCGGCGCCCACGTTCCTCAACCTCTACGGGAATTACCGAAATGACGACGATGATTTTGCGCGGCAGCGAGCGGCTGGCCCGCGACACCCGCCTGGTTTTTGAGCTGCTCGAAAAGGTGCAGGGCGGAATGCTCGAAATCCGTTTGCCGGGTGGCGACCGTGCGCTGTTTGGCGATGGCGAACATGGCGTCGCCATGCAGGTCCATGACGAAGCGATGTTCAGCCAGGTGCTGGCGCGCGGCGACATCGGCCTGGCCGAAGCCTACCTCGACGGTCAGTGGGATTCGCCTGACGTCACCGGGCTATTGAAACTGCTGGCGGCCAATCGCCAACAGCTCAAAAAGGCCGTCTATGGCTCGCCGGCCAGCCTGCTTGCCGCCCGCGTCCGCCACTGGCTCAACAGCAACAGCCGCAGCGGCAGCAAGCGCAACATCATGGCGCACTACGACCTCGGCAACGATTTCTACAAGCTGTGGCTCGACCCCAGCATGAGCTATTCGTCGGCGATCTATCGCGAAGCCGACGATGGTTCGCTCGAAACGGCGCAGCACGCCAAATACCGCCGCATCCTCAACTGCCTGAAAGCCCAGCCCGGCCAGAATGTGCTCGAAATCGGCTGTGGCTGGGGCGGCTTTGCCGAACTGGCCGTGCAGGAAGGCTTGCGCACCACCGGCCTGACCCTGTCGCCAGCCCAGCTTGAGTGGGCGCAGAAACGCGTGCCGGGCGCCGACCTGCGTCTGCAGGACTACCGCGATCTCGACGAGCAGTTCGATCACGTCGTGTCCATCGAAATGTTCGAAGCCGTCGGCGAACGCTGGTGGCCGACCTACTTCAAGACCGTTGCCAAGGCGCTCAAGAGCGAGGGCAGGGCGGTTGTCCAGAGCATCACCATCGGCGACGACATCTTCCCGGAATACCGGCGCAGCACCGATTTCATCCAGCAATACATCTTCCCCGGCGGCATGCTCCCCTCGCGCGCCGCCTTCCGCGCCGCCGCCGCCAAACAGGGCCTGATCGTCCGCAACGAATACGCTTTCGGCCACGACTACG
>NZ_JAVHPH010000470.1:0-1294 GCF_036170495.1 Azonexus sp.
ACGGTGATCGACTCGCCGCCGACGCCCCAGTTGTCGGTATCGACCTCGTCGATGACGACGACCGTGGTTTTCGGGTTCTTGCCCAGCACATCGACCAGCAGCTGGGTCACGCCGGCGATCAGGCGCGCCTTCTGCTCGGCCGTCGCCCCTTCGCGGGTGATCTTGATATTGACGTAAGGCATCAGCCGGTCCTTTTAACGATTCACATCCACGACAACGCGACCGCGCACCTTGCCATCCATGAGCTGCGCCGCCGTCGGGATGGCCTCGGCCAGCGAGACTTCATGGGTGATCAGGCCGAGCTTGGCGACATCGAGGTCGCTGGCCAGCCGCCGCCAGGCAACCAGCCGCTCGGGTCGCGGGCACATCACGCTGTCGATGCCGACCAGGGTCACGCCGCGCAGGATGAAGGGCGCCACCGACGACGGGAAATCCATGCCACCGGCCAGCCCGCAGGCGGTGACGACGCCGCGATACTTCATCGTGGCGCAGATGTTGGCCAGCGTATGCGAGCCGACGACATCGACCGCTCCGGCCCAACGCTCCTTGCCGAGCGGCTTGCCCGGTGCGGAAAAGGTGCTGCGGTCGAGCACTTCGGCGGCGCCGAGTTGCTTGAGGTAATCCGCTTCTGCCGGCCGGCCGCTGATGGCAACCACCGTGTAGCCGAGCCTGGCCAGCACGGCAATCGCCACGCTGCCCACCCCGCCGGCCGCACCGGTGACGACGATTTCACCGTCGGCCGGCTTGACGCCCTGCCGCTCCAGCGCCAGCACGCACAACATCGCCGTGTAGCCGGCAGTGCCGATGGCGACGGCCTGTTTCTCGGTGAACGCGGCCGGCAGCGGCACCAGCCAGTCGCCATTGAGCCGCGCCTTCTGGGCCAGCCCGCCCCAGTGCGTTTCGCCAACGCCCCAGCCGTTGAGCACGACGCGGTCGCCGGCCTTGACCTCAGCGTGGCTGCTGCTGTCGACCGTGCCGGCAAGGTCGATGCCCGGCACCATCGGGAACTTGCGGACGACCGGCCCTTTGCCGGTAATCGCCAGCCCGTCCTTGTAATTGAGCGACGAGTAATCGACGCGCACCGTTACGTCGCCTTCGGGCAACCGGCTTTCCTCAATATCCTGCACGGACGCCCGGTAACCAGCATCGTCCTTTTCGATCAGAATTCCCTTGAACATCGTCATCTCCGTTTAGTTTTGTCCGCAGAGCACCAGGCCGGCGTCCCGTTTTTCGACCCGTTTCAGTATAACCAGGAGCACGACGCCGACCGCCATGACACCGGCGGCGATGCTCA
>NZ_JAVHPH010000470.1:1394-8171 GCF_036170495.1 Azonexus sp.
CCCGTGGTGCGGGCAATGAGGTCCCAGTTGAAGGCCGCCGGCGTCGCCGCCAGGCCAATGGCCAGGAAAGCCAGCGCCCCCTGCCCGGCTAGACCCGGCAAACCATCGACGATGGCGACGATGAAGGTGGCGCTGATCACGTAACCGAAGCCGGCGCAGAAGTAGGACGCCATGAAGATGCCGAGGAACAGTGGGCTCGGCGGGTTGTCGTGCATAGGCACGCCGGTTTTCGTCACGGCGCTGGTATCCGGCGCCGGCAGCCAGGCCAGCGCCGGCACAATGAGCAGACAACCGATGGCGGCAAAGGCAAACCATTGTTCACGCCAGTCGAAGGCGCCACTCATCAGCCAGACCGCCACGGCGCAACCGGAAATCCCCAGCCCGATGCCGCCGAAATGAATACCCAGTTCCGGCCGATGATTGTGACGAATCAGCCAGTTGAGGATGAGCCCGGTGCCGAGCAACATGCCGGCCGCGCTGGACAGGCCGGCGATGAAACGCGACGCCATCCAGACCAGCGGATCAGCCGTCAGGCCCATCATCAGGGTGCTCAAGATGGCGACCACGAGGCCAATCCGGTAGAGCTTGTCCTTGAGCACGAGATCGCTGATCAGCGAGGCAACCAGCGCGCCACACAGGTAGCCGGCGTAGTTGAGCGCCGCCACCCAGCCGGCTTCGGCCAGTCCGAGTCCGGCCTGCTGCTGCATCAGCGGCAACAGCGGCGTGTAGGAAAAACGGGCGACACCAAAGGTCAGCAGCAGGCTAAAAATCCCGGCGCTCAACACCTTGAGGCGTTCTCTCTGCGAGTTCATGGGGCAGCCTTTCGTGATTGATGGCGGAACGATAAACAGGGTAAAGTATCAATTCAAATGATTTGTTTAGAAACAACCATTCGTTTTTTGAGATAACACATGGAACTCGTCGCCCTCCGTACCTTTCAGGCCGTCGTCGAAGAAGGCGGCATCCTCGCCGCCTCGCGCAAGCTCAACACCGTCCAGTCCAACGTCACCGGGCGCATCCGGCGGCTGGAAGAAGAGCTCGGCGCCGAACTGTTCATCCGCAAGGGCCGCGGCCTTGAGCTCGCGCCGTCGGGCAAGGTGCTGCTCGATTACGCACACCGCATGCTCATGCTCGAACGGCAGACGGCCAGCGCCATCCGGCAGGTTGGCGAAAGCACCGGCGAACTCCGCATCGGGGCCATGGAAACCTTCGCCGCCCTGCATCTGCCGAGCGCGCTCAAAGCCGTGCGGGCCGAACACCCCGGCCTCGAACTGCGGGTCACGACGGACACCACGAGCAGGCTGACCGACAAAATCCTCGACCACAAACTCGACTGCGCCTTCGTCGCCGGCCCGGTCATCCACCCCGACCTGCAATTCGATCAACTGGTCGTCGAAGAACTGGTTCAGGTGCACGCCGCCGGCACCGAGCCCGTGCTGCTGCCGCTCATCCTCTTCCGCGAAGGCTGCGCCTACCGCACGCGCGCCGTCGCCTGGCAACGCGCCCAGGGCCACGCGGTAGCCGACGCCATGGAATTCGGCACGCTCGAAGGCATCCTCGGCTGCATCGCCGTCGGCCTCGGCTGGACGCTCATGCCGCGCCGCGTTGTCGAGCAATCGAGCCACGCCGCCGATCTGGTCATCGCAACGGTGCCCGATGAATTCAGCCAGGTGCCGACCGGCATGATTTACCTGCGCGAAGCGCGGGTAATGGCAGCGCTGAAGACCTTGAGCGACAGCGTCACCGCTTCGGCCAACAGGAAGCGCGGCTAGGATTTAAGCAGTTCTTCGCGCGAGCCTAGCCAGCGTTTAAGGTGGCGCTCGGCCAGTTCGAGGTGCTCGGTCAGCATTTCCTCGGCCACGTCGCGCGCCATCGCGACGAGATCGGCGTCCATCTCCAGATCGGCGTAGCGCAGCAGCGGCACGCCGCTCTGCCGCGCCCCGACGAATTCGCCGGGGCCGCGAATTTGCAGATCCTGGCGGGCAATCTCGAAGCCGTCGGTGTTCTCGAAAATGATCTTCAGCCGCTGGCGGGCGACCTCACCGAGCGGCCCGGCGTAGATCAGCACACAGCTCGATTCGTACTTGCCACGCCCGACCCGGCCGCGCAACTGATGCAGTTGCGACAGGCCAAAACGCTCGGCGTGCTCGATGACCATGAGGCTGGCATTGGGCACATCGACGCCGACTTCGATGACCGTCGTCGCCACCAGCACGTCAATATCGCCGGCGGCGAAGGCGGCCATCACGGCCTGCTTTTCGTCGGCTTTCAGGCGGCCATGCACCAATCCTACGGTCAACCCGGAAAATTGCTCAAAAAGGAAATCATAGGTTTCCTGCGCCGTCTGCAACTGCAGCGCCTCGGATTCTTCGATCAACGGGCAAACCCAGTATGCCTGCCGGCCTTCCTCAACCGCCTTTTTCACGAAACCAACCACGTCGTCACGCCGGTTGTCGGCGACCAGCCGCGTCTTGATCGGCGTCCGGCCGGGTGGCAACTCGTCGAGCACGGTGACATCGAGATCGGCGTAATAGCTCATGGCCAAGGTGCGCGGAATCGGCGTCGCCGACATCATCAACTGGTGCGGGTTGTCGCCCTTTTTGCGCAAGGCCAGGCGCTGGGCGACGCCGAAGCGGTGCTGCTCATCGACAATCGCCAGCCCGAGCCGGGCGAAATCGACGCCGTCCTGGATCAGCGCGTGCGTGCCGACGACCAGCTGCGCCTCGGCCGCCGTCGCCGCCAGTTGCTCGCGTTTGGCCTTGGTTTTCAGGCTGCCGGAGAGCCATGCCACCTTGACACCGAGCGGCTCCAGCCAGTCCTTCAATTTCAGATAATGCTGCTCGGCGAGGATTTCAGTCGGCGCCATGAAGGCCGCCTGCCAGCCGGCCGAAATGGCCTGACACGCCGCCAGCGCGGCAACGATGGTCTTGCCGGCGCCGACATCACCCTGCAGCAGGCGCTGCATCGGATAAGGCTGGGCCAGGTCATCGGCGATTTCGGCCATCGCCCGCAATTGCGCGCCGGTCAGACCGAAGGGCAGGCTGTCGAGCAGGCGCGCCCCGAGATCATCCCGTGCCACCAGCACCGGCGCGCCCTGCTCGCGGCGGGCGAGATAGGCGCGGCGCAGCGACAGTTGCTGAGCCAGCACTTCATCGAATTTGACGCGCCGCCAGGCCGGGTGATTGCGGGCATGCAGTGTGTCGAGATCGGTGCCGGGTGGCGGCGTGTGCAAAAACCGCAGGCTGCGCGCCAGCCCGGGCAATTTCAGACGCTGGCGCAGTTCTTCGGGCAGCGTTTCAGACAGATCGCCAACCGCCAGCGCCTTGCCGATGAGTTTTTGCAGCGCCGAATTGGCCAATCCCGCGGTCGACGGGTAAATCGGCGTTAATTCAGCCGGCAGCGGCTCGTCATCACGGACCTTGCGAAAACGCGGGTGCACCATCTCGGCACCAAAGAAGCCGCCGCGCACTTCGCCAAACGCCCGGATGCGCGAGCCTTCGCTAAGCGCGGCCTGTTGATTCGGATAAAAGCTGAAAAAGCGCAGCGTGATCTCGCCGCTATCGTCAGCCGCCCGCACGATCATCTGCCGGCGTGGCCGGAACTGGATTTCGTTGCTGTGGACGACGACCTCGACCTGCACCGACTCGTTGCCAAAACTCCGATTGACTGGCGTGATGCGCGTTTCGTCCTCATAGCGCAGCGGCAGATGCACCAGCAAATCGGCCTCGCTATGGAGGCCGATCTTGGCGAGCTTCTTCTGCAGCGCCTCGGCGGCGCGAATGGGCGGAGAAGCCGGGGCCGGCGCCCCCGCTGTCGTC
Source organism: Azonexus sp. (assembly GCF_036170495.1). Lineage (GTDB taxonomy): Bacteria > Pseudomonadota > Gammaproteobacteria > Burkholderiales > Rhodocyclaceae > Azonexus. Next base: position 5,213 of record NZ_JAVHPH010000470.1, read on the forward strand.
ATCGGGAGAAGATCAGCCGATGAACATCACGGCATCGGCCTCAACCAGCGCGCCGCGCGGCAATTCCTTGACACCAACGGCCGCCCGGGCCGGGAACGGCTCGCTGAAGTACTTGGCCATCGTTTCATTGACCTTGGCAAAATTGGCCAGATCGGTCAGGAAAACGTTGAGCTTGACCACATCGGCCAGCGAACCGCCAGCGGCTTCGGCTACGGCCTTCAGATTGTCGAAAACGCGAACGATTTGCGCATCGATCCCGTCTACCATCTGCATGGTGGCCGGATCGAGCCCGATCTGCCCAGACATGTAAACGGTGTCGCCGACGCGCACGGCTTGCGAATAGGTGCCGATGGCGGCCGGGGCATTCGGGGTGGCAATGATGGTCTTGGCCATGAGTCAGTTTCCTGTATCCAGATTGCAAAACCCTATTTTACCCATGAACCCACGTATCGAATCCCTGGAAAAAATGCTCGACGGCCCGCGCGACGGCGCCCTGCTCCGCTTCTCGCTCGGCAACGAATATCTCAAGGCCGGCGACCCGGCCAAGGCAGCCGAACAATTCCGCGCCGCCGTCGACCGCGACCCGAACTATTCCGCCGCCTGGAAAGCCCTCGGCAAGGCCCTGGCCGAAGCTGGCAACCACGCCACGGCCTTGGCTGCCTATGAACGCGGCATCGTTGTCGCCGAAACCAGGGGCGACATTCAGGCGGCCAAGGAAATGACCGTTTTTGCCAAACGGATTCGCCGGGGGCTGGCGGAACAGGCGAAATGAAGGCCCAACGAATTGTTACAAACCATTCCGCCACTCACGTAGTCCACACGAGAGGTCGCCGCGTTAATTGCCTACACAACCACCGGATGTACTTCCCATGAAACTCTCGCAAAAGCTTCTCCGCCTTGGCCTCGCTACCGCACTGATCGGCGGACTGGGTGCCTGCGCAGTGGCACCTTATCCGGTGGGCTATCACCGGCCACCGCCGGCGTATGTCGAAACCTATCCGGGCTATGGCCAACCGAGCGGAACGATTTACTACAACTCCGGGTATCGGCATTACGACGACCGTGGCGGCCGGTACTACGATGATCGCGGTGGCCGCTATTACGATGACCGCCGTTATGAGGAACCCCGTCGTCAGGCGGCGCCGTTGCCGCCGCCTCTGCAGTTGCACCGCGATGTCCGACGCAGCCTCGGCTTGCCCCGCCTGCCGGGCATGCCTTGAGAGCGCCTAATTTTTGCCCCTGGGCGGCACGAGGATGGTCTCGACGCCCAGTTCCTTGAGTTTCGCCTGCGCCGCCTCGGCCTCGCGCTTGGTCTTGAACGGCCCGACCTGAACGCGGGTTTCCAGCGTGGATGGAACACCGCTCAGGGTTAGCCGGGCATGCAACTCCTCGGCACGTTGGACGCTCGAAAACACACCGGCCTGCAACAGGAACCCAGAGAACAGGCGAGACACGACCGGCGGCATGACAGAAGGCGCGGAACGCGCTTCAACGATGCGCGCCGGTTTGGGCGGCGCAGGCTCCGCCGGAACGGCGGCGTGTGGCGGCGGCAGGATATTGGATGGCGCCGTGGTCGCCTCCGGCACCGGCGGCTGAACGACAACCGGCGATGGTGACTTTTTGCTGGATGCTACGGTCGACGGCAATTTTGGCCGATTTTCGACAACCGCCTCCGGCTTAGCCTCGACCACACTCGCGGGATGCACCTCGACCTGCGGTGGCGGCGGTGGCTCGGCCGGCCCTGACTTTTCAGGCTCCGGCGGCGCTGGCAGGTTTTCGGCTGGGGTCACCGGCTGCGATGTTTCTTTTTTCGGGGCAACCGGCACGGGCTGGGTGAATACCTGCTCTTCCGATTCGTCCGGCGCCGTGGCCAGGTAATCGAAGAAGGCCAGCACGCCGAGCAGAACAGCCACCAGTACGCCAGCCACGGCCAGGCGGGCAAGCAGTTTGCTGCGAACCTCGCCGGCCTCTGCTTCGCTTTCGGGAACTTCCGGTTTTTCTGCCATTGCCACCCTCAACGTTCCTGACTTTTGGCCAGCGCCACGACCAGTTCGGCCTCGGCGCGGGCAATGCCGCACCGTTCGGCGATTGCCGCCGGATCGTATCCCGAAACCGCCATCTGCATCGCGTCGCCATAAATCGGCGAAACGGTCTGGCCGGCGCGCAGATGGGCCAGCTCTTGCTGCATGTCCTGGCGCAAAGCAGCCAGCTCGCCGCGAATGGCATCGACTTCGTCACGCATCTGGGCCAGTTCCTGCTCAAGCCCGCTACGCAAGGTATCTCCGGCCAGGCCCGCCGAGGCCTGCGCCCAGTTGTCATCGGCATCAGCCGAAGTCTCAGGCTGCCTCTCATCCGCTTCGTCGCCCGGCATGACCGACGGAACTGCTTTTTCTTTAACCATCTGGCGATTGTGTGGCAGGAGCATGCGCAGCAAGACGAACAGCATGTAGGCGGCGACCAGCGCGATCAAGCCGATCACGCCTTCGCGCAGCCCGAGCGTCATGCTTCCCAGTTCAAGCGCCGGCAATTTGGCCTCGGCCGCGACAGCTTAGAAACCCACCGAATATTGCACGCCAATGATATGGGCGCTGGCGTCGTACTTGCCCTGCAGGGCCCCCTGCGAAATGCTCGGATCGATAACATAAAGGTAGGTGTAGCCGAGATCGAATTTTCCGACGGCCCCCGCATTCCACTGGCCACCAAGCGACAGCCACAGACGGTTGTTGTCCGGGACGCGCGGCGAGCGATATTCGTCACGAACCGGCGTACGGTCGAAGGCGATGCCGAACTTCAGCTTGGCTTTATCGGTCGCCTTGTAGCCGGCACCCCAGGCGAAACGCCAGGCGTTTTCGTATCTAAAGGTTTCGCTGCTCAACAACAGACTGTCACTGCTTCTCAGCACATTGAGCGACTGAAGGGAGTTCCAGCGCGTGTAGGAAAGGTCGCCCATCGCTTCCCA
>NZ_JAVHPH010000471.1:0-30132 GCF_036170495.1 Azonexus sp.
ACAATCGGTGCCGGGTAGTCCCGTCCGATGATCACCCCCATTGCTTCCTGCTCGCTACGCGCCATTTGCCAGGGCGCGTGGATATATTTGCTGGCGACTTTCGCCAGTTCGGGCACGTAGCGGCGAATGAACTTGCCCTCCGGGTCGAAGCGTTCGGACTGCGTTACCGGGTTGAAAATGCGGAAATACGGTTGCGCATCGCAGCCGGTCGAGGCCGCCCACTGCCAGCCGCCATTGTTGGCCGACAGATCGAAATCGTTGAGCTGATCGGCAAAGTATTGCTCGCCGAGTCGCCAGTCCAGGCCGAGATCCTTGCTCAGAAATGAAGCGACGATCATGCGCAGCCGGTTATGCATCCAGCCGCTGTGATTGAGCTGGCGCATCGCCGCATCGACCAGCGGATAGCCGGTACGGCCTTCCTTCCAAGCGGTCAGGCCAGCCGGCCAGTCGGCCCAGCGCACGGCATCGTAGGCCGGTTTGAAAGCCCGGTTAACGACGTGCGGAAAGTGGTCGAGGATCATGAAATAAAAGTCCCGCCAGATCAGTTCGTTAAGCCAGGTCGTGTCCTTGGCATTCAGCGCGCGGCGCACCAGTTCGCGAATGCTGATGGTGCCAAAGCGCAAATGCACCGACAGGTAGGAAACGCCCTTCACCGCCGGGAAGTCGCGCAGCGCCCCATAGTGCTCGATGCGTTCCTGGCGGAACTCGTCCCACAAGGCGCGGGCGCCTGACATGCCGGGGCGGATGCCCAGTTCGCCGAGGTCGGTTGGCGCGAAGCCGATGTCGTCCAGCGTCGGTACGCCGGCCCACGACGCTGTTCCGGCGAGCTGTCCCCGGCACGGCCATTCGGCGCAGTCCGCCGCCGTCAGGCGTTTGCACCAGGCGTTCTTGTACGGCGTAAACACCGAGAATGGATTGCCGGCCTGGGTCAGCACCGCATTGCCATCGAAAATCGCCTGATCCTTCAAGGCATGGAAGGTGATGCCTTCAGCCCGCAAGGTTTCAGCGACCTGGGCGTCGCGCTGCTTGGCCGCCGGTTCGTAGTCGCGGTTGGCGTACACCGCCGACACGCCGAGTTGCCGGGCGAGCGCCGGAATTTCCTCGGTAGCCCGGCCCTGGCGGACGATCAGCCCGCCGCCTTTGGCGCGCAGTGCAGTGTCGAGTTCGAGCAGCGAGGCGTGAATGAAATCAACGCGGCGGTCGCGCCGCGCCGGCAAGGCGTCGAGAATCTCACGGTCGAAAACAAAGGCGCAATAGACCGCCGGCGCCGCGGCCAGTGCTGCGCTCAGGGCAGCGTGGTCATGGTCGCGCAGGTCGCGGCGAAACCAGACCAGGGCTTTTTCTTTTTTCATGGTTGGTTTGTACCCTCCCGACGATTAAAATTCCAGTCATGGACAACGTCAACCTGACCGACAACTTCCTCATCGCCATGCCGACGCTGGAAGATCCCTATTTCTCGAATTCCCTGATCTACATTTGCGAACACAATGAGAACGGGGCGCTGGGGATCATTGTCAATCGTCCGATCGACATGAATCTGGCCGGGTTGTTCGACAAGATCGACATCAAGCTGGCGGCCGAAAATCTCGCCGACCTGCCCGTCTACTTCGGCGGCCCGGTCCAGTTGGACCGCGGCTTCGTCCTCCATCGCCCGATCGGCAAGTGGCAGTCGACGCTGGCCGTCAATAGCGAGGTCGGCCTGACCAGCTCGCGCGACGTGCTCAACGCTGTCGGGCGTGACGGTCTGCCCGCCGAAATCATCGTCACCCTCGGTTATTCCGGCTGGGATGCCGGGCAGCTTGAAAACGAGTTAACGCAAAATTCCTGGCTGACCGTACCGGCCAGGGCCGACATCCTCTTCGACCTGCCGCCGGAAGAGCGCCTGCCGGCGGCCATGCAAAAGTTGGGGATCAGCTTCACCCAGCTTTCCGACGTGGCCGGACACGCATGAGGCGGTCAGCTCGTTGATGGGCACTGTCCTCGCGTTCGATTTTGGCGAAAAGCGCATCGGCGTCGCCACCGGCGAAACGATGCTCGGCACGGCCCACCCGCTGACCACCATCCACGCCGAATCGAACGATGATCGTTTCGCTGCCATCGCCAAGCTCATCGCCGAGTGGCAGCCGGTGCAACTGGTCGTCGGCCTGCCCTGCCACGTCGACGGCACGCCACATGAAATGACCCGGCTGGCCACCAAGTTCGCCGAGCGCCTCAAGCGCCGCTACAACCTACCGGTCGGCTTTGCTGACGAGCGCCTGACCTCAGTCGATGCCGAGTCCCGCCTGCGCGAAACCGGTCGCCACGGCAAATCCGCCAAGCCTCTGCTCGATGCCGTGGCGGCCCAACTCATCCTTGAAACCTGGTTTGAAAGCCCGCACCATGTCACCCCAGCCTGAAGTCTTACCCGACGCCGAGGCGCAGTGTCGCCAACTGGCCGACCTCATCCGTCCCCAACTAGCGCGCCAGCCGGCGCTGGTTGGCATCTACAGCGGTGGCGCCTGGATCGCCGAGCGTCTGCGCGAACTGCTCGATTTGCCGGAGGAAATCGGCCTGATCGACGTTTCCTTCTATCGCGATGATTTCGCCGAAAAAGGTCTGCATCCGCAGTGCAAACCGACAGTTATTCCGTTTGATGTCGAAGGCCGTCACCTGATCCTCGTCGATGACGTGCTGTACACCGGCCGCACGACGCGGGCGGCGATCAACGAGCTATTCGACTATGGCCGCCCGGCCTCGATCGAACTGGCCGTTCTGGCCGACCGCGGCGGGCGCGAGTTGCCGGTCGCGGCAACCTACGGCGCCTGGACCGTGGAACTCAATGATCACCAGAATCTGGTCCTCGCCAAGCAGGACGACGGTCGACTGGCGTGGAGGATGGAAAATGCTTAACCCGCAGTTGAACAAAGACGGCGAACTGACTCATCTGCTAACCATTGAGGGCCTGCCGCAGCGCATCCTGACGCAGATTCTCGACAATGCCGCCTCCTTCATGGAGGTCTCGGCCCGCGAGGTCAAGAAGGTGCCGCTGCTCCGAGGCAAGAGCGTCTTCAACCTGTTCTTCGAGAATTCGACGCGGACCCGCACTACCTTCGAGATCGCCGCCAAGCGTTTGAGCGCCGACGTCATCAATCTCGACATCAACAAGTCGTCGGCCAGCAAGGGCGAGACGCTGCTCGATACCATCGACAACCTGTGCGCCATGCATGCCAACCTGTTCGTTGTCCGCCATGCCTCAAGCGGCGCGCCCTATCTGATCGCCGAGCACCTGCGGCGCATCGGCCGTGACGATGTGCACGTCGTCAATGCCGGCGACGGCCGCCACGCCCACCCGACGCAGGGCCTGCTCGATATGTACACCATCCGCCACTACAAGCAGGATTTCACGCAGCTGCGCGTCGCCATCGTCGGCGACATCCTGCACTCGCGCGTCGCCCGTTCCGACATCCACGCGCTGACCACGCTCGGCGTTCCGGAAGTTCGCGCCATCGGCCCGGAAACCCTGTTGCCGAAGCATCTCGACAAACTCGGCGTGCAGGTTTTTCACGACATGAATGAAGGTTTGAAAGACGTCGACGTGGTCATCATGCTGCGCCTGCAGAACGAACGGATGAACGGTGCGCTGCTCCCGTCGGCCGGCGAATATTTCCGCCACTACGGCCTGACGCCGCAAAAACTGGCGCTCGCCAAGCCCGACGCCATCGTCATGCACCCGGGGCCGATGAACCGCGGTGTCGAAATCCACTCGGCCGTAGCCGACGGATCGCAGGCCGTCATCCTGCCCCAGGTCACCTTCGGCATCGCGGTCCGCATGGCCGTCATGAGCATCGTTGCGGGGAATTGAGATGAACATTCTTATTCAAAATGGCCGCGTAATTTGCCCCCAAAACGGCGTTGACCGTAGCAATACCGCCCTCTACATCGCCGCCGGCAAGATCGCCGGCCTCGGCGATGCGCCGGCCGGCTTCGTCGCCGACAAAACCATCGACGCCGCTGGCTGCGTTGTCTGTCCGGGCCTGATCGACCTCGGCGCCCGTCTCAATTCCATCGAGGCCGAACTGGCCGCCGCCGTCGCTGGCGGCGTGACCACCGTCGTCGTTCCGCCCGATGCCGACCCGCCGCTCGACGAGCCGGAACTGGCCGATCGTCTGGTCCATCGCGGTGCCGAAATCGGCAAGGCGCGCGTCCTGCCGCTCGGTGCCTTGACGCTGGGCCTAAAGGGCGAGCATCTGGCCGAACTGGCCGGGCTCAGGAAAGCCGGTTGTGTCGCCTTCTCGCAGGCTAACCGGAGCATCGTTGATACCGAAGCCCTGCTCCGCGCCATGGAATACGCCGCCACCTTCGGCTTCGCTGTCTGGCTGCAGCCGCAGGATTACTGGCTGGCGCGCAACGGCATCGCCCACGAGGGCGAGGTCTCCAGCCGTCTCGGTCTGGCCGGCATCCCGGTTGCCGCCGAAACCATCGCCGTCGGCACCATCGTCCAGCTCGTGCGCGACACCGGCTGCCGCGTCCATCTGACCCGCCTCTCGTCAGCGGCTGGTGTGGCCCTGGTTCAGCGGGCGCAGCATGAAGGCCTGCCGGTGACTTTCGACATCGGCGTCCATCACCTGCTGCTGACCGAGAACGACATCGGTTTCTTCAACCCGCACGCCCGTTTCTGCCCGCCGCTGCGCGCGCAAAGCGACCGTCAGGCGCTGTCGACGGCGGCTGCGGCCGGGCTGGCCGCCATCTGCTCCGACCACACGCCGGTCGGCGCCGACGACAAGTTGCTGCCCTTCGGCGAAGCCAAGCCGGGGGCGACCGGGCTTGAAATGCTCTTGCCACTCACCCTCAAGTGGGCGGAAGAAGCCGACGTCAGCCTGCCCGATGCGCTGGCCCGCATCACCTCGGCGCCGGCTGCGGTGCTTGCTCTGCCCAGCGGCCAGTTGTCGATCGGGGCGGCCGCCGACATCTGCATCTTTGACCCGGAAGCAACCTGGCAAGTGACGCCGGAAGCACTCAAGAGCCGTGGCAAAAATTCGCCCTGGACCGGCCACATGATGTCCGGCAAGGTGAAATCCACGCTGGTTGGCGGACGCGTCGTTTTTTAGGCGATGGGCGCCGGTTGGTCGCGTTCCACGGTCAACCGGAAAAAACGGCCACTTTTTTCAGGCGTGCGCGAAGCCGGCGACGGCTTCGCTGGTCGCGCCCTGAACTTCGACCACCTTGCGCCGCGAGGTCTGGCCACTTTTCAGGTTGACCGCCGATTTCGGCAGTTTCAGCGTGTCGGCGATGAACTTGATCAGCGCTTCGTTGGCCTTGCCGTCGACCGGCGGTGCGGCGAGCCGAATCTTGAGTGCGTCGCCATGCCGCCCGGCAAACTCGGTTTTCTTGGCGCCGGGCTGGATGTGCAGGGTCAGCGTAATGCGGCCATCGGCGGCCTGGCGGAACCAGTCAGTCATAGAAACATCAGCGCCGCTTGCAGGAGCAAGATGGCGACCAAGGGCGACAGGTCGATGCCGGAAATCGCCGGAATGATGCGGCGGAGCGGATCGAGCAGCGGTCGGGTGAACTGATTGGCCGGTGCCGCCAGCGGCGAGTAGGGATTGACCCAGGACAACACGGCCTGCAGGATCAGTGCGCCGATCAGGATGTACACGGCCAGCCGCAGCAGGCTGCGCAGGGCCAGCCACAGGATCATCGGGGCGAGGCTGGCGCCACCGACGTCGCCGAAACGAGATGCCGCGCCGACGATGATGCCGGAGAAAATCATTTGCAAGGCCAGGGCCGCCAGCAGGCTGGCCCAGTCGAAACCGCCGGCGCCGGGGATGACGCGGCGCAGCGGCTTGACCGCCCAGTTGGTCAGCTTGACGACGAAATCGCCGATCTGCCCGGCAAAGGAAACGCGCATTGCCTGCATCATGAAACGCAGCAGGAACAGCGTGCAGAAAAAGCTGGCGATGGCGTCGAGCAGAAAAACGATGGCCTGCATCAGTCGGCTCCGAGAATCTTGCCAAGTTCCTGGCCGCGCGCCGCCGCCGCCATGCAGCCGGCGACGATGCCGTCCTTGACGCCGCGTTCGGCCATGACGGCCAGCGCGGCGGCCGTGGTGCCGCCCTTGGAGGTAACGCGTTCGCGCAGGATAGCCGCCGGTTCGCTCGACTGGGCAGCCAGCGCAGCAGCGCCCTGCACGGTTTCGATGGCCAGCAGGCGACCTTGCTCCGGCGTGAAGCCGAGGTCGGCGGCGGCCTGTTGCAGCGCTTCGATGAACAGGAAAACATAGGCCGGGCCACTGCCCGAAATGGCGGTGACGCCATCGATCTTCGCTTCGTCCTCGATCCAGACGGTGGTGCCGACAGCGCGCAACACGCGGTCGGCAGCCGCGCGCTGGTTAGCGCTCACTTCCGGCAAGGCGCACAGCCCGGTGATGCCGGCGCCGATCAGGGCCGGCGTGTTCGGCATGCAGCGGACGATCTGGCGATGGCCACCGAGCCAGCGCGACAGCGCCGTCATGTCGAGCCCGGCGGCGATGCTGATGACCACAGCGTTGCCCAGTTTGCCGACGAGCGGGGCGACGGCTTCCTTCATCTGCTGCGGCTTGACGGCCAGCACCAGGATGTCCGGCGCGGCCGGGGCGGTTTCGGCGCTGGCATGGCAGCTGACCGCATAGGCGGCGGCCAGTTTGGCGCGCGCTTCGGCGCCCGGGTCAATGACCTCGATGTCGCTGGCTGCGAAGCCTTGCTTGAGCATGCCGCCGATCAGCGCGTTGGCCATGTTGCCGCCACCCAGGAAAACAATCTTCATCTTAATTTCTCTCACCAAAAATCGCCGTGCCGATGCGAACGATGGTCGCGCCCTCGGCCACGGCTGCTTCAAGATCGTGGGACATGCCCATGGACAGGGTGTCGAGCGGCAGACCGGCCGCCCGGATGTGGTTGTAAATCTCCCGAACGCGACGGAACGCAGCGCGCTGCGCCGCCGGGACATCGGTCGGCTCGGGGATCGCCATCAAGCCGCGCAGGCGCAGGCCGGGCAGGGCGGCGACAGCCTGACACAAGGCCAGCGCCTGGTCGGGGGCGCAACCGCTCTTGCTGGCTTCGCCGGAGACATTGACCTGAACGCAGACCTGCAGGGGGGGCAGGCCGGCCGGGCGCTGGGCCGCCAGGCGCTCGGCGATTTTCAGGCGTTCGATGGAATGCACCCAGTCGAAATGTTCGGCCACGGCCCGCGACTTGTTGCTCTGCAACGGGCCAATAAAATGCCATTCGAGCTTCCGTTCGGTGAGCGCTGTCAGCTTGTCGATGCCTTCCTGCACGTAGTTCTCGCCGAAGGCACGCTGTCCGGCATCGGCGGCTTCAATCACGCTAGCCAGTGGCCATGTTTTGCTGACAGCCAGTAACCGTATGCTTTCCGGCGAACGGCCGGCAAGCGCCGCCGCATCGCTGATACGGGCTTGGACAGCTTGCAGGTTGTCGGCGATTGCGCTCATAATCCATTGGGAATTTACAACAAACCAAGTATACACGCGCGCCGAGGACGATCCGCATGGACATCACCGAACTGCTGGCTTTCAGCGTCAAGAACAAGGCCTCCGACCTCCACCTGTCCTCCGGCCTGCCGCCGATGATCCGCGTGCATGGCGACGTCCGGCGCATCAACCTGCCGGCCATGGAACACAAGGACGTTCATGGCATGGTGTACGACATCATGAACGACGGCCAGCGCAAGGTGTATGAAGAGACGCTGGAGTGCGACTTTTCCTTCGAAATCCCCAATCTGGCGCGTTTCCGGGTCAATGCCTTCAATCAGCATCGCGGCGCCGGCGCCGTGTTCCGGACTATTCCGTCCAAAGTGCTGACGCTCGAAGAGTTGAACTGCCCGAAGATTTTCAAGGAAATCTCCGAGTATCCGCGCGGCATCGTGTTGTGTACCGGGCCGACCGGTTCGGGCAAATCGACGACGCTGGCGGCGATGGTCAATCACGTCAATGAAAACGATTACGGCCACATCCTGACCGTCGAAGACCCGATCGAATTTGTGCACGAATCAAAAAAGTGCCTGATCAACCAGCGCGAAGTCGGGCCCCACACGCTGTCTTTCGCCAATGCCCTGCGTTCGGCGCTGCGTGAAGATCCGGACGTTATCCTGGTCGGCGAAATGCGCGACCTGGAAACCATTCGCCTGGCCCTGACGGCGGCTGAAACCGGCCACCTGGTGTTCGGTACGCTGCATACTTCGTCGGCCGCCAAGACGGTGGACCGCATCGTCGACGTCTTCCCGGCGGCGGAAAAGGAAATGGTTCGCGCCATGCTGTCTGAATCGCTGCGTGCGGTCATTTCGCAAACGCTGCTCAAGACCAAGGACGGTTCCGGCCGGGTCGCGGCGCATGAGATCATGATCGGCACGCCGGCCATCCGCAACCTGATCCGCGAGAACAAGGTCGCCCAGATGTATTCGGCGATCCAGACCGGCCAGAATTTCGGCATGCAGACGCTCGATCAGAACCTGGTCGACCTGGTGCGGCGCAATATCGTGTCGACCGCCGAAGCGCGCTTCCGTGCCGCCAACAAGGATGCTTTCCCGGCTTGATCGGGCATCTGACAGAACAGACAAGGGGAAACTATGGAACGCGATCAGGCAATGAAATTCATGCACGATCTTTTGCGTCTGATGTCGCAAAAGAAAGGCTCCGACCTGTTCATCACGGCGGGGTTTCCGCCCGCCATCAAGATCGACGGCAAGATCACGCCGGTTTCAAATCAAATTCTGACGCCGCAACATACGGCCGAGTTGGCCCGCTCGATCATGAATGATCGCCAGGCGGCCGAGTTCGAAGCGACGAAGGAATGCAATTTCGCCATTTCGCCGGCTGGGATCGGGCGTTTTCGGGTCAATGCGCTGGTTCAGCAGGGCCGCGTCGGCGTCGTCTGCCGGACGATCAACATGACCATCCCGACCCTCGACGAGCTGCAGTTGCCGCCGGTGCTCAAGGATCTGGCAATGACCAAGCGCGGCCTGATCATCTTCGTCGGCGGTACCGGCACCGGCAAGACGACCTCGCTGGCGGCGCTGGTCGATTACCGCAACGAAAATTCCTACGGTCACATCATCACCATCGAAGACCCGATCGAATACGTGCATGACCACAAGAACTGCATCGTCACCCAGCGCGAAGTCGGCGTCGATACCGACGACTGGGGCCCGGCGCTGAAGAACACGCTGCGTCAGGCGCCGGACGTCATCCTGATGGGCGAAATCCGCGACCGCAACACCATGGACTACGCCATTGCCTTCGCCGAAACCGGTCACCTGGCCTTGGCAACATTGCACGCCAACAGCGCCAACCAGGCCATCGACCGGATCATCAACTTCTTCCCGGAAGAGCGTCGTCAGCAACTGCTCATGGACCTCTCGCTCAACCTCCGTGCCCTCGTTTCGCAGCGCCTGATTGCGAAAAAGGACGGTCGCGGGCGGATGGCGGCCATCGAGGTGATGCTCAACTCGCCGCTGATTTCCGACCTGATCTTCAAGGGCGAGGTGCACGAGATCAAGGAGGTCATGAAGAAATCCCGCGAGCTCGGCATGCAGACTTTCGACCAGGCGCTGTTCGACCTCTACGAAGCCGGCAAGATCACCTACGAAGATGCGCTGCGCAACGCCGACTCGCTTAACGACCTGCGCCTGCAGATCAAGCTGCACGGCAAGGAATCGAAGGACCGTGATCTATCGACCGGCATCGGTCACCTCGACATCGTCTGAGCCAAAGGAGCCTCTCATGCACACCTTGAAACATTCCATTTTTGCCCTTTTTTTCGGGTTGACCGTGGGCGTCGCCCAAGCCGGGGCGCTCGATGCCATTTCCAGCGGTGATGCCAGTGCTGGCGTCAAGGAAGCGCTGGCCAAGGGCGCTGATTACGCCGTTTCGTCGCTCGGCAAGAACGGCGGTTTCCTCGGCAACGACAAGGTCAAGATCAAGCTGCCCGGCTATCTGGAAAAGGCCGATTCGGCGCTGCGCATGTTCGGTATGGGCAAGCAGGCTGACCAACTGGTCGAAACGATGAACCACGCGGCCGAAAATGCCGTGGCCGAAGCCAAGCCGATCCTCACCGAATCGATCAAGAAAATGAGCGTCAAGGACGCCAAGGACATTCTGACCGGCGGCGAGGACAGCGTGACGCAGTATTTCAAGCGCACCTCGACCGATCAGCTGACTGCCAAATTCAAGCCGATCGTCAAGCAGGAAACCACCAAGCTCAAGCTGGCCGACCAGTACAACAAGTTTGCCGGTAAGGCAGCGAGCGCCGGCTTGGTCGACAAGCAGAATGCCGACGTTGATAGTTACGTGACGCAGAAGGCCATGGACGGCCTCTTCCTGATGATCGCCGAAGAAGAAAAGAAGCTACGCGCCAATCCGCTCGGCGCCGGTAGCGATCTGCTGAAAAACGTCTTCGGCGCGCTGAATTAAAGCTATCGGCTTTAAATGCCGTCATTGGGGGCAAGGAGTCCCCAATGAAACTCACCCGTTTGTCGAGCACCACGCAACGCGCCACTCGTGAATCGAGCGAGCGCGTGCGTCCGGTCGACAACGAACAGATCCGGCGGGTCGAAGTCATGGAAGGCATCGAAGGCGATCGTCAGCGCAGCCTGCAGCAGGAGATCGCCGAGGTTGATCCGGGCGCCGTTGGCGACTTTCATGGCCATGAACGCGTGCGGCAAGGGGTGCGCGACGTCGCAGCGCAATTGCTCGAATTGGATGTCGGCACGGATAGCCTGATCAAGCCCGGCGTGCCGCTGGATCGTCTGATCGGCATCGACGACAGCGCCTGAGACCGCTTCCACGGTCAACCAGAAAATTGGCCGATTTTCAGCATTGAGTCGGTAGGTTAGAATCAAGGCAACCTATCCAGCGCGCCCCGCCTCGTCGGGGCGCCGTCATTTGCACAGTCATGTCCGGCCTCAATCAACCGCAACGCGAAGCGATCCACTACCTCGACGGCCCCCTGCTGGTGCTGGCGGGTGCCGGCTCGGGAAAAACGCGGGTGATCACGCAGAAAATCGCCTACTTGGTGCAGAGCTGCGGCTTCAATCCGCGCAATATCGCGGCCATCACCTTTACCAACAAGGCCGCCAAGGAAATGCAGGAGCGCATCGGCAAACTGCTCTCCAAGCCGCAAGCCGACGAATTGCAGATTTCGACTTTCCACTCGCTGGGCGTCCGCATCCTGCGCGAAGAAGCCAAGGCGCTCGGCTACAAACCGCGTTTCTCGATTTTCGATTCGGCCGATTGCGCCGGCATCATCAGCGAAACGGCCGGAACCGTCGACAAGGCGACGCTGCGCATCGTCCAGTCCACCATCTCCAACTGGAAGAACGGGCTGGTTACGCCCGAGGCGGCGCGCCATCTGGCCACCGACGAACATCAAAAGCTGGCCGCCCACGCCTACCTGTCCTACGAAGCGACGCTCAAGGCCTATCAGGCGGTCGATTTCGACGATTTGATCGGCCTGCCGGTCAAGTTATTCAGCGAGCATCCGGAAATCGCCGACAAGTGGCAGAACCGGCTGCGTTACCTGTTGGTCGATGAATACCAGGACACCAACGCCTGCCAGTACCAGCTACTCAAGCTGCTGGCCGGCGTTCGCGCCCAGTTCACGGCGGTCGGCGACGACGATCAGGCGATCTACGGCTGGCGTGGCGCCGACATCGAAAATCTCAAGAAGCTGCCGACCGAGTTTCCCGCCCTCAAGGTCATCAAACTTGAGCAAAATTACCGGTCGACCGTGCGCATCCTCAAAGCCGCCAACAACGTCATCTCGCATAACGAAAAGCTGTTCGACAAGAAACTGTGGTCGGACCTCGGCCACGGCGAACAGATTTCCGTCACCGCCTGCCGCGACAATGACGCCGAGGCCGAAGGCGTGGTCATGAAACTGCAGGCGCACAAGTTCGAGCATCGCGCCAAATTCAAGGATTACGCCATCCTCTACCGCTCCAACCACCAGGCGCGGATTTTCGAGGAATACCTGCGCGACCACCGCATTCCCTACCTGCTCTCCGGCGGCAAGTCCTTCTTCGACAAGGCCGAAATCAAGGACATCACCGCCTACCTGCGCCTGCTCGCCAACGAAGACGACGACCCCGCCTTCATCCGCGCCGCCACCACGCCCAAACGCGGCATCGGTGCGGCGACGCTGCAGGTACTCGGCATCTATGCCGGCGAGCGTCACGTTTCGCTATTTGCCGCGGCCTTCGAAGAGGGCTTCGCGCAACGCGTCCAGCCCCGTCAACTCGACCCCCTGCTCGAATTCTGCAACTTCATCAACCGCACCCAGTCGCGGGCCAGCAAGGAGCCGGCGCATCAGGTCCTGCCCGACCTGCTCAAGGCCATCGATTACGAAACCTTCCTCTATGACCACGAAGAGGAGCGCACGGCGCAAACGCGCTGGGCCAACGTCTGCGAATTCGCCAACTGGCTGAACAAGAAAGGCGAACAGGACGGTAAAACGCTGGTGGACCTGACCCAGAGCATCGCCCTGATCAACATGCTCGACAAGCAAAACGACGACGATTACGACGCCGTGCAACTGTCGACCCTGCATGCCGCCAAAGGGCTGGAATACAAGAATGTCTTCCTGGTCGGCGTCGAGGAAGGCATCCTGCCCCACCGTGAATCGGTCGATCCGGCCAAGATTGAAGAAGAGCGCCGCCTGATGTACGTCGGCATCACCCGCGCCCAGCACACCTTGAACATTTCTTACTGCGAACGCCGCAAACAGGCCCGCGAATTCGTGCCTTGCGAGCCATCGCGCTTCATCGACGAAATGGGCAAGGAAGATGTTCGTTTCACCGGCGGCAAACAGGATGTCCCGCCCGACAAGGCCACCGGCAGCGCCCGGCTCGACGCCATGAAGGCGATGCTGGCTGGAAACAAGCGCTAACCGCTTGGTGACACCCCGTTACAACGGGTTACTCTCCTTATGACATCCGGGCGGTAACCGGTCGCGTTATTCGGCACAAGGCAGCGCAATTTTGCAAAGCCGGATCAAAAAACCGAATTAACAACACTGGAGAATCAAAAAATGACCAAACAACTCGTCGCCATCATCCTTGCCACCGCTTTTGGTATTGCCCACGCTGCTGACGTCAAGCCGACTGCCGCTGAAGTAAAGGCTGCTGCCGCCCCGGTCGCCGCCACCGTCAAGGCCGAAGCCCCGAAGACTGCTGAAGCAGTCAAGGCGCCGGAAGCCAAGCCGGCTGTCGTCGCCCCGGAAATGAAGAAGGATGAAGCATCGGCTACCGCCAAGCACGCTGCCAAGGCAAAGAAAGCGAAGAAAGTTGCGAAGCCGGCTGAGGCCGCCGCACCTGCTGCCGTACCGGAAGCCGCGAAGGCTGCAGAACCGGCCAAGAAGTAAGGAATCCGCAGGATGTCAGCCACAGCCCTCCAAAAGCTGTGCTGGCCGGGGCGCTCACGAGGCGCCCTTTTTTACGTCGACAAAAAAGGGAGGCCGTAGCCTCCCCTGATGTGAGCGATGAAGTCTTACTTTGCCTTGCTCATCACGTATTCGACAGCATTCTTGACCTCTTCGTCGGACAACGTGGCGCCGCCCTTCGGGGGCATGGCGTTCTTGCCGTTGGTGACGCTCTTGATCAGCGCGTCCTTGCCCTGGGCAAGGCGGGGCGCCCAGGCACCCTTGTCGTCGATCTTCGGAGCACCGGCCGCGCCGGTGTTGTGGCAGGCGCCGCAGACCGTGTTGAAAATTGTGACGCCATCGCGAGGGCCGCTGGCGGCAGGTGCTTCAGCCTTGGCCAGTTCAAACTTGGCGACCGGTTGAATGCGAATATCAGCTTCATCGGCAGCGTTGCTGGTGTTTCCCGTCGAGCCGCCTTTGTTGGCGGTCAGCGGATAAATGACAGCGATCAGAAGGGCGGCGACGATGATCGTTGCCCACATGATGCTCTTGGAAGAATGTTGCTCGGCCATGCTCAAGACCCCAGTGCAATGTTTAAAAACACCATTATAACGGCGCACTGTAGCGATCGAGCAAAAAAAACCCCGCCAGCGGCGGGGTCGAAATTCTCGAAAGGGGGAGTTTCGAGAGGAGGGGTTCAATGCACAATTGCAGTGTAGGTTCCTGCGCTCCCAAAGTCTGTCGTACTTTCGTAGCCTTCTGTAACAAAATGTGGCCGTATTAAAATTGTGCGGCGCACAATAGCGAAAAATGGTCGTTAAAACGGTACGAAACCATCCTCTAAGGGGATTCGTCCCAATGCCTTTAGCTAGCGTTTCTGTTGATTCAGCTTTCGATGCGGCAGATCTGGACGGCGGTTTTCGGAACCTGGTAATCGGTCGCCAACTGGTGTATTGCCGTGTCTTCGATGGCTTCATCTTCGCTGACCACGAAGTGGCGGGCACCCGTGTAGTCCTGCGGGATGCCAGCGCGGTCCTGGGTTATGCGGTAATGGATCTTGACGTTCATGGCTGTTCTCGATTTATGGACGATTATTGTTCCTGTGCATCGAGTATAGCCTGATTATGTTGCGGTGCAATATCGGATTTCCACAGGTTCTTTGGAGCCAGTCGTACTCGGTTTTTTGTCGGTGTCCAGGGAGGGTGCGACATTCGGTTTGGGGTGCGTGCTAGGATTGAGTGTGATGTCTGAACTGGAAAAACTGGCTGAATTGCTGGGGCGCCTGCTCGTTGAGCGTGGCGAATGGCTGGCTGTTGCCGAGTCGTGCACCGGCGGCTGGCTCGCTCAGTCAGTGACGGCGATTGCCGGAAGCTCAACCTGGTTCGACCGGGGTTTCGTGACTTACTCGAACGCCGCCAAAGTCGACATGCTCGGCGTCCCTGAAAGCACGCTGGAGCGCCATGGCGCGGTTTCCGAAGCGGTGGCGAGGGCCATGGCACAGGGTGTTCTGGCAAACAGTCGAGCCGACTGGTCGGTGGCGATTACCGGTATCGCCGGGCCGAGTGGTGGTTCGCCGGATAAGCCGGTGGGAACCGTCTGTTTCGCCTGGGCCGGCAAGGATGCCGGATGTGAGGCACGAACCTGCCTGTTCAGCGGAGATCGGGCGGCGGTTCGCGAGCAATCAGTGCGTTACGCGCTCAGAGGCCTGATTGAGCGAGTCGGGGTGGCTGTCTATCGCGCTTGAGGCGGCCGGGATTTTCCAGGATACTCGCAAATAATATAAAAATTCGAAAAATGCACCAAGGAAGGCCGACTGGGTCAAATCGATGCGTTACGTTGAACTGAATGGTGAATCCATTGAGCAAGCGCTCAACGAATGGTCTCCGAGGCAGGCCGGGGCGGGGATTGTGGCCTTGTTGCCGGAAGCGGAAAAGGACCATCTGCCTATATTGCAGGCAGCTTGCCGGCAGCATGGGCTGGCCCTGGCTGGCGGAATTTTCCCCGCTCTGATTCGGCAGGAGGCTTTCCTGAGCCAGGGCACCTGGCTACTCTGCTTCGATCAAATGCCGCCGCATTTTTTGTTGACCTCCGTGAATGCTACCGGCAATGCCGCCAGCACCGTTGCCGCAGCGGCTCGCGAGGGCTTGAAGAGTTGTCCGGCCGGGGCGTCAAAGCCGACGTTGTTCATGCTCTTCGATGGCATGGTGCCGAACGTCGCCAGCATTCTCGACGACATCTACTTCGAGCTCTCGAATCGTGTCGAGTATGGCGGGGTCAACGCGGGGAGCGAAACTTTCCAGCCGATGCCCTGCCTGTTCGACGAAACAGCGTTGGTCAGCGATGGCGTCCTCGGTTTGCTGTTGCCCGGCAACATGGCGCCGACACTCGAGCATGGTTTCGCGCAGCCGGAGCGTGCGATGTGCGCAACTTCGACCAAAGGCAACCGGATTGCAATGATTGACTGGCGGCCGGCATTCGATGTCTATCAGGAAATTATCAAGGGGCAGTACGGCATCGACCTGAGACGCGACAATTTTTACGAATACGCTGTGCATTTTCCCTTCGGCATCCTGCGCGCCAATGGCGATGTCGTGGTGCGTATTCCCGTGGCGTTGAGCGACGACGGTTCACTGCATTGCGTTGGCGAAATTCCCGAGAACGCCATGCTGGTGCTGCTGCAGGCCCCGGCGGCCGGGGCGCATGGCTGTATTGCGCGGCTGGCCGATCGTCTGTGCGGCGGCCATGGCACGATGCAGGGAATGCAATTGCTGACCTTTTATTGCGCCGGTCGGCGCCTGCATCTCGGTGCCAATGCCGAGAAAGAACTGGCTGAACTTCAGGCCGGCACGGAGGCAGATGAGATGGGGGGCGCCTTGTCGCTGGGCGAAATCGGCAGCACCGTGCGCTGGGGCTACCCGATGTTCCACAATGCGACGCTGGTCTGTTCGCCCTGGCCGATGGCATGAACCGCGAGCAGATTCTCAGTGTTCTTTATGACCTTTCGCTGACCGTCGGCGGCGAGCTTGGTCTCGATAGCCTGCTTAAAAAAACGCTGCAACGCCTGCTTTTCCACACCTCGTTCCCGGCTGGCGTTGTCCTCGCGGAGCCCAGTATCACGGAATTCGGGGTGTCGGCCATTCTGGAAAGCGCGATCGGCGATTACCTGCTGGCTGAGCGTTACGGGGCGCGTTTCAACTTGCCGAGCGGTCTGTTGTCGGGAAAGGTCCAGTTGCTGGATGATCCGGTCTTGCTTCGCCCCTTGTCGCTTGATCAGGCGTATACCCATTGCCTCCATCTGCCGGTCGATGAGCACTACACCATCCTCCTCCTGTCACCTGCTGCGCCGCCTTCCGATCTGCCATTGACGCAGATATTCCAGCCGGTCCTGGCCAATCTGGCCAAGGCGATCATTCTTTGTCGCAACAATGAGCGCCTGACCCAGGCGCTGGCCGACGACCGTGACGATGCGCGGGCCGAGCTGGCGGTGGCGCTGGCCCAGAGTGAGCGCGAGCGGGCTTTTCTCGATTCGCTCTATGACGCGATCCCGGACCTGGCTTGGGTGAAGGATCCGAATGGCGTTTATCTGTCGTGCAATCCGACTTTTTCGCGGCTTTACAACGCCAGCGAATATGACATCGTTGGGCGCACCGACGACGATTTCGTCAGCCATGAACAGGCCGAGTTCTTCCGCGCCAATGACCGTGCCGCGGCGGCCGCTGGCGGTCCGACGGTGAACGAGGAATGGCTGACTTTCGCCGATAACGGCTATCGGGGATTGTTCGAGACGATCAAGACGCCGATGCGCGACAAGGAGGGCGAATTGATCGGTGTGCTTGGCGTGGCGCGGGAGATTACCGAGCGGCGGCGCGTCGAAGAGGCTTTGCGGAATAGCGAGGCGGAGCTCGAACAGCATCGGCGCCACCTTGAGGCGATGGTTGCCGAGCGTACCCGCGATCTGGCGCAAGCCAACGCCCGGCTCGAACAAACCCAGTTTGCGATGGACCGGGTCGGATTGGGTATCCATTGGGTCGATGCTGACGGGCGCTTCGTGTATGTCAATCATGTCGCCGCCCAGATTCTCGGCTATGCGGTCGAGGAGTTGCTGCAGTTGAGTGTGCCCGATATTGACCCGGCTTTTCCGCCCGGAGGGTTCGCCGAGGCCACGCTGGAAATGCGGCAGACGGGCCGTGCCAGCCTGGATAGCTGGAATCGGCACCGCGACGGTCACTTGATTCCGGTGCACCTCAATATTTATTTCCGGCCGGAAACTGCTAGCGATCCGGCGCGCTTCATCACCTTTGTCAGCGACATCAGCGAGCGCAAGCGGGCCGAGCAGGAATTGCGCGAGGCGAAGGATCTGGCCGAGTCGGCGACCAAGGCGAAGAGTGCCTTCCTGGCCAATATGAGCCATGAAATCCGGACGCCGATGAACGCCATTCTCGGCTCGGCGTACCTGATGCGTCGCGGCGGGGTCGATGATGCCTTGCGTGTGCCCTTGAATCGCATCGAAGCCGCGGGCCAGCATTTGCTGGCAATCATCGATGACATTCTCGATCTGTCGAAAATCGAGGCGGGCAAGCTGGTGCTCGAAGAGGCGCCGCTTGTGCTGTCCCGCTTGATGAATGAAGTCGCCGAGATGCTGGCCGGGCGCGCGCGTGAGAAAAATCTGGCGTTGCGCGTCGAGTCGGCGGTCTGGCCGGGCTGCCTGCTCGGTGATGCGACGCGGCTGCGTCAGGCGCTGCTCAATTACGCCAACAATGCGATCAAGTTTACCGAGAGCGGCACAATCAGGCTGCGTTGCCAGGTCCTTGAGGAGGATGCCGAGAGCGTGCTGATCCGGTTGGAGGTGTCGGATACGGGCATCGGTATTGGGCCCGAAGCCTTGGCCCGCCTGTTTTCACCGTTCGAGCAGGCCGATGCATCGACCACCCGCAAGTACGGTGGCACCGGGCTTGGACTGGCGATTACCCGGCATCTGGCGGCGTTGATGGGCGGCGAAGCGGGGGCCGAAAGTACGCCAGGCAAGGGCAGTGTTTTCTGGATTACGGCGCGCCTGAAACGGCCGCCGGCAGAAGTCGGGGACTCGACATCGCCGGTCCTTGGTGGCCATATTGAAGCCATGCTCAGGCGCCAGTTTGCCGGGCGCCTGGTGCTGCTCGTCGAGGACGATGCGATCAATCAGGAAGTGGCGCAAATGCTCCTCGAAGACGTCGGCCTGGTCATCGATGTGGCCGAGGACGGCGGCGAAGCGGTTGCCAAGGTGGCCAGCAAGGATTACGCACTGGTCCTCATGGATATGCAGATGCCGCGCATGGATGGACTGGAGGCGACCCGGCGCATCCGTCAGCTGGCCAATCGCCAGGATTTGCCGATTCTGGCGATGACCGCCAATGCTTTTGCCGAAGATCGCGAACAATGTTTGCAGGCCGGGATGAATGATTTTGTCAGCAAGCCGGTCAATCCGACCTTGCTTTATACGGCCCTATACCACTGGCTGGGCGGTGCCGAGGTCGTGTGATCAAGTTTTTCCGGAATGCTACGGTCAACTGAAAAAAACGGCCAAATTTGAAATCTTAAAGTCCCGCTTCGGCGACGATTTCCCGCAGCAAGGGGGCGACCAGCTTGGCCGCCGGGCCTTTCGGCTGTCGATAGCTTACCCAGCTTGTGTTCTGCTCGCCGGGCAGCGTGTAGATCGAGATGGCGAATGGGCAGAACGCGATGTTGTGTGGGTCCAGCTCCATCATTTTGCGCGATAGACCCGCCGAACAGAATTCGATGATTTCCGCCTTCTCGAAGATCGGGTGTGTCGCGCCGATGTCGGCGCCGGTCCGCTTCAGCATGTCCGCGATGTGCGAAGTGTAGTTGATCACCAGCCCACGGTTTTCGATGGCCATGACGATGGCGTCGCGGGTGTCGGCAAAATTGCTGGCCAGCCGTCTTTTGACCAGCCACTCATCGGCCTGGGCCACCGCTGCGGCCAACGCGAAGTATAGGAAAAAGGCAAGGTGGCGCATGCTGATCTCAATATTAGCGATTGATGATTCACTCATTTTAGGCGATGTGCGGGGCCTGCGGTCGACGCTAAAAACGGCCAAAAACCTTATTCCGGCAAGGGCTCGAACAGCGCGGCGAGATCGTCGGTGCCGAATTTGACGTCGACACGATAGTCGTCCGTCAGAATACCCGCCGCCAACTCGGCCTTGCGTTCCTGCAGGGCGAGAATTTTTTCCTCGATACTGCCGCTGACGATCAGCTTGTAGACGAACACCGGCTTGTCCTGGCCGAGGCGGTGGGCGCGGTCGGTGGCCTGGTTTTCGACGGCCGGATTCCACCACGGGTCGTAGTGGATCACGGTGTCGGCGGCCGTCAGGTTGAGGCCAACCCCGCCGGCCTTCAGGCTGATCAGGAAAATCGGCACCTCGCCATTCTGGAAGCGGTGGATCGGCACTTCGCGATTGACCGTATCGCCGGTCAGCGTGACGTAGGCGATACCGGCCTTGTCGAGTTCGTGCTCAATCAACGCCAGCATGCTGGTGAATTGCGAGAAGACGAGGACGCGCCGGCCTTCCTCGACCAGTTCGGGCAGCATCGCCATGAGCAGGTCGAGCTTGGCCCGTTCCGGCACCTTCCGGGCGGCGGTGGCCTTGACCAGGCGCGGGTCGCAGCAGACCTGGCGCAGCTTCAGTAGTGCGTCGAGGATGACGATCTGGCTGCGCGCGAAGCCGCGGCTGGCGATTTCGTCGCGGACCTTGGCATCCATCGCGGCGCGCACCGTTTCGTAAAGGTCGCGCTGCGACCCTTCAAGCTCGACGCTGCGGATGATGATGGTTTTCGGCGGCAGCTCCTGGGCGACGTCTTCCTTCTTGCGGCGCAGGATGAAGGGCCGGATGCGGCGGGCGAGCAGGCTGCGGCGGCGGAGGTCGCCCTGCTTCTCGATCGGTGTCCGCCAGTGGCGCGTGAACTGCTTGCTGGTGCCGAGAAAGCCGGGCAGCAGGAAATCGAACTGGCTCCACAATTCGCCGAGATGGTTTTCCAGCGGCGTACCAGTCAGGCACAGGCGATGCCGGGCATCGACCTTGCGCACGGCCTCGGCGCTCTGGCTCTGGGCGTTCTTGACCGTCTGCGCCTCGTCGAGAATGAGCAGGTGGTAGCTGTGCTGCATCAATTCTTCGGCGTCGCGCCAAAGCAGCGGATAGGTCGTCAGCACCACATCGTGCTGCATGATTTGCGGGAAATGGGCCTTGCGTTCCGGGCCGTGCAGCGACAACACCTTGAGCGCCGGAGCGAAGCGCGCTGCCTCGTTCTTCCAGTTGAAGATCAGCGAGGTCGGCAGGATGATCAGGGCCGGCTTGTCGAGGCGGCCGGCCTCCTTTTCCATGAGCAGGTGGGCCAGCGTCTGCGCTGTTTTGCCGAGGCCCATGTCGTCGGCCAGAATGCCTGACAGATTGTGCTCGCGCAGGAACTGCAGCCAGGCCAGGCCTTCCTTCTGATAAGGACGCAGTTCGAGCATGAAGCCGTTCGGTGGCTCGACGTTGCCGATGCCCTGCGCCTTGAGCAGGCGCTCGGCCAGCGCCATGATGTCGCTCTGGCCGCGGAACTGCCAGCGGCTGAGGTCGGAGAGCTCGGCCAGTCGTGGCGCATCGAAACGCGACAGGCGCAAGGTGTTGCCGCCGGTAAAGCCGTCGAAGAGGTCGATCAGCGTCGCGGCCAGCGGCTTGAGGCGGCCGGCTGGGACGCGCAGGCGTTTGCCGCGCGCGGTGTAAAGATCGATGCCTTCGTCGTCGGGCACCCGCTCGAGTTCGGCTGCTTCCAGCCAGCGCGGGTCGCTACGGAAAAGATTGGCCAGCAGCGGAGCCAGCGGCAGGCGCTCGCCTTCAACCATGACCCCCATATCGAGATTGAACCAGCCGTTGTCGGCCTCATAAAGCTCAGCCTCCCAGCCGTCGACCTCGATGACGTGGTGACGGAAATCCTCGGGGAACTCGACCTGCCAGCCGGCTTCCTTGAGGCGCTGAGTGCCATCCTGCATGAAGGGCACCCAACTGGCCTCTTCGGCCAGCCCGTAAATGCCTTCCGGCGGGCTGCCAAAGGTGTGCAGGGTGTGCCCGGGGATCTTCTGCAGGCCACAGCCTTGAAGCGCCAGCAGCGACTTGGCTTCCTCCTCGGGGCGGCGCTTCAGGCGGATGGTTTCGCCTTCCGGCAGGGTGATGAATTCGCTTTTTTCTTCCGGCCGCACATCCGCATCGCCGTAACGGAAAACGACTTTGGCGACATCGAAGGGGCCGCCGCCGAAGCTCTGCGGATAATTACGCCAGGCCCGTTGGCCGTGCGTATGCAGCGTTTCAAGCTGGAGGATGGGAATCAGCGGGGCGTCGACCAGGCGCAGGCGGGCGCTGGCAGCGGAGCCGGGGAGCGGCAGGTCGGGGGCCAGTTCGGATAGCGCTTCGGCGACCAGCGCCGCTTCGTTGGCTGAGAGTGGCGGCAGCGAGAACAGGCGATTGATGACGTCCGGGTTGCCGGTGACCTCCAGCGGCCCGGCTTCGCCTTCGGCCAGATCGATGTACCACGGCGGATCGACGGCGACGACCATCTCGGCCGACGGCTCCGGCTTCAAATGCGGGCGCTGGAAACCCATGCCGTCCACCTGCCAGCCGACGCTGGCTGGCCGGGGCGGCCCGGCATTGAGCGGTAGGCCGAGGTCGTCTTCCGGATAGAGGCGATGGCTGGCCGCCATGCGTTGCAGGATTTCGGCGCCGTGCTTGGGGCCCAGACCGAAGGCGCGCAAGCCGGTTTCATGGCCGCGGTCAGCCCAGATCAGGCGCAGGATGCCGAGGTCTTCCTCATTGACGAACTGCGGCGGGGTGACCAGTGCGCGGTCAACCTTCCACCACTCTTCGGCATTTTCCGGGTACTTGCCCTTGCGGATCTCGATGCCGAACTGGTGCTTGTCGGCCGTCCATTTGAGGATGTAGAAAAGCTGCTGGCGGGCGCTGGCCGGGCGGGCCTTCTTCTTGGCGACGGCAACCGAGACACGGCGCAGGTCTTCGAGCCAGGACAGGGCGCTGCCGCTGACCGGTTCCTTCGGGTTGCGCTCTTCGATGGCCTTGAGCAGCATGGCGGCGACGTGCTTGCAATGCTTGCCGGCGGCGCAGGTGCAGCGGCTGATCACTGCCATCTCGCCGCTCTGGGCCTGGCTCAGATAGGCCTGCACGACGTAGGGCTGGCTCGACGAGCCAGGGACCAGGGCGCGCATCTGATTGCCCTCGATGCTCAGTTCGCGCACCAGGTCGACGTAGGGGCGGGCCTTGTTGATGTCGCGCGTGGCGAACCACTCGGCGATGTTCTCTTCAGTGAAGGTGGTGAGGTTGACGATGGCCATCGGCGATCAGGCAAACAGGGCGCCGACGAGCAGCGCGAGAAGCAAGGCAATAATGGCCAGCCAGCGGTTTTGTTGAAGCTGGGCGGCGATCAGGCGATCGATTTGCGGTTGCAGGTCGGCCCTGGCCGGCCGGGCCAGGGCCTGATGGACCAGGCGCGGCAATTGCGGGATGGTGCGGGCCAAATACGGGGCTTCCTGTTTGAAGCTGCGGATCAATCCGCGCCAGCCGATTTGCTCGCTCATCCAGCGTTCGAGGAAGGGCTTGGCGGTGGTCCACAGGTCGAGTTCCGGGTCGAGCTGGCGACCGAGGCCTTCGATGTTGAGCAAGGTCTTTTGCAGCATGACTAGTTGCGGCTGAATCTCGACGTTGAAGCGGCGCGAGGTCTGAAACAGGCGGAGCAGCACCTTGCCGAACGAGATGTCCTTGAGCGGCCGGTCGAAGATCGGTTCGCAGACGGCGCGGATGGCGGCCTCGAACTCGTCAACCCGGGTGTCTTTGGGCGCCCAGCCGGATTCGATGTGGGCTTCGGCGACGCGCTTGTAGTCGCGGCGGAAGAAGGCGAGGAAATTCTGCGCCAGGTAGTTCTTGTCGGAATCGGTCAGCGTGCCGACGATGCCGAAGTCGAGCGCGATGTAGCGGCCGTCGGGGGCGACGAAGATGTTGCCGGGGTGCATGTCGGCATGGAAGAACCCGTCGCGGAAAACCTGGGTGAAGAAGATTTCGACACCGGCTGCCGACAGCTTGGAGAGGTTGATGCCTTCGGCGCGCAGCTTGTCGGTCTGCGAGATCGGCGTGCCCTTCATGCGTTCCATGACCATCACGGTCGACGTGCAGAAATCCCAGTAAATCTCGGGGA
Organism: Azonexus sp.; assembly: GCF_036170495.1. Taxonomy (GTDB): domain Bacteria; phylum Pseudomonadota; class Gammaproteobacteria; order Burkholderiales; family Rhodocyclaceae; genus Azonexus. The sequence goes on from NZ_JAVHPH010000471.1 coordinate 23,622, forward strand.
CGATGAGCAGCCTGGAGTCGGTGAAATTGCGCCGCAACTGTGAGGCATTGGCCGCTTCGCGCATGAGGTCGAGCTCGTCGCGCAGGTATTTGGCGAATTCGGCGACCACTTCGCGCGGCTTGAGTCGCTTGCCGTCGGCCCATAGCTTTTCGAGCAGCATGCCCAGGTTGTCCATGAGCGCCAGATCGTGCTCGATGACCGAGAGCATGTTGGGGCGCAAGACCTTGACGGCGACTTCATGGCCGCCGTCTTCGGCGTGCAGCTTGGCGAAATGGACCTGGGCGATCGATGCCGAGGCGATCGGCGTCGGGTCGAATTCGGCAAAAACTTGGCTGGCCGGTCGACCGTAGGCCTTTTCGATTTCGGCTAGGGCGAGATCGGAGGCGAAAGGCGGGACGCGATCCTGCAGCTTGGCCAGTTCGTCGGCAATGTCCATCGGCATCAAGTCGCGCCGGGTCGATAGCACCTGGCCAAACTTGACGAAAATGGGCCCGAGCGATTCAAGGGCGAGGCGCAGGCGAACGGCACGTGGCGCGGACAGGTCGCGCCAGAATTGCAGGGCGTTGGCAAGGCGCACCAGGCGACCGCTCGGCTCGTGTTCGAGCACCATCTCGTCGAGGCCGAAACGGCTGGCGACGGAGGCGATCTTGAGCAAACGAAGGAGACGCATGTGGACAGTAAACGCCGGTCGGGCCGGGCAATTCGCTAAACGAGCATGTTAACACGCCAACGGCGGTTGCGCCCCCGTGATTTGTGAGTGTTTGAGTCTGGCCGGGTGGGGCAAACTATCTTGCAATGAGGTCTGGGCTATAGGATAAACTCAACGGCCAAGCCTGCCGGTGTCATGCTCAGCCACCCGAGTTATCCGAAGCGTCGATGAACGAACCGAAACATCCCTCCGATATTGCCCGCGAGGCGCTTATGCGCCTGGCGACCCGTCAATTGGCGCCGACGCCGGCCAATTACCAGGCTTGTTATAACGAAATCGCCAATCTCCCAAATGCGGCGGCGTTTCCGGACGCCGAGTTGCGGGAGTTGCTGGGCGCGTTGCCGGCCCGCAACACGGCGCAGGAAAAACAGTTGGACAAGCTTTCGGCGGCCATTGCCAAACGCAGTTGGTCGGGGGTCAAAGCGTCGTTGGCTGCATTTACCCAGGCTGGCGAATCCCGCATTCATGAAGGTGCGCTGCTCGCCCAGCCGCCTGCCTTGCCGGGTGAGCTGGCCGGCAAGCTGGCGCGTTTCGTCGAAGGCGTCCTGCCGGCGCTCGGCGAGGAAGACTCCCGCGTGCTCAGTGTGGCCGGCGAGCTGCTCCTGTTGTTGCGGCAGCCGACGGTCGATATTGTGCGGGTGCAGTCGCTCTTTGGCAGCCTGGCGCACCAGGCCGTTTTCGCGGCGGAGGAGCAGGTCGAGATCAAGGGCTCCCTGCTCAAGTTGCTGCACCTGATTATTGAAAATATCGGCGAATTGAGCACGGACGACAATTGGCTCAAGGGGCAGATCGATGGACTGCTGGCCAGCGTGGCGCCGCCCTTGACCTTGCGTCATCTTGATGAAATGGAACGGCGCCTGCGCGACGTCATGGAGAAGCAGGGCCGCGCCAAATTGCGTTCGGTCGAGGCGCAGGCAGAAATGCGCCAGATGCTTGCCGAGTTTATCGAGCGTTTGAGCGTGATGAACAAGTCGAGCACTGACTTTGAGGGGCGGATCGAAGCTAGCGCCCGCCAGATTGAACAGACCACCCGTATCGAAGACCTCAAACCCTTGCTCGACGACGTCATCGCGGCAACGCATGCGATGGTTGCGGAAACAGCAAGCTCGCGCGAGCAGTTGAAGCACTTGCAGGACAAGGTGGTGGTGACCGAGGCGGAGCTCATTCACCTGCACCAGGAGCTGGATAGTGCCAGCGCGCTGGCGCGCCATGATCCGCTGACCGATGCGCTCAATCGCAAGGGGCTGGACGAGGCCCTGGAGCGTGAGGTTTCAAGCGTGCGGCGCAAGGAAACGCCGTTGTCGGTCAGCCTGCTCGATATCGACAATTTCAAGCGCTTGAATGATCGTCTTGGCCATGAGGCAGGCGACCGCGCGCTGGTCCATTTGGCCGATGTGGCCCGGCGCAATATGCGGCCGAGCGATACGCTGGCACGCTATGGCGGCGAGGAGTTTGTTGTGCTCATGCCGGAAACGACTCTTGAGCAGGGCATCGAGGCCATGGCCCGCCTGCAGCGGGAGTTGACCAAGGCGATCTACATGGCGGGGAACGAGAAGATTCTGATTACCTTCAGTGCCGGGGTGGCTCAGCTGACTGCCGACGAGTCGGGGACCGATGCCATCCGGCGGGCCGATCAGGCCATGTATCTGGCCAAGCGCGCCGGCAAGAATCGCGTGATGGGCGGCTGACGGCCGATTTGCCGGTGTCCCTGAGTCACGGTTTTCCGCCCGTGGCCGATCCGTCGGCCCGCCTGCTCGTCCTCGGCAGCCTGCCCGGCAAGGCTTCGCTGGCGGCGCAGGCGTATTACGCCAACCGGCAAAATGTTTTCTGGCGAATCATGGGCGATCTGCTCGGTGCCGGGCCGGAACTGCCTTACGGGCAGCGTCTCGAAAAACTTCGTGCGGCCGGCATCGCGCTGTGGGACGTGATTGCAGCCGGCGAGCGTCCGGGTAGTCTGGACTCGAATATTGTCAAGGCCTCGGTTCGCGTCAATGATTTTTCGGCCTTTTTTGCCGTTCACCGTGGGATTGGTCGCATTTTCTTCAATGGTGCCGCGGCCGAAGCGACTTTTCGTCGCTATGTGCTGCCCGGCCTGCCCGGCGAAAGGCCGAAATTGATCCGCCTGCCGTCGACCAGTCCGGCCCATGCGACAAGCAGCTACGCCGACAAGCTCGCGGCCTGGTCGGCGATTGTCGTGCCGGTCAATAAGTAGGCAGCGGCAGCGTATAATCGCCGTTTTGCATTTTTGCCCCACGAATCAATGTCCCTAGACGTCAAAACCCAGCTGTCCGCCCTGTTGCAACAGGCGCTGGCCAGCGTTGCGCCGAGCGCAACCGATACCCCCATTCAACTGGAACGCCCGCGCGATCCGACGCACGGTGACTTCGCGACCAATCTGGCCATGCAGTTGGCCAAGGCGCTGAAGAAGAATCCGCGTGAAATCGCCCAGCAACTGGTCAACGAATTGCCGGTCTCCGCGCTGGTCACCAAGGCCGATGTGGCCGGGGCCGGGTTCATCAATTTCACCCTTGATGCCGGCGCCAAGACGCGTGTCGTCAAGGCCGTGCTGGCCGAAGGCGAGAATTTCGGGCGGTCCACGCTGGGTGGCTGGCAGAAGGTGCAGATCGAGTTCGTCTCGGCCAATCCGACCGGGCCGTTGCATGTCGGCCACGGTCGCGGCGCGGCATATGGCGCTTCCTTGTCCAACCTGCTGACTTTTGCCGGCTGGGATGTGACGCGCGAGTACTACGTCAATGACGCCGGCCGGCAGATGGACATCTTGGGCTTGTCGACCTGGCTGCGCTACCTCGAGCAGAACGGCGTCGACGTCCCTTTCCTGCCCAATGCCTATCAGGGCGACTACGTGCGCGATATGGCCAAGCAAATGAGCGCCGCACATGGCACCCAGTTCGTCCGCCCGGCGGCCGACGTGCTGGCCGGAACGCCCGGCTTGCCGGAGGCCGAGCGGGCCGACGACGAGGCCAAGCGCCAGCGCGACCAGCATCTTGATGCCCTGATCGCCAACGCCAAGACCTTGCTCGGCGCCGACTGGACTTACGTCCATCAACATGCCTTGTCCGAGCAGTTGGCCGATTGCCGCGACGATCTCGAGCAGTTTGGCGTCCATTTCGACGTCTGGTTTTCCGAGCAGGCGCTGTTCGATACCGGTCTGGTCGCCCGTTGCGTCGATCGGCTCGAAAAGAACGGCCATCTGTACGTGCAGAATGGCGCCCGCTGGTTCAAGTCGACCGCCTTTGGCGACGAGAAGGACCGCGTTGTTCAGCGCGAGAATGGCCTCTACACCTATTTCGCTTCGGACATCGCCTACCACCTGAACAAGTTCGAGCGTGGTTTCGACAAGGTCATCAATATCTGGGGTGCCGATCACCACGGCTACATTTCCCGCGTGAACGGTGCGATCACGGCGCTGGGGCTGGATGCCGGCAAGTTGCAGGTGGCGCTCGTCCAGTTCGCCGTGCTTTACCGCAATGGTCAGAAGGCATCGATGTCGACGCGTTCCGGCGAGTTTGTCACCCTGCGCGAACTGCGTGGTGAAGTCGGCAATGATGCCTGCCGTTTCTTCTACGCCCTGCGCAAATCCGACCAGCACCTCGATTTCGACCTCGATCTGGCCAAGAGCCAGACCAACGAGAATCCGGTTTATTACATCCAGTACGCCCACGCCCGCATCTGTTCGGTGGTCAATCAGTGGGCTGCTGCGAATGGTGCTGACTTGGCGACGCTGGCCGATGCCGACCTGTCGCTGCTCAGCAACCCGCGCGAACTGGCCATCGCCAGCAAGCTGACCGAGTTCCGCGACCTCATCGAAAACGCCGCCCGCGAACTGGCGCCGCACCTGATCGCCTTCTATCTGAAAGATCTGGCCGGCGAATTCCATGGCTGGTACAACGCCGAGCGCATGCTGGTCGACGATGCCGCCCTGCGCGATGCCCGGGTTGCGCTGGCCATCGCCGTCCGCCAGACGATACGCAACGGTCTGACCATGCTCGGCGTTAGCTGTCCGGAATCCATGTAAGGAAGTCCCATGAGTCGCGATATGAAGCCCCGCAAGACCTCGCCGGCGAAAAAGAAATCCGCCGGCGGCACGCTGGTTGGCATGTTCATCGGCCTGGTCATCGGTATCGGTGTGGCGGCGGGCGTCGTCTGGTATCTCAACAAGTCGCCGCTGCCTTTTGTCGAAAGGGTGCAGCCGCCGGCCCGGGCTGACGCGGCCAATGGCAAGAATGGTCAGCCGAGCCAGCCGCTGGCCCTGCCCGGCAAGCCGGGTGACCCGATCCCCGAAAAACGCTTCCAGTTCTACGATATTCTGCCCGGCAAGGCTGATGCCGTGCCCGACAAGGCGCCCAAGCCGGACGCCAGGAAGGAAGCGCCGAAGAAAGACGAGGCCAAGAAGGACGAGCCCAAGGAATCGAAGACACCGCTCTTCCTCCAGGCCGGTTCGTTCAGCACGGCACAGGATGCTGACAACCAAAAGGCCAAGCTGGCGTTTATGGGTATAGAGGCCGTTGTCCAGCAGGTGATGATTCAGGACAAGACCTTCTATCGGGTTCGTGTTGGCCCCTACACGAAGATCGACGAATTGAACAAAGTCCGTGCCGAGCTTGCCAAATCCGGCATCGAAGCCCAACTAGCCAAATAGGAGTAGCGAATGAAGGATGCCCGTCGCCGTTTTGTCGGTTCTGTTTTTGCCCTGTTTTTCGGGTTGACCGTAGCACTGCCGTCTTTTGCTCAGGGCGCCGCCTACACGCCGATCAGCCCGGCCCAGCCGACTGAGGACGCGGCAAAAATCGAGGTGCTTGAGTTTTTCAGCTACGGTTGCCCGCACTGCGCCGATTTCCATCCGGTGCTGACCGCTTGGGCGGCCAAACAGCCGGCCGACGTGGTCGTCAAAAAGGTGCCGATCACCTTCGGGCGCGCGGCCTGGGCCAATATCGCCAAGCTCTACTACACGCTGGAAATCACCGGTGACCTGCCTCGTCTTGAAGGCGACGTATTCCGGGCCATTCATGGCGAGCGGGTCAATCTGTTCGACGAAAGAACGCTCACCGAATGGGTCGTCAAGAAGGGCGTCGATGCGAAAAAATTCGGTGAAACCTTCAATTCCTTCGGCGTCATGAGCAAGGTCAAGCGCGCCGACCAGATGGCGCAGGCCTACCGGATCAGTGGCGTACCGGCGTTGGCCGTCGAAGGCAAGTTCCTGATCGGCGACATGGGCTTCAACGAGAAGCTGGCCGTTGCCGACAAGCTGATTGCCAAGGCGCGCAGCGAGAAGTCTGGCAAGAAGTAATTGTCCCTGAAGGTCTTTATCACGGGCGCCTCGTCGGGAATCGGCGAGGCGCTTGCCGTTTACTACGCCGCTCAGGGCGCGACCCTGGGCCTGGCGGCGCGGCGAAATGAGTTTCTTCAGGCGCTGAACCAGCGTCTGGGCGGACAGCACGCCTGTTACGCGCTGGATGTCCGCGATGCCCCGGCCCTCCATGCCGCCGCTACCAATTTCATTGCCCGTTTTGGCGCCCCGGACATCATCATCGCCAATGCCGGCGTTTCGGCCGGCACGCTGAGCGAGTTTGAGGAAGACCTCGAGGTCTTTCGTCGGCTCATGGATACCAACGTTTTCGGCATGGCGGCGACCTTCGCGCCATTCATTCCGGCGATGAAGGCGGCTGGCGACGGTAGAAAAATGCAGCGCCTGGTCGGCATCGCCTCAGTTGCCGGCATTCGTGGTTTGCCCGGCGCCGAGGCCTATTCGGCCTCGAAGGCGGCGGCCATTGCCTATCTGGA
>NZ_JAVHPH010000472.1:0-8136 GCF_036170495.1 Azonexus sp.
CCGCATCCCGAACCTCTCGTCAAAATGGAAAAGGCTCCCTGAGGAGCCTTTTCCGAGCTGGATTGCCGATATGTCAGATGACAGAGTTAGTGAAAAAAGCCTGTACGGAAACAAACGTGTTTTTCATTAACTTTGTCATTGATGTAGTCCTTATTTGCCATGGAAACTGAAAAAATCCGGTATTCGTGCCATTGTAAGTGAAAACTTCCGGTGGCTTGAAAGCACCCAATCATTGGCGAAGTATACCGTTCGCTAACCGGACGTTCCAAGGCGGTAGCCCATCGCTCGGTATCCCCGCTGCCGCTTTTCCCACATCCTTAACAAGGCTGGATGGCCAGCATCTACAAAGTCGAAGATTCGTACGTCACTCTTTGTTGCATGCTCACGATGCAAACGTCCGGCGTACTGCTGCAAGGTACCTTTCCAAGAAACAGGCATCGCCAGCACCAGTGTATCCAGAGGGGGATGATCGAATCCCTCTCCCACCAGCTTACCGGTAGCCAGCAATATCCGTGGTGCTTCTGGCGGCAAAGCGGCAAGGTCTTCTGCCAAAACCGCGCGCTGCTTCTTGGACAGTCGACCATGAAGGACAAATGGCGGCGGCACTTTTCCCGCCAATGCTTCCAATATTGAGTCTAGGTGATCGGTTCGTTCCGTCAGAACCAGTACTTTTCGGCCTCGTTTAAATGCATCCTCAATATCCTGGGCAATGGCAGCAGTACGAACTTGGTCGTGAGCAAGATGCCGAAACACTTCCTGAATACCAACATCTGGTGAAATATCGATGGGTTTCAGAAGTGTTCTAGCAACAACTTCCAAATCATGAGGAGCACCGTCGGGCTTAGCAGCCATATGACGGATTGGCCCGCATTGCATGAAGATGATGGGCTGTTGCCCATCTCGGCGAATCGGAGTGGCCGTAAGACCAAGAACGTATTTGGCCTTAACCCGCTTTAGCAGGGCGTCAAACGATACGGCGCCTATATGGTGGCACTCATCGATAATCACTTGGCCATAGTTTTCAACGACAGGGCTGACCTCGCCCTGTCGGGACAAGGACTGCATCACGGCGATATCGATTTTCCCTGTTGGCTTTGCTTTGCCACCACCGATGGTTCCCAGTTCGCCCTTGCTCACGCCCAGAAATGTCTGGAGACGCTCCTGCCATTGTTTTAGTAGCTCAGTACGGTGAACGAGGATCAGCGTGTTGACCTTCCGTCTTGCGATGATGGCCGCAGCAGTCACGGTCTTGCCAAATGCTGTCGGGGCACATAAAACACCTGCATCATGATGCAGCATGGCTGCCACCGCAGCCTCTTGATCAATACGAAGCGTTCCGGCAAAAGCCACATCGATTGGGTTGCCGGCAAATCTCTCATCCCGTAGTTCGCATCGAACGCCATTCTCGCGAAGGAGCGCCAGCATCGCATCCTGGCAACCGCGCGGTAACGCAATATGGTTAGGATAGTTTTCAGCAGAGCCAATCACGCGCGGCTTGTCCCAAACGGGCAAGCGCATGGCTTGAGCCTTATAAAACTCTGGATTCTGGAATGCCGCCAGACGAATCAAGCGATTCGCCAACGACTGCGGCAATTGGGTCTTTTCCAAATAGATGAGATTAGCGACTGTCACCGTGAGCGAGTCAGGCATAGGACCAGCCAACTTCTTGGCGGCCTGCAAAGAACGCTTCCACGGCTCGCTGTTGTCCTCTTCGTCAATAAAGGTCACATCCAGCGGATGGACGCCGCCAGTGGCTCGCAGGATGGTAGGCTCAATGTCATTCGGCGCCATCGGCTGTATGGAGGCCAGGAATGGTCGCCCTTGACGGTATCGAGCGGCACATCATCGACATTGAAGGGTGGATTGGCAAGGACGTAATCAAATTTTTCGAAACTGCCAAAGGGGTCTTCGTTATACGAAATGCACTTCTTGATCTCGCCACGTAAGCCATTTACGGCAAGGTTCATCTTGGCAAGCTTGACTGTGGCTAGGGTTTTTTCCTGGCCATAGACGAACACATCGGCTTTGCTGGCCGCATCGGCCCGATGCTGGTCAATGAACTGGGCGGATTGCACGAACATACCGCCCGATCCACAAGCTGGGTCGAACACCGTGCCCCCGTGCGGCTCAATGATCTCGACCATCAGGCGCACAACTGAGCGCGGCGTAAAAAACTCGCCACCGCCCTGGCCTTCAGCTAACGCGAAGTTGCCAAGGAAGTATTCATAAATTTGGCCAAGGATGTCACCGCTGGCATCCAACGGAATATTGGCAAAATTGCGGAGCAGCTTCTTGAGCGTGGGTGAGTCGAGGCGTGCGTAATCGTCTTTGGGAAGTACATCGGCCAACTCGGGCTTGTATTCCTCGATGGCCGTCATTGCATTCTTGATGGCCTTCGCTACGTTCTTACTTTCAGGTAGATTCAGCAGATCGTCGTAGCGGGCGTGATCGGGCAGGTAGAAACCACACTTTTCGATGGCAATCTCGGAGATTGGCTTCTCGCGCCGCGTGCCCTTAAGTTTGTTGAACTCAGCAAGGATCTCGTCTTCGGCAAGCTTGTATTTGTTGTCGGCAAACTTCAGGAAGATCAGGCCGAGTACCGGTGTGGAGTACTCGTTCGACTTGAGGTCGGAATTCGCACGCAGCGTGTCTGCAGAACGCCAGAGATCAGCTTCGAGGCGCTTGAGTTGTTCTTTGTTCATAGGAGTTGCCTTGTTGCACCTTCCGTAAATTCATTGCCGACGCGGATGTTAGCCCCATAAATAGAAAAAGGCCCAGATGGGCCTCTCTCCTGTCAGATTTTTTCACTTTCTGTGTCAGTAGTTTTTCACTAACTTGGCACAGTTTTCACTTTCTCTGTCATCCGACACGATAGTCAAATATCGACCCTGGCGCTCAAGGCATTGGTTTCGATAAACGCCCGGCGCGGCTCGACATCCTCACCCATCAAGGTCGTAAAGATTTCGTCGGCGGCGATGGCGTCGTCGATCTGCACGCGCAGCAAACGGCGGGCCTTCGGGTCCATTGTCGTTTCCCACAACTGGTCGGGGTTCATTTCACCCAAACCTTTGTAGCGCTGTTTGCTGATGCCACGCTCGACTTCGTTGAGCAGCCATTTCATGGCATCGCCGAAGTTGGTCACGACCTGCTTCTTCTCGCCCCGCGACATCACGGCACCGTCGCCGAACATGTCGGCCAGCGTTTCAGCGGTACGGCGCAGCTGCATGAAGTCGCCGGAAAGCAGCATATCTTCATCGATCAGACCGACCTTGAGGTTGCCGTGGTGCATGCGTTCGACGCGCAATGTCCAGCGTTCCTGGATATTGTCGTACTTCGGCACCATGCGGGTACCGGCCGGAATGAAGAAGGCAATTAACTCGGCACTGGCCCGCGCTTTTTCTTCGCTGGACAGGTCGACCGTCAGATTGTGGCGAACGATGGACTGCAGCACGTCCGGATTGATCAGGTGGGACAGGCGATCGATGACCGCTTCGGTGGCTAGCCAGGAACGGGCCAGACCTTCGAGGGCCGGACCGGTGATGCCATCGGCCCCAACGCGCGGGGTCAAAACAGCTTCGTCAAGCGCCAGGTTGAGGAGGAACTGGTTGTATTCGAGGTCGTCCTTCAGATAGCGCTCAGTCTTGCCATGCTTGACCTTGTAGAGCGGCGGCTGGGCAATATAAACGTAGCCACGGTCGATCAGCTCAGGCATCTGGCGATAGAGCAGCGTCAGAAGTAGCGTGCGGATGTGCGCACCGTCGACGTCGGCGTCGGTCATGATGATGATGCGGTGGTAACGCAGTTTTTCGACGTTGAAATCATCCTTGCCGATGCCGGTACCGAGGGCGGTGATCAGGGTGACGATCTGTTCCGACGAAATCAGTTTGTCAAAACGGGCTTTCTCGACGTTGAGCACCTTGCCGCGCAGCGGCAGGATGGCCTGGAACTTCCGGTCGCGGCCCTGCTTGGCGGAGCCGCCGGCGGAGTCGCCCTCGACGATGTAGATTTCACACAGCGCCGGGTCTTTTTCCTGGCAGTCGGCCAGCTTGCCGGGCAGACCGACGCCGTCGAGAACGCCCTTGCGCCGCGTCATTTCGCGGGCGCGACGGGCGGCCTCGCGAGCCCGCGAGGCTTCAACGATCTTGCCGCAGATCATCTTGGCATCAACCGGACGCTCCAGTAGGAAATCAGCGAGCTTCTGGGCGACAACTTCTTCAACCGCGGCACGGGCTTCGGATGAAACCAGTTTCATCTTCGTCTGCGAGGCGAACTTCGGGTCGGGCATCTTGACCGACAGCACGCAGGCCAGGCCTTCGCGCATGTCATCACCAGCGATGTCGACTTTGGCCTTCTTGGCGATCTCGTTTTCGTCGATGTACTTGTTGATGACCCGCGTCATCGCGGCGCGCAGGCCGGTCAGGTGGGTACCGCCGTCCGACTGCGGAATGTTGTTGGTGAAACAGAGCACTTGTTCCTGGTAGGAGTCGTTCCACTGCATCGCCACTTCGACACCGATGGTGATGCCGGTATCGTGCGCCCCTTGGGCAACCTTGGCGTCACCCGCCGAGTAGAAGATGTTCGGATGCAGCACCGACTTCGTCCGGTTGATGTATTCGACGAAGCTCTGCACCCCACCGGCGAAGGCAAAAAGCTCTTCCTTGCCGGCACGCTGGTCGACCAGCTTGATGCTGACACCGTTGTTCAGGAAGGACAGCTCGCGCAGGCGCTTGGCAAGAATTTCGTAATGGAATTCGACATGACCGAAGATTTCCTCATCGGCCAGAAAGTGCACTTCCGTGCCACGCTTTTCGGTATCGCCAAGCACTTTGAGCGGCGAGACTTCGAAGCCATCGCGTACCTCAATGCTACGGTCGACCGGCACACCACGACAAAATTCCATGTAGTGCTTCTTGCCATCGCGGCGGATGGTCAGACGCAGGAACTTGGATAGCGCATTGACGCAGGAAACGCCAACGCCATGCAGACCGCCAGACACCTTGTAGGAATTCTGGTTGAACTTGCCGCCGGCGTGCAATTCAGTCAGGGCGATTTCGGCCGCCGAGCGCTTCGGCTCGTGCTTGTCGTCCATCTTGACGCCGGTCGGGATGCCCCGGCCGTTGTCGATGACGGAAATCGAGTTGTCGGTGTGAATGGTGACGACAATGTCATTGCAATGCCCGGCCAGCGCTTCGTCGATCGAGTTGTCGACAACTTCAAAAACCAGGTGGTGCAAACCAGTGCCGTCGGAAGTGTCGCCGATGTACATGCCCGGACGCTTGCGGACGGCCTCCAGGCCTTCGAGGATCTGGATGCTGGCTTCGCCATAGGCCGGCGATTCGGCTTGCGGGACGTTCTCTTCACTCATTGTTTTGGTTCCACGTGAAACTGCAAAAGGCCTGCCCGGCTGGACAGGCCTTCTTGGGTTGTTGCCTGATCGATCAGATACGCATCGGCATTACGACGTACTTGAAGCGGTCGTTACCGGGAACGGTAATCAGCGCGCTGGAATTGGCGTCGTTAAAACTCCACTGAATTTCTTCAGTGTGGATGTTGTTGAGCACATCGAGCAGATAACTGACGTTGAAGCCGACGTCAATGACATCGCCGGTATAGTCGACTTCGATTTCTTCGACCGCTTCTTCCTGCTCGGCATTGGCGGCGATCAATTTCAGGCTGTTTTCACCCAAAACGACGCGAACCCCACGAAATTTTTCATTGGTCAGAATGGCGGCGCGCTGCATGGCCTGCATCAGCGTCTGACGACCAACTTTCAGGTGGTTCTTCAGGGTAGCCGGAACAACGCGCTCGTAATCCGGGAACTTGCCGTCGATCAGCTTGGAAACCAGCACCACGGAACCGAAAGCGAAACGCACCTGGTTCGGCGTCAGCGTGATGTTCAACGCGTCGTCGTTATCGAGCAACAAACGGTTCAGTTCGAGCACGGTCTTGCGCGGCAGGATCATTTCCTGGCGCGGCAGATCGGTATCGATCTCGACGCTGGCGTAGGCCAGACGGTGACCATCGGTCGCCACGGCGCGCAGTTCCTTGCCTTCGACCAGCAACAGCAGACCGTTCAGGTAATAACGCACGTCCTGCGCCGCCATCGAATACTGGGTCTTGCTAATCAGTTGGCGGAAAGCCTTTTGCGAAATCGAAAACTGCTTGGTTTCGCCTTCATTGACCGTCATGCGCGGAAAATCGTCGGCCGGCAAGGTCTGCAGGCTGAACCGGCTCTTGCCGCCGCGAACGAGCAAACGCTTGTCTTCGAGAACCAGACTGACTTCGGTGGTATCCGGCAGAGAGCGCAAAATTTCCTGCAGCTTGCGGGCCCCCACTGTCACCGCACCATCGCCATCGCCGCCGGCACCTTCGGTGCTCGTGGTGATCTGGATTTCGATGTCGGTGGCCAACAAGGTCAGGCGATCACCCTTCTTTTCGAGCAAGACGTTGGACAGGATAGGCAGCGTATGACGACGCTCGACAATTCCCGATACCGACTGCAGCGGGGCCAGAAGCGTGTCTCTTTGGGTTTTGATAAGAACCATAAATAAAATTCCTAAGTAGACTATATCGGGAACAATTCTGTGAATAACTGAAAAAATACTTTTAATTTCAGATGATTGAATCAGATTTTACGGTCTGCGAAAACGGCTGAATTGCCTGTGGGTGAATTCCGGACAATTTTCCCATAAAGTGGGTAATTCCATATGATCCACAATTCATACACAGCTTTCCCACAGACTTATCGACAACCTCACCCTTTTAATACCTGCAGCAACACATGTAGGTCGTGGTTGAGTTCATTTTCCTTGAGACGCAAGGCATCGATGGTTTTCACGGCATGAATGACTGTCGTGTGATCGCGGCCGCCAAAGGCATCGCCAATTTCCGGGAAACTGTGTGAAGTCACTTCCCGACAAAGCCACATGGCGACCTGACGCGGCCGGGCAATGGCTCGGGTGCGCTTTTTCGAAAACAGTTCGGCAACCTTCATCTTGTAGTAATCGGCCACCGTCTTCTGGATGTTGTCGATGCCGACATTACGGGCCGAACCGATGACGTCCTTGAGCGCTTCCTTGGTCAGATCGAGCGCAATGGCCCGGCCATGGAAGGACGAGTAGGCCAGAACCTTTTTCAGGGCGCCTTCAAGTTCGCGCACATTGGAACGCAAATGCTTGGCGATGAAGAATGGGACCTCATCATCGAGATGAATGCCTTCTGCTTCAGCCTTCTTCTTCAGGATAGCGACGCGCATTTCCAGTTCCGGCGGCTCAATCTGGACAGTCAGGCCCCAATCGAAGCGGGTCACCAGACGGTCATCAAGACCATTGATATCCTTGGGATAGGTATCGCAGGTGATGATGATCTGCTTGCGCGCTTCGATCAGCGCGTTGAACAGGAAGAAGAACTCTTCCTGCGAACGGTTCTTGCCATTGAAGAACTGGACATCGTCGAGCAACAGCACATCAAGCGAACGATAGGTGCGCTTGAAAGTGTCGAAAGATTTTTGCTGGTAGGCACGCACAACATCCGAGTAGTAATCCTCGGCATGAACGTAGCGAACGATTTTTTCCGGGTTTTCGGCGACGATGGCGTTGCCGATGGCGTGAATCAGGTGAGTCTTGCCGAGGCCGGCGCCACCGTAGATAAACAGAGGGTTGTAGGCGCCACCAGGGTTGTTGGCCACCTGAACTGCCGCAGCACGTGCCAGGTCATTAGCCTTGCCGACCACCAGATTGTCGAAGGTAAAGGACTGAAACAGCCGGGATTTTTCGTAATTGCCGCTCTTGGCGCGTGGCTTTTCGAGCGCCGGCGCCTTCTTTTCGCTGCCAGAACCCGGCTTGGCAATTGATTTTTCGCCAGCATCGCCCCCGGCTTCAACCCGACTGGCTGTTTTTCCACTGCCTATGACCAGCGCGATGCTGACCGGGCCTGAGAAAAAACTGCGGCTGTATTCTTCAATGCGGGTCAAATAGCGGTCACGCACCCACTTCAAAATGAACGTGTTCGGCGCAATAAGGCGCAGGCCGTCGTTCAGAGCCGTGGTTTCGCCTTCGAGCCGCAAGGGCCTGATCCAGGTGTTGAATTGCTGCGCGGGCAATTCCTGCTCGAAGCGCTGCAAACAGGATTCCCAGA
>NZ_JAVHPH010000473.1:0-8127 GCF_036170495.1 Azonexus sp.
GTTGCCGAGCCGATTTTCCCTCCGGGAACGACGCCGCAACAGGTCATGAATCCGCAGGTCCTCGCGCCGGCTGAATTACAGGCTCCCCAAGCGGCTTCCTCGTTGTCGCCGGCCAACCAGGAAGGACGAGAGTCCGGAACGGCGCCGGAAAATGCTCCCCAGATGCGTTTTCTGTTCGAGAAGGATTCCTGGCTTGAGGTTCGCGATCGCGACAACAAGGTCGTCTTTTCCCAGAGGCTGACGGCTGGAACCGAGCAGGCGCTGTCCGGCCAGGGGCCGCTCTCTGTGACAATTGGTTATGCGCCGGGCGTCCGTGTTTTCTGGCATGGTCAGGCTGTGGATCTGGCGCCGCATACCCGTGGCGATGTGGCCCGTCTGGTTTTGGAGTAAACCGTGAGCGCCGTTGCCAAACGCCTGACCCGGTCCTGTCTTGTCGGGCACGTGAAACTGGGGGGCGATGCCCCAACGGTTATCCAGTCGATGACCAACACCGATACGGCCGACTATCTGGTCACCGCTCTGCAAACGGCTGAACTGGCCCGGGCCGGTTCTGAGCTGGTGCGCATTACGGTGAATTCGCCGGAAGCTGCCGCTGCCGTGCCGAAGATCCGCGAGCACCTCGACCGGATGAACTGCAATGTGCCGCTGATCGGTGATTTTCACTACAACGGCCATCGCCTGCTGACCGAACATCCCGCTTGTGCCGAGGCGCTAGCCAAGTACCGGATCAATCCGGGCAACGTCGGTTTCGGCAAAAAGAAGGACGAACAATTCGCCCAGATGGTCGAGCTGGCCTGCAAATACGACAAGCCGGTGCGTATCGGTGTCAATTGGGGCAGCCTCGACCAGGAATTGCTGGCGCGAATAATGGACGAAAATTCCGGTCGACCGCAGCCTTTGGATGCAACCGAGATCATGCGTCACGCGATGGTCACTTCGGCCCTCGAATCGGCCGCCAAGGCGGAAGAGGTTGGCTTGGCCGGCGAAAAGATCATCCTGTCCTGCAAAGTCTCCAGTGTTCAGGATCTGATTGCCATTTATCGCGAGCTTTCGAAGCGCGCCGACTACGCGCTGCACCTCGGTTTGACCGAAGCGGGCATGGGTTCGAAGGGCATTGTCGCGTCGACCGCCGCGCTCTCCGTTTTGTTGCAGGAAGGCATAGGCGACACCATTCGCATTTCGCTGACCCCGGAGCCGGGGGGCTCCCGCTCGCAAGAAGTAGTTGTCGCCCAGGAAATCCTGCAAACGATGGGCCTGCGCGCCTTTACGCCGATGGTTGCGGCCTGTCCCGGTTGCGGCCGGACAACCAGCACCTTGTTCCAGGAGTTGGCTGGCCAGGTTCAGGATTTCGTGCGCGCCAAAATGCCTGAATGGAAGCTGCGCTACGATGGTGCCGAGAACATGACGCTGGCCGTTATGGGCTGCATCGTCAATGGCCCTGGCGAATCGAAGCACGCCAACATCGGCATTTCCCTGCCGGGTACTGGCGAAGCGCCCTCCGCTCCGGTTTACGAGGATGGCCAGAAAACGATCACTCTCAAAGGCGACAACATCGCCAACGAATTCAAGCAAATCATCGAGCGCTATGTCGAGCGCACCTACACCAAGAAACTGAAGTCATGAGTCAAACCTTGCAAGCCGTCCGCGGGATGAACGACATCCTGCCCGACGAAGCCGCATTCTGGGAGCTTTTCGAGGACACCATCCAGTCGTGGCTGAAGAGTTACGGTTATCGCCCGATCCGCATGCCCATCGTCGAGCCGACGCCGCTTTTCAAACGCGCTATCGGCGAAGTCACCGACATCGTTGAAAAGGAAATGTATTCCTTCATCGACAGTCTGAACGGCGAGGCACTGACCTTGCGCCCGGAGGGGACCGCTGGTTGTGTGCGTGCCGTCATCGAGCACAATCTGGCGGCCCGCCAGACCCAACGCCTTTATTACATTGGCCAGATGTTCCGCCATGAGCGCCCGCAAAAGGGCCGTTATCGCCAGTTTCATCAGGTCGGCGTCGAATCCTTCGGCATGGCCGGCCCCGACATCGATGCCGAAATGATCCTGATGGGGGCTCGCCTGTGGAACGACCTCGGGCTGGATGGTATTGAGCTGCAGATCAACAGTCTCGGTCAGTCCGAGGAGCGGGCCCAACATCGCGCCGCCTTGATTACCTACTTCGAGGAAAATGCAGAGTCGCTCGACGAAGACGCCAAGCGTCGCCTGCATACCAATCCGCTGCGCATTCTCGACACCAAGAATCCGGCCATGCAGGACCTGTGCGCCGCGGCGCCGAAGCTGATTGATTATCTCGGTGCCCAGTCGTTGGCCCACTTCGAAGGCGTGCAGCGCGTTTTGCGTGATGCGGGCATCCCCTTCAAGATCAATCCGCGTCTGGTCCGTGGCCTCGATTATTACAACCTCACCGTTTTCGAATGGGTGACCGACAAACTGGGGGCGCAGGGTACGGTCTGTGCTGGTGGCCGTTATGATGGCCTGGTCGAGCAACTCGGCGGTAAGCCCACGCCAGCCTGTGGTTTTGCCATGGGCATCGAGCGCCTGATCGCCTTGATCAAGGATTCTGGAGGCGAGCCGGCAGCGCCGGCGCCGGATGTTTACCTGGTACATCAGGGCGATGAAGCCGCTCGCCTTGCCTTCCGGGTTGCCGAAGGCCTGCGTGATCAGGGCATCGACGTGCTGCAGCATTGCGGTGGCGGCAGCTTCAAGTCGCAGATGAAAAAAGCCGATGGCAGTGGCGCGACCTTCGCGGTGATTATTGGTGATGATGAAGCGTCGACCGGAGAAGTCCAGTTCAAGTCGCTGCGTCAGGCCGGCATTGAACAACGTAAACTGAAAGTTGATGAACTGGCAGGAGCCATCATCGACCAAATTCTTGATTCAGACGAAGAGGAATAAGCAGCATGGCGCATTACGACCTCGAAGAGCAGGAACAGATCGATACCCTGAAAACCTGGTGGAAAATGTACGGCAACCTCGTGACGAGCGTAGTCGTTGCGGCTTCGCTGGGGGTTATTGGCTGGCAAGGCTGGAACTGGTACCAACGTGGGCAATCGGCACAGGCAGCAGCCATCTATGGCGTGCTCGAACAGGCGACGGCCATCGGCGATGTCCAGAAAGTCAAAGCGGCGGCAGGTGAACTGGCTGAAAAATTCGGCACTACCAGCTACGCCTCTCTAGGCGCAATGCTGGCTGGCAAGCAGTCTTTTGAAGCCGGCGACCTCAAGACAGCCAAGACCCAGTTTGGCTGGGTTGCCGAAAACGGCAAGGACGAGATCAGGGATCTGGCTCGCCTGCGTCTGGCCGCTGTTCAAATTGACGAACAGGCCTACGACGATGCCCTTAAGCAGCTTGATGCAGCCCATGCCCCAGCCTTCGATGCACGCTTTCAGGAATTGAAGGGCGATGTGCTCTCGGCTCAAGGCCAGAAAACCGAAGCGCGGACGGCCTATAAGGCTGCGCTGGACAAGATGACCGGCAAGCAGGGCGCCGGTCGTGAATTGCTGCAACAGAAACTCGACAACCTGGGTGAGGCCATCTGATGTCACGTCAACTTGTTGCCCTCCTTGCCGCTGCTGGCCTGTTGCTGGGCGGTTGTGCAACTGTGTCGGATGCGATCGATTCGATCAATCCGTTTGCCAGCACCGGGCCGAAAATGGCCCCGTTAGGCCCGTTGACCGCAACAGCGGAAGTTCGCACGGTCTGGTCGGTCAGTGTTGGCAAGGCTGGTGACTATACCTTTACGCCAGCCGTAGTCGGCAGCGTTGCTTATGTGGCGAGCCGGAATGGCACGGTGTCCAAGCTGGAAGATGGCAAGCTCGTTTGGAAAGTTGAAGCCGGCCAACCCCTGTCGGCTGGCGTCGGCGCCAATCGCCGCCTGCTCGTCGTCGGTACTTCGAAAGGTGACGTGCTGGCCTTTTCCGCCGAGGATGGCAAGGCGCTTTGGCAGGCCAAGGTTTCGAGCGAGGTGCTCGCCGCACCTGTCGTCGGTGACGAGGGGGTGGTGGTGAAGAGCGGCGACAATCGCATTCATCTGCTTGATGCCGGCGATGGCGGGCGCAAATGGGTTTATCAACGGTCAACGCCATCTTTGTCGGTACGCAGCGCCGGCTCGCCGGTGTTTGCTGATCGCTATATCTTTGTCGGCTACCCCGGCGGCAAGCTCGTCGCTTTGGCGATACAAAACGGTGCGCCGGTCTGGGAAGGGGCTGTTGCCTTGCCCAAGGGTGCTACCGAACTTGATCGGGTGGCCGATATCGTTGCGTCGCCTGTCGTTGATGGTCGCCTGATCTGCGCTGTCGCCTTCCAGGGGCGTGTCGCCTGTTTCGATATGGGGCAAGGCGGGGCAATGGTCTGGTCGCGCGACTTGTCGTCGGTTGCCGGTCTGGCCATGGATAGCCGCTACCTGTTCGTCGCCGATGACAAGGGGGTTTTCTACGCGCTGGATCGCCAGTCCGGCAGTAGCCTGTGGAAACAGGATAAACTCAAAAACCGTCGTCTTTCTGCGCCTGTTGTGCAGCGTGGACTGGTCGCCGTGGCTGATGCGGAAGGGTTCGTACACTTTCTTTCCCGCGACGATGGCAGCTTTGCCGCGCGCCAGAAAACCGATGGCACGCCGGTTCGCGCGCCACTTCAGATGCTCGGTAACGCCGTTCTGGTTCAGACCACGGGCGGCAGCGTGAGCGCAATCGAGGCTCAATGAAACCTACGCTCGTTCTGGTTGGTCGACCCAATGTCGGCAAATCCACGCTGTTCAACCGTCTGACCAAGTCGCGTGATGCCATCGTCGCCGACCTGCCGGGGCTGACCCGCGACCGTCACTATGGCCATGGAAAACTCGGCAAGAAGCCTTACTTGGTAGTCGATACGGGCGGTTTCGAGCCGTTGGTCAAGGAAGGCATCCTGCACGAGATGGCCCGCCAGACCGAACAGGCGATTGCCGAAGCCGACGCCATCATCTTCGTTGTTGATGGTCGTGCCGGCCTGACGCCGCATGACAAGGAAATCGCCAACAAGCTGCGCCGCGTCGATTGCCCGGTGATCGTTGCGGTCAACAAGGCGGAAGGCATGAATTCCGGCATGGTTGAGGCGGAGTTTCATGAACTCGGCCTCGGCGAGCCGAATGCCATCTCGTCGGCCCATGGCGAAGGCGTGCGCGGTCTGGTTGAGCTGGCGCTCGAAAGTTTCCCGGAGCCCGAAGATGACGAATGGCACTCCGATGCCATTCGCGTTGCCATCGTCGGGCGCCCCAATGTCGGCAAGTCGACCCTGATCAATACCTTGCTTGGTGAAGAGCGCGTCATCGCCTTCGATTCGCCCGGAACGACACGCGATTCGATCGAAATCGATTTCGAGCGAGGCGGCCGAAAATATGTGCTGATCGATACCGCTGGCATGCGCAAGCGCGGTAAGGTTTTTGAATCGATCGAGAAGTTCTCGGTGGTCAAGACGCTGCAGGCAATTGAGGATGCCAATGTTGTCATCCTGATGGTCGACGCGCAGGCCGATGTTTCCGACCAGGATGCGCATATCGCCGACTTCATTGTCCAGTCTGGCAAAGCACTGGTGGTTGCGGTCAACAAATGGGATGGCCTCGATTCCTACGTTCGTGAGCAGACCCGCCAGATATTGCAACGTAAGCTGCAATTCCTCAGTTTTGCCAAGTTCCATTTCATTTCAGCACGCGACAATATCGGTCTGGAAGCGCTCTTCCGCTCGGTTGAATCCGCCTATGCAGCGGCCATGGCCAAGATGACCACTCCCCGCCTGACCCGCGTCCTGATCGATGCCGTCGCCAAGCAGGCGCCGGCCAAGCATGGCCTATTCCGGCCCAAGCCGCGCTACGCCCACCAAGGGGGATCGAACCCCCCGATCATCGTCATTCACGGCAATGCGGTCGACAAGATAACGGATAGTTATCGACGTTTTCTTGAACATACTTTCCGTGAAGCCTTTAAATTGCAGGGAACGCCGTTGCGCATCCAGTGTGTCAGCGCAAAAAATCCGTTTGCCGACAAAGACAAGTAATAATCTGAAAAATCTTTGGCAGCACTTTATAAATTTGGGTACATTAGGACCCTCATAACAATTACATGGAGTCCACACCATGAGTAACAAAGGGCAACTTTTACAAGACCCCTTCCTCAACGCTCTTCGTCGCGAGCATGTTCCTGTTTCAATTTACCTGGTGAACGGAATAAAACTGCAGGGCCAGGTCGAATCGTTTGATCAGTACGTTGTGCTGCTCAAGAATACAGTTACCCAGATGGTTTACAAGCATGCCATCTCAACGGTGGTTCCGGCGCGTCCGGTCAACCTTCAGCAGGAACAGGCTGCAGAATAATCGAATCCTGTCCAGCAACCCGCCGTTATGGCGGGTTTGCACTTCTCTTTCCCGGAAATGCCCATGATTGAACGACCCGCCGCCGGTGAACGTGCGGTGATTGTTCAACTAGATTTTGGTCAGCCTGATCTCGAAGACCAGTTGGAAGAGGTTCGTTTGCTGGCTGAGTCGGCGGGGGGTAAGGTTGTTGCTGAAGTTTTCGGCAAGCGCCAGAGTCCTGATCCGAAGACGTTTGCCGGCAAAGGGAAAGTTGACGAAATCGGTGCCATGGTTGCGGCCGGTGAGGCCGATCTGGTGATCTTCAATCATCAACTGTCGCCGGCGCAGGAACGTAATCTGGAGCGGGCGCTCAAATGCCGGGTGATTGACCGAACCAGTCTGATTCTTGATATTTTTGCCTTGCGTGCGTCGAGTGCCGAGGGCAAGTTGCAGGTTGAACTGGCCCAACTCGAACATCTGTCCACTCGGCTGGTTCGTGGCTGGACGCACCTTGAACGGCAGCGCGGTGGTATCGGCATGCGCGGCCCTGGTGAAAAGCAACTGGAAACGGACCGCCGTCTGCTCGGCAATCGCGTCAAGCTGTTGAAGGAGAGGCTTGGAAAATTATCGAGGCAACGCGGCGTTCAGCGCAAGGCGCGAATGCGCGGGGAGGTCTTGAATGTTTCGCTGGTCGGTTATACCAACGCCGGCAAGTCTACGTTATTCAACGCCTTGACGCATGCCGGTGTTTTTGCGGCCGATCAGTTGTTTGCTACGCTCGACACCACTTCCCGCAAATTGTGGGTAGAAGGGGCTGGAAATATAGTGATTTCGGATACTGTCGGATTTATTCGCGACCTGCCTCATTCTTTAGTTGATGCCTTTCATGCGACCCTGGAAGTGGCAACGCATGCAGATTTGCTGTTGCATGTGGTGGATAGTGCCAGTCATGCTCGAGACGAGCAGATAGGCGAAGTGAACAAAGTGCTCGGGGAAATTGGCGCTGACCATGTCAGGCAATTAGTCGTCTGGAACAAGATCGACCTGACCGAAGCCATGCCGGGCGTCGAGCGTGGCGAGTATGATAGTATCGCGCGCGTCCGAGTTAGCGCCCGTACTGGAGAAGGCGTGGATTTGCTGCGTGAGTCCTTGGCCGAATATGCCCGCGCAAAGGCTGATGCCCGTCAGAAGGCGATAGCTGATGCTGAATATGAAGCACAACACGATTACATTTACTGAATTCCCGAGACCCATGATTCCGACCTTAGGTATTTTTATGTCGCTAAATGACCCGCAGTGGGGTAACCGCGGTGGCAGTGATGGCGATAAATCCAACGGCAGTGGCCCGCGCCGACCCAACGACGGTCCTCCTGATCTGGAAGAGCTCTGGCGCGACTTCAATCGCAAGCTGACCGGTATGTTCGGAAAAAAAGGCGGTGGTGGCGGTAACGGCGGCGGTGATGGTCCACGCATGCCGAATATCGATTTCAATCCGAAATTCATCGGCGGCGGCGTCGGCCTCCTGATTGGCTTGGTGGCTGTTGTCTGGCTTGTCTCTGGCTTCTACATCGTCGATGCCTCTCAACGTGGCCTCGTACTCCAGTTCGGCCGTTTCAAGGAAGCGACCGAACCCGGTCTGCGCTGGCGCATGCCGTATCCGATCCAGTCCCACGAATTGGTCAATTTGACTGGTGTGCGTACCATCGAAATTGGCTACCGTGGCAGCGAGCGCAACAAGGTGCTCAAGGAAGCGCTGATGCTGACTGATGACGAGAACATCGTAAACATTCAGTT
>NZ_JAVHPH010000474.1:0-1573 GCF_036170495.1 Azonexus sp.
CGTTCCTTCTCGTCGGCCAGCAGTTCGGCGGCCAGTGCGGCATCTTCTTCCGGCGAGGCACCGCGTTTGCGCGTGCCGGCAATCGGCCGCACGGTGACGCGGTCGCCTTCGAGGCGAACGAGAATTTCCGGCGAGGCGCCGACGACATGAAAATCCTCGAAATCGAAGTAAAACATGTAGGGCGACGGATTGAGGCTGCGCAGCGTGCGGTAGAGCGCCAGCGGGCTGGCCCCAAAGGGTTTGGTCATGCGCTGCGACAGCACAACCTGCATGACATCGCCCTCGGTGATGTAGTCCTTGGCCTTGAGCACGGCCTGCTTGAACGCCGCTTCGCCGAAGGTGGAAACGGCCTCCTGGGAATGCACCGGCTTTTCGCTCGGGATGACGACTGGCGTGCGCAGCTTGGCGAGCAGTTCCATGAGCCGCGCCCGCGCTTTCTGGTAGGCGCTTGGGAAGCCTGGCTCGGCGAAGACCACCAGCGTCAGTTTGCCGGACAGGTTGTCGACGACGGCGATTTCTTCGGAGAGCAGCAGGCCGATGTCCGGCGTGCCGATGTCGTCCGGTTTGTTGGTGCGCGTCAGCTTGGTTTCGACGTAGCGGATGGTGTCGTAGCCGAAGCAGCCGACGAGGCCGCCGCAGAAACGTGGCAGGCCGGCCTGCGGGGCGGCACGGAAGCGCGCCATGAACTTGCCGATGAATTCGAGCGGGTTGGTGTCGTCCTCGCGCTCGGCCACCCGGTTGCCGGTCAGCACCATGACCTGGTGGCCGGTGACGACGATGCGCGTCTGGGCGGCGAGGCCGATGATCGAGTAGCGGCCGAAACGCTCACCGCCCTGCACCGATTCGAGCAGGTAGGTGTAGGGCGCGTTGGCCAGCTTGAGGTAGATCGACAGCGGCGTGTCGAGATCGGCAAACGTTTCCAGCGTAACGGGAATACGGTTGTAGCCTTGCGCGGCAAGCGCGTTGAATTCGGTTTCAGTCATGGGGAAGCCTCGAAAATGACAGGGTGTTGCGGTCTGGAGCGTTGCGCCGCGAGGGCGCGCGAAAGGAGATCAGGGGCGCCAGCGGCGCCAACCTTGCCATTCGTTCCAGATTCGCAGAGTCGTCATTTGTGTTTGAGGTCTTGAAAAGTGAGGGCTTGCCGGTAGGCGACAAGCAAATCGGATACTAGCGCATCGCAATCGGCGCTGTCCACCGGCTTGCCTTCGTTGTAGCCGTAGGGCACGGCATAGGCTGGACAACCGGCGGCGCGGGCCGACAGGATGTCGTTTTCCGAGTCGCCGATGTGCAGATTGCGGTCCGGCCGGACGTTGAACAGACGGCAGGCGTGCAGGATGGGCTCGGGGTGCGGTTTCTTGTGTGAGGTCGTATCGCCGGAAACAACCACGTCGAAATAGTCGGCCAGCCCCATGCGATCGAGCAGTTGCTCGGTGAACATGCCCGGCTTGTTGGTCACGACGCCCATCTTGAGGCCGCTGGCTTTCCAGGCGTCCAGGCCGTCGAGAACACCTGCGTAAATTTGGCAAAATTTCCCGTTGACCGTGGAATAGTGGCGTTTGAAGGATTCGATGGC
>NZ_JAVHPH010000475.1:0-8081 GCF_036170495.1 Azonexus sp.
TCGCCCAGCAACAAATCCGCAGCCACGCCAGGAAAGCCAGACGCATGGCCCGCCGCCACGCCGAGCTCTGCCCCGAAGAGCGCCACAAAATGCGCATCGCCTTCAAGAAACTTCGCTACACGCTGGAGTTCTTCGCCCCACTACTGCCGCAGAGAAGACTACGCCCCTATCTGGCTGCACTTTCACAACTGCAGGACGAACTCGGCCTGATCAACGACCACGTCACCGCCGAAACCCTGATCGCCGAAGCCCTGGATGGACGCCCTATCGGCCCGATCCACGGCTGGATTTCCGGTCGGCACGCCCTGCTAGTCAGTGAATTGCCCGAAGTGCTGCAAACCTGGCTGGCGCAAAGCACGCCATGAAAACGGAAGAGCGGCGCGTGGGTCATTGATCGGCCTGCACGCGCGCCCCCTGCCATCGAGAAAATAAATAGGGGTCTGCCCCCTATTATTCCGACCCTTTTTTCCGGTTGACCGTAGCGAACAGCACGTTCGGCTCACCCAAAGAAAAACCGGGGCTTTTGCCCCGGCTTCCTTCAATAGGGGTCAGACCCCTATTACTCCCAAGGATTCAGATCGACGATGGCAACGACCTTTGCCGAAGCCTTGTTGATCAGCACGGTGACCGGACGCACGCGCGCCATCATCGGCAGGTAGGCGTCAGCCTCGGGCCAGCGCTGGCGAGACGCGTCGACCGCCGACTGGGGGTTGTAGCGCAATAGCTCGGCCAGAGGCTTGGCCCGTTCGCGCATCGACTCCGCCGCGTCGTCAAGCGGCCGATAAAGTTCGGGACGCTGGGCAATATCAACGCCGGCGAACAGCGCTTCAAACATGATCGTCTGACGCGCATCCGGGCTCTCCGGCCGTTGCGCAGAAACCCAGCGCGGCCCGGCCCACGGGGCCGAACGATACTCGGCAGGCGCCTCTCCCGCCTTGCGCTGATCGATCTGATAGGCCTGCACCAGATCAAAACGGTCCACGTTATAAACCAGCCACGCCGGCCGCCCTTCGGCCACCGTCCATAGCCCATAGGCAAAAGCAGCGGCCTGCAACAAGGCAATTGTGGCCAGATCGAAACGCAACGATTTCTTGCCTTGCCGATAGACTACCGTGGTCAGCAACGGGCCGATGATGACATCGACGCCGAGTACGATGAAAAAGATCTCGGTCACGCCAACCGCAGCATGCAGCGGTTGCGGATACCAGAGCAGAAAGACGACCCCAACCGCAATCACTGCCACTACGGCAGAAATCGACAAATGAATGAGGCCGGCACGTAGACGAGAAATGATCATGTGTTCGTTGTCTGGGTGAGAAAAAAAGGGAGCCCCTAAAGCTGCTTTTTTACCATTTTTCCGGTTGACCGTAGAAGAGGTCTTTTCGCTTACCCAAAGAAAAACCGGGGCAGATGCCCCGGCTTCTTTTAAATAGGGGTCTGGCCCCTATTATTTTTTTATTAACGGCACTGAGCCGGGGCGAAACGCGCAGGAACACCGGTTGCAACGAGAGCAGCGACGGTAATACCAGCTTGGGTTGCTGTCACATTGGTGGCGGAGGCACAGCCCCAGTCAATCGAACCGGGGTTACCAAAGGAGGCAGCGAGAGCCTGACCGGCACCAGCGGCGCCGTTGCGCACCCAAGGGGTCAAAGTAATCACATTCGCACCAGCAGGCAAACCAACCGCAGTCGCATTGTAGTTAATAGTGATCACACCTGTCGCAGCCGCCACCAAAAGCGAATCAACAAACTTGGAGTTGGCGCCCGTGTTGGTAGCTTGCGCATTCCAAGCTGTTGCAACGTTACTGAGATCAAGTGCCGTTGCAGCGCCATCGGTAGCAATCATCGCCTTTGTGGTTTCGGCCAAACCCAAACCTTCCGTCACTCGCGCACGCACCGTGTAATCCTGATACGCCGGCAGCGCCACAGCCGCCAAAATGCCGATAATCGCGACAACGATCATCAATTCGATCAGGGTGAAACCTTGCTGGATCTTTTTCATTTGAATCTCCTTTAGGAAAGAAGGCGGTAAAGCCGCTGAGTTACCTATAACAGTTTCCGTGCCAGCTTTTGAAAATCCCGGCCATCGACCGCCATGAAAATGGCAAACCCTTTGTCATTCATGGCCTTGGCGACTTTTGTCGGCAAAGGTAAAAAAACGTAGGCCGCGAACGCCTGGTCAGTGGTGACAATTTGCGTCATATCAAGTGGACGCAATGCGGCAGACATGCAGAAATTCAGTGACGAAACCGCAGCAATAATAGGGGACAGACCACGATTTTCCCTCATATCCCACCGTAGCTCGACAGAACTGCGCCGGCGTCACAACGGGAAAGCGGTCGCCCATCGCCAGCAGGTCCTTGTCGCCAGTCACCAGGTCATCCACACCTTGCCCATGCTGTGCGGCAAGCAGCGTGCCGAGTACGGGCGGATATGGTCATTAAGGTCAGCGACATGAACGTGGTCAAATTTCCGGGAGAAATTGCAGCGTCTGCAACGCCCTGAGAATACTCAGCAATCGACCTGATTTGCCTTCATGAACGCGCAGGCGTATCGGCGGTACACCTGGCTGCTGATGAATACGTCGTGCAGCGCCGGGTCGATGTGGCCGTTGAGGCTGAACCGCTGGAGGATGGCCAGGGCTTCAGAGAGTTTCATGCCGTCCTTGTACGGCCGGTCCTTGGCGGTGAGCGCCTCGAAGATGTCGGCGATGCCCATGATTCTTGCCTGCCAGCTCATCTCTTCGCGCTTGAGGCCTTTGGGGTAGCCTTTGCCGTCCATCCGTTCGTGGTGGCCGCCGGCGTATTCGGGGACGTTTTTGAGGTGCCTCGGCCACGGTAGTTGTTCGAGCATTTTGATGGTGGCGACGATGTGGTGGTTGATGATGTCGCGCTCGGCATGGGTCAGGGTGCCGGCGCGGATGGTCAGGTTTTCGAGTTCGTCGGCGCTGAGGAACGGGACGTCTTCAGCGTCGGCATTGCGCCAGCGATAGTCGGCGGCGATGCGCCGGACCTGCGCAATGTCTTCGTCGGCCATTTTTTCGCAGCCGATATTGGCGCGATGCAGAATCCCACGGTCGACCGGAATTTTTTGGCAAAAATCGACATACTCGCGCTCGACTTCGGCGGGGTCTGCGCCTTCGGCGAGGCTTTTCCATTTGCGAATTTCGGCGTCGCGCTTGACGACTTCAAAACGCGTGTCGATGAGATCGATGCGGTCGTAGATGGTTTGCAGCTTGGTCGCCTTGTCGACGATGTGCACCGGCGTCGTGACCTTGCCGCAGTCATGCAGCAGCGCGGCGATGCGTAGTTCGTAGCGGTCCTTGTCGGTGAGTTTGAAGTCGGCGAGCGGGCCTTCGCGGGTGGCGTCGGCGGCCTCGGCAAGCATCATGGTGAGTTCCGGCACGCGCTGGCAGTGGCCGCCGGTGTAGGGCGATTTTTCGTCGATGGCGAGGTTGATGAGTTTGACGAAGGATTCGAAGAGCGCTTCGAGTTGCTCGACGAGTTGCCGGTTGCTGAGCGCGATGGCGGCTTGCGAGGCGAGCGATTCGGCGAGCCGCTGGTCGGCCGGGGAGAATGCGCCGACCGCCCCGTCTACCGGGCTGAGCGCATTGATGAGCTGCAGGACGCCGATGATCTCGCCTTCGTGATCCTTCATTGGCACGGTCAGGAAGGATTGCGAGCGATAGCCGGTGCGCGCGTCGAACTGGCGGGTGCCGGAAAAGTCGAAGCCCTGGGCGCTGTAGGCGTCGGCGATATTGACCGTTTTGCCGGTGATGGCGGCGTAGGCGGCGACCATGCTGGCGTTGGGTGAGCCATCGTGGCGGTAGAGCGGCAGGTCGGGGAATTTGCCCGAGGTCAGCTGATCGTGGGCGCCGCCAAAGGCCAGATGCAGCGAGTCGGTGCGGACAATTTCGAAATGCAGGTGGCGTTTGTCGTCCGCAAGCAGATAGAGCGTGCCGCCGTCAGCCCGGGTGATCTGTTTGGCGGCGAGAACGATCTTTTCGAGCAACAGCTTGATGTTGTGTTCGCTGGACAGCGCGGCACCGATGTCGTTGAGCTGTTCCAGGCGGAGAAACAGGTCGTCCGGGGTTTCCATGGCAGGGGGCTCAGTCAGAACGCTAAAATCTGGTCGTTGTGCAGCATGCCAGGCGCGAAAGCCTGGAGACAGCGGTTGATTTCTGCCATGGTGACCTCGACCTGCCCGGGTTTCAAGTGCGAAAGATGGATCGCGCACGGTTGCGTCAATTTCTTCAACTCTGCCGCCAGGATATTCGGCGAATAGTGCTTCGACAACGCAGCCAGGGACGCCTCGCCGTTGGGGAAAGCGCATTCGATGATCAGGTGGCGCAGGTTGGGAATGGCGTTGACAGCCTGCCAGAATGCTTCGCATGGCCCGGTATCGCCAGAAAACGCTAGGCTGGCGGCACCGGAATCGAGGCAATAGCCAACGGCCGGGACGGTGTGATGGGCCGGCAGCGCCGAAACCTGACGCCCCGCCAGCGAAATCGGCTCGCCCAGTTCGATGCGGCGATAGCGCATGAACGGCTGCTCAGCCGAGGGAACTTGCGAAAAGTCAGGCCAGATCGCCCAATTGAAAATATGCTGGCGCAGGCTGTCGAGCACCGCCGCGCTGCCGTAGACAGTCAGCGGCTGGTCGCGGCGATCCGCCACGGTGTCGATCATCATCGGCAGCGCGGCAATGTGATCGAGGTGGGCGTGCGTCAGAAATACGTGGTCGATCGCCGCCAGTTCGGCAATCGACAATTCGCCGACGCCCGTGCCGGCGTCGATCAGGATGTCGTGGTCCACGAGGAACGAGGTGGTTCTCTGGTGCCTGCCACCGATGCCGCCACTGCAGCCGAGGACGCGGAGCTTCATGCTTGTTGGGCCTGCCGATAAGTTGGGCCGCCCCCCGGCTTACCCGGGTGCTGGCCGGTTCGGATTGTAACCCTGAGCTCCCGCAGCGGCCCGGGGAGCGGCCAAAAAACCGCTGTTTTCAGCCCTTCAGGAAGAATTCCATCTTGATGCCGGCGATTTCGATGACATCATGGTCGCCCAGCGGCACGGCCTGCGCATCGAGCGCCTTGCCGTTGACGATCGGAAACTGCCGCCCTTCGACATGGGTGATGAAATAGCCATGCGGCCGCTTGGCAATCACCGCCACCTGCAAACCGGGCTTGCCCAGCGTCGTCAGCGTCTTGGTCAGGTCGAGTTCCTTGCCGGCATTCGGGCCGTTGAGCAGTTGTACGGCGGCTGACAGTCCCGGCACTGGCGCCTTGGGCTGCGAGGCTATGCCGACACTGGATCGGCTCATGCTTTCGGTCGGTGCCAGTTGCAGCTCGGCGGGCAACTTTAGCGAACCGGAACGGATCGCCGAACTCTTTTCGAAATCGCTGGCGGCGGCGCCCGCCTGCAGATCGGCCATGTATTTGAGCTTGTACTTGCCGAGTTCGATGATGTCGTTGTTGCGCAGGAAGTGTTTCTTGATCGGCTGACCATTGACCAGCGTGCCGTTGGTGCTGTTCAGGTCTTCAAGAAAGGAGTCGGCGAGAATGGTGACGACCACAGCGTGCTCGCCGGAAATAGCCAGATTGTCGATCTGGATATCGTTCTGTGGCTTTCGGCCAATGGTCAGACGCTCCTGATTGAGCTGAATTTCCTTGAGTACCAGACCGTCCATCGAGAGGATCAGTTTTGCCATCTTGCCTTCCCCATATCACTGCAAACGAGTCAGTAGCCGCTGCCACCAACCCTTTGGCGATGCGAAATCGCCGACAATCTTGACCAGAATGACCGAGACGTTATCCCGCCCACCGTTGGCGTTGCTCATCTGCACCAGATGATCCGCCGCCAGGGCGAGGTTGCCGCCGAGCGTCTGCAGCGTAAGCGCAATTTCGTGGTCTTCGATCATGTCGTTCAAGCCATCCGAGCACAGCAACACGATGTCCCCTGACCGTACGTCGTAATCGTGGACTTCAACCTCGACCTCGGGATCGACCCCGAGCGCTCTCGTCACCAGATTCCGGTTTTCCGCATAGCGCGCCTGTTCAGGAGTGATCATCCCATTATCAAGCTGTTCCTGTAAGAGGGAATGATCGCGCGTCAGCTGCTCGAAACGGTCACCGCGCAGACGATACAGGCGCGAATCGCCAACGTGGGCGACGCATACCCGATTGTCGTAGAACCAGGCCAGAACGAGCGTCGTGCCCATCCCGGTGTACTGGGAGCAACTCTGGGCGGCATTGAAAATGGCCAGATTGGCCGCCTTTACCTCGTTGACAATATGCGCCTCGACGATGCTTGCATCATGCAAGCCCTTGCCCAGAACGGCCGGCGAGTTGATGACGCCAGCCAGGTCCTCGGCCAGTCGGCTCGTGGCCAGACCGCTAGCGACCTCGCCAGCGTTATAGCCGCCCATGCCATCGGCCAGGATGGCCACGCCAAGACCAGCGTCGGCGAAGACGGCATCTTCGTTATGCGAACGGATCACGCCCGGATCGGTGCGCACCGCCATCTCGAGGGCGTCAGCCAGTTTCATCGAAAAAACTGAGACGAAAAAAATCTGCGGCGCGGCGGATTTTCAGCAAAAAGAGGCGGCAGAACAGCGCGTGTCCCGAGATATATATCTGCTGAACGCCAAGCACCCCCGAGCATTTTTCCTCCGTCGATAGCTGTGCAACCATGAAACAGGAGGCACAAAACGGTGACATTCTTACCTGCCGTTGCGTTTCGGTCAAACCTCATTCCATGGGGATCTGACGGCCAAGCCCGCTGGCCTTGGCTGCTGCCAGCAGGCGCACCGCCACGGCCAGATCCTGAATAGCCATGCCCTGCGATTCGAACAGCGTCATCTGCTCAACCGAGGCCCGCCCTGGGTGGCGCCCGACGATCACCTCGCCGAGCTCGACCAGTTGGCGCGAATGCAGGCGGCCCTTCTCCAGCAAAGGGAGCAAGTCACCGGCCTCGGTCAGCGCCGTCGGCACGGCATCAACGGTAACCAGAGTGCAGCGCCGGATCGCCGCCTCCGACAACTCCTGGCGAATCAGCGAATTGGAACCCGCAGCGTTGATGTGCACGCCGGGCTCCAGCCAGGCTGCGTCGAACAGCGGCTGAGCCGCCGTCGTCACCGTGCCGATGACATCGCTGCCGCGTACGGTATCTTCCGCACTGCCTGCTGGCTCGACGGCAACACCGGTCGTTTTGCTCAGGCGCTGGCAGAAATCGTGCAGCTTATCGGCCTGACGGCTGAACACTTTCACCCGCGCCAGCGGCAGGACGGCACAGATCGCCCGGACATGGCCCTCGGCCTGCCAGCCGGCGCCAAAAACACCGGCCACGCTGGCGTCGGGCCGGGCCAGCCAGCGGGCCGCGACACCACTCGCCGCGCCGGTACGGATCATGCCCAGATAGTCGGCCTCGATAACAGCCTTGAGACGCCCCGTCGCGGCGTCGAACAGATGGACGAGAAAACGGTTGCCGCTCTTGTTACTCGTATAGGCCTTGTAGCCAAGGACGCCTTGCGCCGGAAGCGCGCCCTGAAGAATATGCAGCACCGTCTGCGGCAGGCGGCTGCGCGCCCGCGGGGTATCGATGGCCAGACCGTTGGCCAGATCGCGATGCGCCGACTCGACGGCTTCGAGCGCCATTTCTACGGTCAACAGGTTTTTTACGTCATTTTCCGAAAGAAACAAGGCCACGATTTTCCCCTAAACGATGGTGACGTCCTGCCGGGCGAGAATCCGTTTTTCCAGCCAGCGACCGACAATGACCACCAGCAGCGCCCCAACAACTCCGGCCGCCTTGGCCGACCAATCGGGCAATTTCGGCAGCATGGCCGTGACCCCGGGATCGGAAAAAATCATTTGCCCGGCGACGTAGCCGAGCAAAGCGGCGCCCAACAGGACAATCGACGGGAAACGCTCCATCCAGTGCAGGATCAGCTGGCTCGACCAGACGATCAGCGGGATGCTGACGGCCAGCCCGAAGAACAGCAGCATCAGGCTGCCGTGGGCGGCGCCGGCCACCCCAATGACGTTGTCCAGGCTCATCACGAAATCGGCGACGACGATGGTTTTCACCG
>NZ_JAVHPH010000476.1:0-8047 GCF_036170495.1 Azonexus sp.
GCTCGCAATAACCGGCACAGAACACCGCCCACGCCTCAGCATTGGGCGACAACCCGTGGTGGATATGAATTGCCGCCAGATTGCCAAAGCCGAGGCGGCTCAGCACATGGAGCAAGACAACGGAATCGCAACCGCCGGACAGCCCCACCCAAAGACGGGCCTCCGTCTGGAGACGGGGGGCGAGAAAAGCGCCGACCCGCTCCCTAAGATCAGCTGACAGGCTGTTCCTTGTAGCGGCCATAGTTCATCAGCCGCTCATAGCGCGCTGCCAGAAGTTCGGCCGTCGACTGGCCGGAGAGCTGCTTCAGCGCATCCTGCAGGGCCTTCTTGAGATTTTGCGCCATCGCTGCGTGGTCGCGGTGCGCACCGCCGAGCGGCTCATTGATGATTTTGTCGATCAAACCAAGCGTTTTCAGGCGCTGGGCCGTGATGCCCATGGTTTCAGCAGCTTCCGGTGCCTTCTCGGCGCTCTTCCACAGAATGGAGGCGCAGCCTTCCGGCGAAATCACCGAGTAGGTCGAGTATTGCAGCATCTGCAAAGTATCGCCGACCGCGATGGCCAAAGCACCGCCTGAACCGCCCTCACCGATGATGGTAACGATGATGGGCACCTTGAGTTCAGCCATCACGTAGAGGTTGCGACCAATTGCCTCGGACTGGCCACGCTCTTCAGCATCAATCCCCGGATAGGCGCCCGGCGTGTCGACGAAGGTCATCACCGGAATACCGAATTTTTCGGCCAGCCGCATCAGACGTAACGCCTTACGATAGCCCTCGGGGCGCGGCATGCCGAAGTTACGATAAATCTTGTCCTTCGTATCGCGGCCCTTTTGATGGCCAATAACCATGACCGACTGGCCATTGAAGCGAGCCAGGCCGCCGACAATGGCGTGGTCATCAGCAAATGCGCGATCACCGTGCAGCTCTTCAAAATCAGTGAAGATCAGTGACAGGTAATCCAGCGTGTAAGGGCGCTGCGGATGGCGGGCCACCTGGGAAATCTGCCACGGACTCAACTTGGCGTAGATATCCTTGGTCAGCTGACCGCTCTTCTTCTCCAGTCGCTCGATCTCTTCGGAAATATCGACGGCGGAATCATCCTGCACGAAACGCAGTTCTTCGATCTTGGCTTCAAGGTCGGCGATGGATTGTTCGAAGTCGAGGAAACTAGTTTTCATGGACTGCTCGTTTGCTAAGTTGGCGCGCATTTTACCCCAAAGGTAAGCAGGCTACCGTTTCAGTACTCGACGGGCAGCGGGTCGAGACTACGCCACAAATACCACGTCGCAACCGAGCGCCAGGGGCGCCAGCGCGCGGCGAATTCAGCAAGGGCTCGGCGGGACTGTTTTTCGCCGGCAAAGTATCTTTCGCTGACGGCACGCTGCAGACCGATGTCGTCGAGCGGAAAAATATCCGGCCGCAGCTGGTGGAAAATCAGAAACATCTCTGCGGTCCACCGGCCGATACCGCGCACAGCAGTCAATTCGGCAATGATCTCTTCGTCACTCAGCCGTGACCAGGCCGACGGATCAAGCTGCCCACCGACAAAATGTCCGGCCAGATCGCACAGATACTCAATTTTTCGTCGGGAGAGGCCGCAGCCCGTCAAGCCGCTCTCGCCAAATGCGACGACGCGGGCCGGCACCACTTCGCCGAGTTGCGCAACAAGCCGCCCCCAGACTGCATCGGCAGCCTTGACGGAAATCTGCTGACCAACGATCGAACGCGCCAAGGTACCGAAGGCGTCGCCACGCGAGACAAGCGACACCCCGGCATAGCGCTCGACCAGTTCGGCCATCGTCGGATCATGGAGCGCCAAGTCTGCGGCAGCTTGGGACCAATACTCGGGAAACATCGGCAAATTATACGGAGAGGCTACGGTCAACCGGAAAAACGAGCCAATTTATGACAAGCATCACAGACGGCCGCGTTCAGGTTTGCTAGCATTGTCAAAAACACTCCGGAGAAAAATCAATGCCCGGCACGGCCCCCGTTTTCGTTTTTCCGCTACTCGGCGCCGATGATTCATGGTCCGGCTTCAGCGTGGAATTCCCCCCTGGCAGCCCCATCGATGGCGCAACACTGGCGCGGCTTTTTTCCTCACCCCTGCTCGAAACCTTCGACCATCGTCAGCCGTGGTTTCTGCCGGCCCTCGGCGGTGGATATGATGCAGGTGTGCTGACTGAGCGTTCGGTCACCGTTTTTCCGACCCACCCCGCCCCTCAGGATGCCGACGCGCTGAGCGAACTTGAGGCGAGCCTGCGCCTGGCTCGACGCAAGGTAGGACTGAGCGCCGCACCGGATACCAAGTTGCCGGCGGCAGGATGCTGGGACTACCTGCTGATTGGTAGCAGCCACGCCCGCAGCCTGCCGCCTTTTACCCTGTTTGGCCTGGCCAGTCGCACCACGCTGGTTGCCACCGATGTGCACACCCACAACGACCGCGAGTGGATTTTGAACAACGCCTGCGTCCTGTCGACATGCGAATTCCTGCAAACGCGCTCATCTCCTAATTCAAAAGCCGACATTACCCGGCTAAAGTTGTTGAAACTGCTCACCCTGATCGCCGATGATGCCGATGCTGGCGCGCTCGATACCATTTTTCGCGAAGAACCGAAGCTCTCCTACAGCCTGCTTCGGCTTGTCAATTCAGCCGCGCTTTCGCCGGGTAGCCCGATCACCAGCTTCACTCAGGCCATCACGCTGCTTGGCCGTCGGCAATTGCAGCGCTGGCTGCAATTGCTCGTCTATTCGGACCCGAACAACGGTCAGCACCCCAATCCGCTGTTGCAAAAAGCCGCCGCACGCGGTCGCCTCTTTGAACTGGTGGCCAATCACATCACCCCGCAACTGCCTGCCGAGCAGCTAGCCGATACCGCCTTCATGATCGGCACCTTCTCATTGCTCGACGTACTGCTCGGCATGTCGATGCCGGAAATCATGCGCCAGCTTCCGCTACCCGAAGTCGCCCAGAAAGCCCTGGTCGAACACCAAGGCGGATTGGGCGAACTTCTGGCCGCCGTCACCGCCGTCGACAAACACGACCTGAAAGCAGCATCAACCAAGCTCGCGGCACTCGGCATCGATGGTTACGACTACGTTGCTGCCCAGCTCGATGCCTTTGGCTGGGCCTCGAAAATCCACGTTGGAGCCTGATCAGCCAAAGCGGCCACTCAGGAAAGGGTTGGCCTTGCGCTCCTCGCCAAAGGTCGACATCGGGCCGTGGCCGGGGATGAACGCCACGTCGTCGCCGAGCGGAAACAACCGTTCCTTGATCGAGCGCATCAGCGCGTCGTGATCGCCGCGCGGAAAGTCGGTCCGCCCGATTGAGCCGTGGAACAACACATCGCCGACCTGGGCGAGATGGCTCGGCGGATGGTAGAAGACAACGTGTCCAGGCGTATGACCGGGGCAATGCAGCACATCCAGCTCGACCTCGCCAAAACGGACCTTGTCGCCATCCTTGAGCCAACGCGTCGGCTCGAAGCTGCGCACGTTGGGAAAGCCGAACATCTTGCTCTGCTGCGGCATGCCCTCGATCCAGAAACGGTCTTCCTCGTGCGGCCCTTCGATAATGCCGACCCCGCTCTGCTCAGCGAGCAACGCAACCCCACCGGCGTGATCGATATGGCCGTGGGTAACCAGTATCTTGGCCAGGCTCAGCTTTTCGTCGGCAAGCAGGCGCAGGATGCGTTCGACATCGCCACCGGGGTCAATGACCACAGCCTGGCGGGTATTCTCACACCAGAAAACCGTGCAGTTTTGTTCAAACGGGGTAACCGGGACGATGGCATAGCGCATGACTGGAATCGAAGAATTTGACCGGCCCGGATTATCGCATGTCGGCTCGCTTGCCCGGCGCCGCCGCCCCCCTTACACTCCCGGCGAACCTCCTTTTCCCGAAAGCCGACCATGCTTGACCACCCGCTGCCGGACCTCGATGCCTGGTCCCTGCTCTTCAGCAATAACGGCCTGCCGGTCCTCCGGGTGACCAAGCGGCGAATCGAGGAAATGCGCGCCAATCTTGACCGTGTCGAGGCCCGCGAACTGGCGCGCCTGATCCTCCAAGACCCAATCATGACCGTCCGCGTTCTGGCCTTCACCCAGCCGATGCGCGGCCACGCCCTGCAGCATGACATCACGACCATCGCCAGTTCGGTCGTCATGGCCGGTATCGAGCCCTTCTTCAATCATTTCGACAACCTGTTCACGATTGAGGACCAGCTCAAGGAAGCCGGCCCGCACGCCCTGCTCGGCGTTCTGCAAATCGTTCGCCGGGCCCAGCGGGCGGCCGATTACGCACAGGACTGGGCAGTCTGGCGCCACGACGTGAATATGGAAGAAGTGCGCATCGCGGCGCTGCTCCACGATCTGGCCGAGATTCTCGTGTGGTGTTCGGCACCGAGCCTCGGGCTGGCCATTCACGAGCAACAGAAGGCCACCCCGACCATGCGCAGCGCCGATGCGCAAAAGCAGGCGCTGGGCTTCACCTTCCAGGAAATCCAGCTCGAACTCTGCCGTGTCTGGAACCTGCCCGAACTGCTGCGCGATCTGATCGACGAAGACAATGCCGGGAACCCCCGCGTGCGCAACGTCACGCTGGCCGTCCAACTCGCCCGTCATTCGTCCTACAGTTGGGATGACCCGGCGCTGCCGGACGACTACAAGGACATTGGCGAACTGCTCAATGTCACGCCGGACACCGTTCGTCAGCGCCTTGGCTTATTGCCGGTGCCGGCCCGCGAAGCGGATGGCGAGGCGGCACTGACTTAGCCTGTTGCTAGCCGCAGTAACGCAGGTTGGCCCAGTCGAGCAACAGCTCGGGCATCTGGTAGGCGGCGAAGATCAGCGCCAGCAGCAACACCGCCAGCGCCACGCCGACACCGCCAAGGAACCAGCGCCAGTTTGCCTTCACGTGGCCGGACTCAGCCGGGCCAGCGGCTTTTCGTTGACCGGCCACGAGCAAATGGCGGCAAGGATCGACAGGCCGATGGAGATCGACCAGGCCAGCGAGTAAGAGCCCGTTTCGTCAAAAATCCGCCCGCCAAGCCAGGCGCCGAGAAAGCTGCCGAGTTGGTGGCCGAGAAAGACGACGCCAGTCAGCATCGACATGTAGCGCAAGCCGAAAATCTGGGCGATCAGGCCGTTGGTCAGCGGCACGGTAGCCAGCCACAGGATGCCGATGACGGCGGCAAATATCCACGCGGTTACGGTCGACAGCGGAATCAGCATAAAAATGAAAATAGCCACGGCGCGCAGGCCGTAGATCCAGACCAGCAGGTTTTTCTTGCTCGAGTGCCCGCCCGCCCAGCCGAAATAGAATGAGCCAAAGATGTTGAACAGGCCGATCAGCGCCACCGCCGTCATGCCGACATTGGCCGACATGCCGGCATCGACCAGGTAGGACGGCAGGTGGAGCATGATGAAAGCGGTCTGGAAGCCGCACACGAAATAGCCCCAGAACAGGTAGTGGAAACTGCGCTCGCGGCTGGCCTCGTGCAGCGCCTCGACGACCGACTGTCCGGCGCCGGCCGAGGGTTTGTGGCCGTCGGCCATGGCGTAGGCGAGCGGGGCAATGAGGCCGACGCCGCAGGCGAGCAGGACCAGCGCGCTCTGCCAGCCGTAAGTGGAGATCATCATCTGCCCGATGGGGAGCACGGCAAACTGGCCGAACGAGCCGCCGGCACTGGCGATGCCGAGGGCCAGGCTGCGCCGTTCCGGCGTCGTGTGGCGGCCGATGACACCCATGATGACCGGAAAGGTGGTTCCCGACAGGCCGATGCCGATGAGCAGGCCGGCCGACAGGTCGAGACTCAGCGGCGTCGGCGACACCGACATGAAGACCAGGCCGAGCACGTAGAAGCTGGCCGCGACGAGCAGTGTCCGGCCGGCGCCGAAGCGGTCGGCCAAGGCGCCCGCAAACGGCGAGCCGAGACCCCAGATGAGATTTTGCAGCGCGAAGGCGAACGAGAAGGTTTCGCGCGTCCAGCCGTTGTCGGCCGTCATCGGTTGCAGAAAAAGGCCGGCCGTGTGGCGAACGCCCATCGACAGCGTAAGGATCACGCAGCCGACGGTCAGGATGACGAGCGGCGTGCGCCAGGTGGCGTTTGAATTCATGCAAGCTCCTCAGGAGTGCTGTTGGAGCGTCTGGCTTACACCGGGTTCCCGGCGCGCGCTTCGAGACCTTCCCAGCGTTCCAGCCATTCGATCAACTCGTCGTCGATGGCAGCCAGTCGCTCGGAGGCCTTTTGCGCCGCAGCCGGGTCTGTCTGGTAGAGCGAACCATCTTCGAGGCGTTTGCTCAGCTCGACCTGTTCGGCTTCCAGCCCGGCGATTTTTTCGGGTAGCTCCTCCAGTTCACGCTGTTCTTTCCACGACAGTTTTTCGCCCTTCACCTTGGCCGGTTCGGCGGCTTTGGCGACGGGTTTCGGATCGGCCTTCTGCTTCGGCGCCGCCTTGGCCAGACTGGCCTTGTAAGCTGCCCAATCGCTGTAACCGCCGGCGTATTCCTGCCAGGTGCCGTCGCCTTCGGCGGCGATGGTCTGGGTCACCACATTGTCGATGAAAGTCCGGTCGTGGCTGACCAGGAACAGCGTGCCCTGGTAGGTCTGCAGCAACTCTTCAAGCAACTCCAGGGTTTCGATGTCGAGGTCGTTGGTCGGTTCGTCGAGGACCAGCACGTTGGCCGGTTTGGCGAACAGGCGGGCGAGGAGCAAGCGGTTGCGCTCGCCGCCAGACAGCGAGCTGACCGGCGAACGGGCGCGCTCGGGCGCGAACAGGAAATCTTCGAGATAGCCGATGACGTGCTTCTTGGCGCCGCCAATCTCGACCCAGTCCGAACCCGGCGAGATGACGTCGGACAGCGTCGAATTGGGATCGAGCTGGGTGCGGAACTGGTCGAAATAGGCGATGTCCATTTTCGTGCCCTGGCGGACGATGCCGGAATCCGGCTTGATTTCGTCGAGGATCAGCCGCAGCAGGGTCGTCTTGCCGGCGCCGTTGGGGCCGATCAGGCCGATCTTGTCGCCGCGCCGAATGCGGGTTGAGAAATCGCGCACAATTTGCCGTTGACCGTAGGATTTGAAAACGTGCTCGAGTTCGGCCACCAGTTTGCCGCTCTTGTCGCCGGCATCGAGTTGCAGATTGACCTTGCCCATCCGCTCACGCCGCGCCTGACGCTCGGCCCGCAGTTGGTCGAGCCGCTGGACGCGGAAGACGGCGCGCGTCCGCCGCGCTTCGACGCCCTTGCGAATCCAGACTTCCTCTTCCTTGAGCAGCTTGTCGGCGCGGGCGTTGGCCAGCCCCTCTTCGTGCAACTGGGCTTCCTTGCGCAGCTGGTACTCCTTGAAGCTGCCGGGATAACTCGCCAGCTTGCCGCGATCCAGCTCGACGATGCGGGTGCACACGCGGTCGAGGAAGGAACGGTCGTGGGTGATGAAAAACAGCGTGACGCCGGATTCAATGAGCAGGTTTTCCAGCCATTCGATGGCCGCGATGTCAAGGTGATTGGTCGGCTCGTCGAGGAGCAGTACCTCGGGCGCCACGGCCAGGGCCTGAGCCAGCGCCAGGCGCTTTTTCTGGCCACCGGACAGGCTGCCGACCCTGGCGTCCGGGTCGAGCCCGAAACGCTCGATGACGCGTTCGGCCTGCGCCTCGTAGGCCCAGGCGCCGCGTGATTCCAGTTCGTGCTGCAGTTCGGACATCCGGTTGAGCAGCGTCTCGTGATCGGCATCAGGCTCGCCGAGCTGGTGCGACACCTCGTGGTACTCGGCAAGCAGCGCGGCGTTGTCGCCCATGCCGGAAATGACCGCCTCGAAAACCGTATCCTCAGCCGCAAATGGCGGCTCCTGCGGTACGTAGCCGACGCGCGTGCCAGGCTGCACCCAGACCTCGCCATCATCGAGCCGCCCCCGCCCGGAGCCGGCCGCGATGGCGGCAAGCAACGACGACTTGCCGGTGCCGTTGCGGCCGATCAGGGCGACCCGTTCGCCTGGATCGAGCAGAAAATCGGCGTGATCGAGAAGCGGCACGTGGCCGTAGGCAAGGC
>NZ_JAVHPH010000477.1:0-7999 GCF_036170495.1 Azonexus sp.
AGTACGAACTGATCAAGACCAACCTCGGCGCCACCGAATACAAGGCCCGCCATGTGCTGGTCGAAAAGGAAGACGATGCCAAGGCGATCATCGCCAAGCTCGAAAAAGGCGAGAAGTTCTCCGAGCTGGCCAAAGCGTCGAAAGACCCTGGCTCCAAGGACAAGGGCGGCGAACTCGGCTGGAGCTCCCCGAAAGCCTATGTCAAGCCGTTTGGCGATGCACTGGTCGCGCTCAAGAAGGGCGAGTACACCAAGGCTCCGGTCAAATCCGATTTCGGCTATCACGTCATTCAGCTCGACGATTCGCGTCCAATGACCCCGCCGCCGTTCGATCAGGTCAAGCCGCAACTGCAGCAGCGCGCCGGCCAGCAACAGGTTGAAAACCTGGTCAAGGAACTGCGCGGCAAGGCCAAGGTCGACTAAACCTTCGCCGAGATGCGAGAATGCCCACCCTGCGGTGGGCATTTTTGTTTGTGGGAGACGAGTGTGTTCAACAGCCTGAAAAAACTGTTCAGCGGCAAACCCGGGCCAACCGGCCTCCCCCGCGCCGTCCCGGCCGTGCCAAGCACCGCCGCAACCACGCAGTTCCTCCGCCGCGAAGCGGTTTTCGACCGCAACAATCGTCTCTCCGGTCATATTTTTACACTGCAAGAATCGACCACGCTGGCCGATGCCGACGCGGCATGCCAACGACGTTTTGACGAGACCCTGCTCGCCACACTGAACACCAGCACCGACGCCTGGAATACCAGCCTTGCCTTTATTCCGCTCAGCTCTGCCAGCCTCGATCTTGCCGCGGTCGACTGCCTGAAAACCTCAAATATTGTCCTGCTCCTCCAGTTGGCTGCCGATGCCGAAGCAGACCTCGTTGGCGAGGCCATCGACCGGCTGCACGGACGTGGCATCCAGATCGGTGTTTTCCGCCAGCCGAAGAATCCCGCTTTTGCCAAGGTCATTCAACAGGCCGATTTCGCGGCCATCGATATCGCCGCCCACGAGGCCGAGACCGCCCGTGACTTTTCGGCAGCCGTGCGGGCCAGTACGGCTGAGCGCCCGATCAAGCTACTCGCCTGCAATGTCGAGACGCTCGACGACCTGCGTTTTTGCCAGCAGTGGCACTTCGACAATTTTCACGGAAAATTCGCCAGCACGACTCCGGCTATTCAGACAGAAGGCGGCGGCGATCCGCACAAGGCCCTCTTGCTCAACATCATGCGCCTGGTCCAGGGCGATGCCGAGACGGCCGAAATCGCCGCCGCGATGAAGCAGGACCCACTGCTCAGCTTCCGCATTCTTCGCTACCTGAATTCCCCGGCCCTTGGCCTGAGTAATCACATCAACTCGCTGGCCCAGGCGCTGGTCATTCTCGGTCGCCAGCGCCTGACCCGCTGGCTCTCGGTGCTGCTCTTTTCTGTGCGCGACCCGCATTTCGGCGACTGGCTGTTGGTCGAGAATGCACTGACGCGCGGCCGGTTGATGGAAGTGCTCGGCGAGCAATCGATGCCGGGCGCGGCGCATGACCCCTTGTTCCTGACCGGCATTTTTTCCTGCCTCGGCGAACTGCTGCGCCGGCCGCTGGCCGAAACGTTGAACGACATGCTGCTGGCCGACGACATCAAGAATGCGCTACTCGAACGCAGCGGCCCCTATGCGCCGCTGCTGGCGGTAGCCGAGGCCAGCGAGGACTTCGATCTGCCGCGCATGCGCGAAACGGCACTGGCCGCCGGCGTCGCCCCGGAAACGGTCAACCGCGCCCTGCTCGCCGCCACG
This sequence comes from Azonexus sp., assembly GCF_036170495.1. Lineage (GTDB taxonomy): Bacteria > Pseudomonadota > Gammaproteobacteria > Burkholderiales > Rhodocyclaceae > Azonexus. Next base: position 1,770 of record NZ_JAVHPH010000477.1, read on the forward strand.
GCCTGGGCCAGCGAAGTGACTGAATACTGGGAATAAGCCTGGCCGGCTGACATTCACCAGAAAACTTGATGCAGGTTGAGGCCGGAATTGCTCGACAGTGGCTAAATCCGCTGCCATGGCCATTCGTCTTTTCTTCGCCGCGCTCTGCCTGAACCTGTTCCTGCCAGCCCACGCCGACCAATCCCTGCAGGCCTGGATCGACACGGCGCTGCCGGGCACTGTCCTGCACCTGCCGCCCGGCACCTACCGCGGCCCGGCCAGCATCACTAAGCCCCTGACCCTGGAAGGCAACGGCCAGGTCATCGTCGATGCTGGCGGCAAGGGCACCGTGCTGACCATCAAGGCCGATCGGGTGACCATTCGCGGTCTGACCCTGCGCGCCAGCGGCGATTCGCACGATGCCATCGACGGCGGCATCATGGTCGCCGAAGGCAACGGGCTACTGATCGAGAACAATGTGATCGAGGACGTGCTGTTCGGCATTTCGCTGCACCGGACGACCGACAGCGTCGTCCGCCACAACCACATCCGCTCGCGTGGCGTCGACCCGGCCGATCGCGGCGACGGTCTGCGCCTGTGGTACAGCACCGGCAACCGCATCGAGAACAACGATATTGCGCATATGCGCGACATCACGGTGAGCAATTCGCCGCACAACCGCTACACCGGCAATACCATCCGCGACAGTCGGCGCGCCTTCAATTTTCTTTTTTCGAACAGAAGTCTGGTTGACCGTAACATTCTCGAAAAAAACTCGACCGGCATCATCGCCCTCAATTCGGATGGCCTGATCATCCGGGGCAACCGCATCCTGCACGCCATGGATACCTCCGGTGCCGGCATCGCGCTCAAGGAAACTTCGGCGGCACTGATCGTCGATAACGAAATCGTCCATTGCGCCCACGGCATCATGGCCGACTCGCCGATGGATGCGATCAACCGCATTGTCTTCATCAACAACGTGATCGCCCACAACATCACCGGCATTTATTTTTATGGCGCCAAGGGCGGCCACATCGCCATCAACAACAGCTTCCGCAGCAACCTGTGGCCGGTCTCCGTGATTGGCGACGGCGACCCGATGAACGACACCTGGTGGGGCAATACCTGGGATACCTACGAGGGCTTCGACCTCGATGCCGACGGCTTCGGCGACAAGCCGCACGAACTGCACGCTTACGCCGACCGGATCTGGATAGAAACCCCAAGTGCCGCGTTTTTCCGCAATTCGCCCGTGCTCGAACTGCTTGATTTCCTCGAACGACTGGCGCCCTTCTCAGTGCCTTCGCTCATCCTGCGCGACACGGCGCCGCGCCTGCGGCCTCATAACTGATATTCGTCACCGCCGCCCTGCATGGCCATTTCGACCACCCGTTTCGACAGATGCGGGGCAAATAGCGAAATCAGGTCGTAGTCGTAGCGGCGCAGATAGTTGCCGCGACGCAGGGCGAGACGGGTGGTATTCGACTCGAACAGATGGGCGGCATCGATGGCGACCAGGCCGATGTCGCGCGAGGCATCGAAGGCGAGCGCCGAAATGATGCCCAAGCCGAGGCCGAGGCTGACGTAGGTCTTGATCACGTCGGCATCGAGCGCGGTCAGCGCGACGTTCGGCTGCACGCCAATGCGCTCAAAAGCGCGGTTGATGCGCGAACGACCGGTAAATGCCGTGTCGTAGGTAATCAGCGGCCATTTCGCCAGTTCGTTGAGCGACAGCGGCTGCGATTTCAGAATCGGGTGACCTTCCGGCGCGATGACGCAATGCGTCCATTGGCGGACCGGCAGCGTAATCAGTTGCGGATACTGATCAAGCGCTTCGGTGGCAATGCCGATGTCAGCCTCGCCGGCGACCACCCATTCGGCGATCTGGATCGGGCTGCCCTGGTGCATTTCGAGCTTGACGTCCGGGTGTTGCGCGACGAAATCGCGGACCACGACGGGCAGGGCGTAACGCGCCTGGGTATGGGTCGCCGCCAGGACCAGGCGACCGGAATTTCCCGTCGCAAACTCGCTGCTCGCCCGCTTTAGATTTTCCGCTTCGCGCAGGATGCGTTCGGCGATATTCAGCACCACCTTGCCCGGCTCGCTCACCCCGGAAAAGCGTTTGCCGCTACGCTCGAAGATGGCGATGCCGAGTTCATCTTCAAGCAGCTTGACCTGCTTCGAAATCCCGGGCTGCGAGGTGTAGAGCGATTCAGCGGCCTCGGAAACATTCAGTCCCTGGCGCTGGATCTCGACGATGTAACGGAGTTGCTGGAGTTTCATTTTAGTTGGACGTAGTTAGAGGTTCGCTGTGAGCAATAAACCAGCAGCTAATAACTAGTAGCTATAACAATCTAACTCAATATTCTTTTTGATTCAATTGGCGGCTGTTAACATGGTTGCCATGGACTATCTCTACACTCTTTCCGGCTTCGCGGTTGGCGCTATTGTCGGGCTGACCGGCGTCGGCGGCGGCTCGCTGATGACGCCGCTGCTCGTACTGTTGTTTGGCGTCCCCCCGGCCACGGCCGTTGGCACCGACCTGCTTTATGCGGCGATGACCAAGGCCGGCGGCACGGTAGCGCATGGCCGGAAAGGCCATATCGACTGGGCCATCACCGGCCGCCTGGCGGCCGGCAGCATCCCCGCCGCGGCGATGACGCTCTACATCCTGTCGCAGATGCCGAAGGGCAGCAATGTCATCGGCCAGGTTATTTCGCACGGCCTCGGCTTTGCCCTGATGCTAACGGCCATTGCCATCCTCTTCGGTCGCAAGCTGCGCGAGTATGCCGCCAGGCACGACGAATCGCCGCTGCGCCAGCGCCATCTGGGCAAGATTACCGTTGGCATTGGCGCCATTCTCGGCGTCCTGGTGACCATTTCGTCAGTCGGTGCCGGGGCGCTTGGCGTCGCCGCGCTGTTCTTCCTTTATCCAAAACTTTCTCCGGTCAAGATTGTCGGATCGGATGTCGCCCATGCCGTGCCACTGACGCTGGTCGCCGGCCTCGGCCACTGGATGCTCGGCGGCGTCGACTGGGCGCTGCTCGGTGCGCTGCTGATCGGTTCGCTGCCCGGCATCTGGCTCGGCACACAAGTTTCTGCCAAGGTGCCGGAACATATTCTGCGCCGTCTTCTGGCTGCCATGCTGGTGCTCGTCGGCACCAAGCTGGTTTTTGCCTGACGTTTTCCCCAAGGACGTTTCATGTACAAATACGATGCCATCGACCGCCAGCTCATCAACGAGCGCGTCGACCAATTCCGCGATCAGGTCCACCGCTGGCAAGCCGGCGAACTGAGCGACGACGAATTCCGCCCGCTGCGCCTGCAGAACGGCCTCTATGTCCAGCGCCACGCGCCGATGTTCCGCATTGCCGTGCCGTACGGCATGCTGAATTCAGCCCAGCTGCGCCGGCTCGCCCAGGTCGCCAGCAAGTACGACCGCGGCTACGGCCATTTCACGACACGCCACAACCTCCAGCTGAACTGGCCGAAGATCGAGGACGTGCCGGAAATACTGGCTGAACTGGCCGAAGTCGAGATGCACGCCATCCAGACTTCCGGCAACTGCCTGCGTAACATCACCACCGACCAGTTCGCCGGCGTTGCCGCCGACGAGGTGATCGACCCGCGCCCGCTGGCCGAAATCCTCCGTCAATGGACGACCTTCCACCCGGAATTCGCCTTCCTGCCGCGCAAATTCAAGATCGCCATTTCGGGGACAAAAGAAGATCGCGCCGTCACCTGGTTCCACGACATCGGCCTGCGCCTGAAGGTGGAGGGCGGCGAAGTCGGTTTCACGGTCATGGTCGGCGGCGGCCTCGGCCGGACGCCGGTCCGCGGCCAGATCGTCCGCGACTTCCTGCCCTGGCAGCACATCCTGACCTATTGCGAAGCCATTCTCCGCGTTTACAACCGTCAGGGCCGCCGCGACAACGCCTACAAGGCGCGCATCAAGATTCTCGTCCAGGCGCTTGGCGTCGAGGAATTCACCAGGCAGGTCGAGGCCGAATGGGCGTACGCCAAGGACGGCCCGGCCACCCTGACGCAAGCCGAATTCGACCGCGTCGCCGCCGACTTCGCCGCCCCGGCCTACGCCAAGCTGAGCGCCGACGATGCCGGCCTGAGCGCAAAGCTGGCCCTTGAAAAATCGTTCAAAAACTGGGTTGACCGTAGCACGCACCCGCACAAGGTGCCGGGCTATACCGCCGTCACGCTGTCGCTCAAGAAGCACGGCGTTGCGCCAGGCGACATCACGTCCGAGCAGATGGCCGCCGTTGCCGATCTGGCCGACCAGTACAGCTTCGGCGAACTGCGCATCAGCCACGAGCAGAACATCATCCTGGCCGACGTCAAGCTGGCCGACCTCTACGAAGTCTGGCAGAAGGCCAAGGCGGCCGGTCTGGCGACGCCGAATATCGGCCTCTTGACCGGCATGATCTGCTGCCCGGGTGGCGATTTCTGCGATCTGGCCAACGCCAAGTCGATCCCCATCGCCAACGCCATCCAGGCCCGTTTCGACGATCTCGACTACCTCTTCGACATCGGCGAAATCGACCTCAACATTTCCGGCTGCATGAACGCCTGCGGCCACCACCACGTCGGCCACATCGGCGTGCTCGGCGTCGACAAGAACGAAGCCGAGTTTTATCAAGTCACGCTGGGCGGCCGTCAGGGCAATGATGCCCGGCTCGGCAAGGTCATCGGCCCGTCGTTCGCGGCCGATGAAATGCCGGATGTCGTCGACAAGATCATCAAGGTTTACATCGAAAACCGTCACCCCGACGAGCGTTTCCTCGACACCTTCGATCGCATCGGCCTCGACCCGTTCAAGAACCGCGTTTACGAAGGCCGCGCCCACGGCAAGGCCAAGGCAGCACAAAAGGAGGCCGCATAATGGCGCAACTGATCAAGCACGGGACGGCTACGGTCGACACCTGGAAAACGCTCGAAATCGCGGAAGGCGAAACGCCGGAAACGGCCGCCCTGCCGGCCGGCGACGTCATCTTCCCGCTCGCCGTCTGGCAGGCGCGCCAGGCCGAAATCATCTTCTGCCACAAGCGCATCGGCCTGCTCCTGCAACCGGATGAGCGGGTCGAAGACATCGCGGCCGATCTCGACTACTTCATCGTCATCGCCGTCAATTTCCCCAAATTCGTCGATGGTCGCGGCTATTCGACGGCCAGCCTGCTGCGCCAGCGCTACCACTATCAGGGCGAATTGCGTGCCGTTGGCGATGTCCTGCACGACCAGCTATTCTTCATGCAGCGCGTCGGTTTCGACAGCTACGCGTTGAAGGACGGCAAGAACGTCGTGGTCGCCATCGAAGCCGGCTTCAGCCCGTTCAGCGACGCCTATCAGGCCTCAACCACCCTGCCGCAACCCCGTTTCCGCCGCCGCGCCTAGGAACTTCAATGTCCCCCAACCTGCTCAACATCACGCCCGAACTGACCGCCAGCGTCGCCACCAAGACCCAGGCCGTGCAAGCCCTGCTCGCCGACATCGCCGCCAACTGGTCGCCGGCCGCCTTCGCCAACAGCCTGGGCGCCGAAGACATGGTACTCACCGACCTCATCGTCAAAGCCAAACTGCCGATCGAAATCTTCAGCCTCGACACCGGCCGCCTGCCGCTTGAAACCTACGACCTGATGGACGCCCTGCGCAAGCACTACGGCCTCAAGCTGAAAATCTACTTCCCGCAAGCCGAAGAAGTCGAAGCCTTCGTCCGCAACCATGGCATCAACGGCTTCTACGACTCCGTCACGCTGCGCAAAGCCTGCTGCCACGCCCGCAAAGTCGAGCCACTCAAACGCGCCCTGGCCGGCAAACGCGCCTGGATCACCGGCCTGCGCGCCCAGCAAGCCACCACGCGCACCGGCCTGCCCTTCCGCGAATACGACGAAGGCAACGGCCTGGAGAAATTCAATCCGCTATCGGACTGGAGCGAAAAGGAAGTCTGGACCTACATCAAGCAACACGCCGTGCCCTACAACGCCCTGCACGACAAGTTCTACCCCAGCATCGGCTGCGCCCCCTGCACCCGCGCGATTTCGCCGGGCGAAGACGTCCGTGCGGGACGGTGGTGGTGGGAAAATCCCGAAACCAAGGAATGCGGGCTGCACGTCAAGGGCTGATCCCGTTCAGGACAATCAGAACCCGGCTTCGTGCCGGGTTTTTGTTGTCTGACGCAAAAGTTTCAGACGGATATAGGATTTACGCCAAGTACATAACTTCCACGGTCAACCGGAAAA
>NZ_JAVHPH010000478.1:0-1548 GCF_036170495.1 Azonexus sp.
TGGCGCCGGCGCCATCGGTGGCGCTGTACTAACCGGCGGCAGTGCTGCCGGAACCGTCGGTGGCGCTGTTGTTGGTGGTGTCATCGGTCACGAAGTTGCCAAATAAGGGAACGTGATCAGAGGCGATGCGCCCGGCCGGATCGGTCGGGGCATCAATTAATGGCGTAATCAAGGAGAAGCAAATGATCAAAACAGGAAAAACACTGGGCGCAGCGGTCATGTTGGCTGCGCTGCTCGTCGCTCTGAGTGGTTGCCAGAAAAAGGAAGGGCCGGTCGAGCAGGCTGGCAAGAAGGTTGATCAGGCTACCGAAAAGGTCGGTCAGGAAATCGAAAAAGCTGGCAACAAGATTCAGGATGCCACTCAGGGTGACAAGAAATAAGTACGGCAACGGACAAAGGAGTTTCACCATGAATTTCAACCTGTTACTGCTGGCAGTTGTTCTCGCCGGCGCCTCGATACCGGCGCAGGCTGCCGATGTCGGGGTGTCGGTTACGCTCGGTCAGCCTGGCTTTTATGGCCGTATCGACATCGGTGACTCTCCGCGGCCGCAATTGCTCTATTCGCAACCTCGCATGATCCGGCGCGGGGCTTCCGGCCGCCCGCCGATCTACCTCCATGTACCCCCGGGCCATGCCAAGAACTGGCGTCGGTACTGCGGCGCCTACAACGCCTGTGACGAGCGGGTCTATTTTGTCCGCGAGCGCTGGTACAACAACCAGTACGTCCCACGTTATCAGGAGCGCAACCGTCACCGCCAGGATGATCGTCACGATGATCGGCGCGATGGATGGCGCGATGATTATCGCGGGAACGACCGTGGTCAGCACAGGTGAGGCCGGCCATGACTAAACTCGCACTGGTCTCCGCCGGCAAGGCACAAACGGGCTACGGCCGACTCGGCCTGATTGCCGTGGTACTCGTCCTGCAATGCATGCCGGCACTTTCCTTTGAACTCGATGATGCGGCAAAAAGCAATGTGGCAAGCAGCCCGCAAGCCGGGGTTTCCTGGCTGAGCGGTGGGGTCGGCGACGAAGCCATGGCTGAAATGCACAAGCTGTCCGCCGCCTACAACGTCCACCTCATGCTGACCGGACCGCGCGGCAATTACCTGGCGGGGATTCCCTTTACGGTCAGTCGCCGTAGCGGGCAGGTCACGGTTTCCGGCGTGACCGAGGGGCCGTTGCTTTACATCAAGCTGCCGGCCGGCCGCTACCAGATTGCCGTTGAAATCGACGGTGCCTGGCAAACCCGACGTGTTCAGGCTTCAGCCTCGGGGCCGGCGGCCAAGGTGCGCTTTGTCGCCAAGGGCGAATAAGGCTTCAATCAGTTCGACCGGCCTTTCGGCAAATTGCCGCGGGCCGAAAAGGGGTGAAAAGGCCCCAAACCCACATGATCAGCTTTAATCGCCACCTCTGGCGGCGCTTTCATAAAATTGCCGCACCTTACTGGTTTGGCGAGGAGAAGTGGCAAGCCAGACGCCTGCTCGTCCTGCTGATCCTGTTGCTGCTCGGGCAGACCGGATTTGCCGTACTGTTCAACGAGCAGAC
>NZ_JAVHPH010000479.1:0-1403 GCF_036170495.1 Azonexus sp.
CAGGTTCCCTGGCCGGGGGTGCTGCGCACCTCCAATTGCCCACCATGTTTTTTGACGATGATGTCGTAAGAGATTGACAAGCCCAGCCCGGTGCCTTTGCCGACCGGTTTGGTGGTGAAGAATGGCTCGAAAATGCGGTTGCGCACTTCTTCGCTCATGCCTTGGCCGGTATCCTCGATCTCAAACCAGACTCGCTTGTTCTCGGTTCCCGAACGCACGAAAATTTTGCCCTGTTGCTCGATGGCTTGGGCGGCATTGACCAGCAGGTTCATGAATACCTGGTTGATCTGGGCCGGGACGCAGTCGACCGGCGGAATCTCACCCAGTTCGCGGACAACTTCGGCCTTGTACTTCAGTTCGTTCCAGACCACGTTCAAGGTGCTTTCAATGGCGGCATTGAGGTCGGCGTGCTGATGTTCGGCCTGGTCGACGTGGGAGAAATCCTTGAGGTCCTGAACGATCTTGGTGACGCGGCTAAGGCCTTCCCGTGATTCGGCAACCAATGATGGAAGGTCTTCGCGAAGAAAGTCGAGGTCGGCTTTCTGGCGAGCCGCTGAAATAGTGTCGGGCACCCCGCTTTCGTAGGCGCTGATGACGTTGAGCAGCTGGGAAACGTAGGTTTTCAGAGTGCCCAGATTGGAGTTGACGAAGCCGACCGGGTTGTTGATCTCATGTGCGACGCCGGCCGCGAGTTGGCCGATGGCGGCCATCTTCTCGGATTGCAGCAATTGTTGTTGCGCTTCTTCGACCTTGGTTAGCAGCAGTTCCAGTTCTTTGCGGTCGTTTTCCAGTTTGATGTTGGCCTCGCCAAGCTGCAACGTGCGCTCGGTGACGATTTCCTCGAGGTGATTCTGGTACTGCCGCAGGTCGTCCTCGGCGCGGTGGCGCTCGGTCACGTCCTGCAGGGTTTCGATGGCACCGATGCGCTGCCCGTCGGCATCGCACAGCGGCGCTGCGGTAAAGAACAGCCAGCGTCCCTGTTCGCCCATGTGACGGAAGAAATCTTCACCCTCGAAGGCGCCGCCGATATTGGCTGAGCGCCGAAAATGACCGTGGTAGTAGGCGTCGAACTTTTCCTCAAGACTGCCGTCGACGATCAGATCGGCCATGACCGGACGGCTTTCCGGATAAAAAGCTTTCCACTGTCTGGTGGTGCCGACCATGTCGGCTGCCGGCAGGCCGCTAATCATCGCGCAGGCCTGATTCCAGTGGGTGATTTGATGATTGGCGTTGATGACGAAGGTCGGGACAGGGTCGCCATCGATAATCTGGGCGAGCAACTGCTGCATATTGCGTTTGCTCGCTTCGGCTCGTTGGTGTTCCGATTCGAGGAGTTTCTTTTGGGTCAGTTCGACCTGTTGCATGGCCAGCTTCAAACGCCCCTGCTCGACCAGCAGTTGCTC
>NZ_JAVHPH010000479.1:1503-3606 GCF_036170495.1 Azonexus sp.
GGCCGAGTACCCGAAGAATTTCTTCTGGCGTGGTCGTGCCGGCCTGCACCCGCTCCACGGCGTGGTGGACGATGCTGCGCAGCCCTCGTTGCCGGGCCTGACGGCTGATTTCGAGAACACTGGCGCCGCTGCCGATGCAGTCCCGCAAGGAGTCATCAAGGGTCAGTATTTCGTAAATGCCGAGGCGACCCTTGTAGCCGCTGCCATGACAGGTATTGCAGCCCTGGCCACGGCGGATTTCGCCGATATTGGCAAAGGCTTTGCCCAGGCGGGAAATGACGGCCGGGTCCGCTGCTGCCGGCTGGCTGCAATCCGGGCAAACGCTGCGCACCAGGCGCTGGGCGATGATGCCTTCGAGGGCGGTGGCGACAACATAGGGCTTGAGACCGAGATCGAACAGCCGGGCAATGGTGGCGACGGCCGAGTTAGTGTGCAGGGTCGAATAGACCAGGTGGCCGGTCAGCGCGGCGTGAAAGGCAACCTCGGCGGTGTCGAAGTCGCGGATTTCACCGAGCAGGATGACGTCCGGGTCCTGCCGAAGCAAGGCGCGCAGGACGGCCGGGAAGGTTAGCCCGATTTTTTCGCGAATGAGGACCTGGCCAGCCATGTCGAGGTAGTACTCGACCGGATCCTCGATGGTGACGTAGTTCTTGTCGGGCGTCGCATCGTGCTGAAGCAGCGAATAGAGCGTCGTCGTCTTGCCGCTCCCAGTCGGGCCGGTGGCCAGGATGATGCCTTGCGGCTTGGCTACCATGTCGCTGACGCGACGCAGATCACTGCTTGAAAAACCGAGTTTTTCGATGGTATGCACGGTCGAGTTGCGGTCGAGGATGCGCATGACGATTTTTTCGCCATTGATCGTCGGTAGCGTGGAAATGCGCAGGTCGACCATGCGCATCGGTGTCTTGACGGTGATGCGGCCATCCTGCGGGCGACGCCGTTCGGAGATGTCGAGTTCCGACATGATTTTCAGGCGCGAGACGAGCGACTGATGCAGATGGTGCGGGATATGGATCTTGTCGGCGAGCACGCCGTCGATCCGGTAGCGCACGACAACGCTCTTGGTCCGCGGCTGGATATGGATGTCGGAGGCACCCAGGCGGATGGCTTCGAGAATGATCGCATTGGCCAGCCGGATGGCCGGTGGCGCCTCGGTGTCGCGCAGCAGGTCTTCGAGCTTGGCGGCGTCGTCTTCCTCGATGACGATCTCGATGCCTTCGTAGGGGTCGGGCGAACTGACCAGGGTTTCCAGTTCCTTGAAGTCGACCTCGCCGCCGCCGTAGATTTCATCGACCTTCTTGCGGATGGCCGCCATGTCGGCGGTCACGGCATTGATGTCGAGGCCGGCCGTAAAGCGGACTTCATCGATCAGCCCTTCGTCGAGCGGGTCGGCCATGGCCAGCAACAGGCGGCGCCCGTCGAGCTTGAGCGGGACGACGCCTTGGCGCACGCAGAAACTGCGCGGGATCAGATCGGTCAACGCGGCATCGACCTGGAATTCCGGCAACTGCACTTCCTCGATCATCATGTCGGTTTTCAGGAGTTCCCTGATTCGGCGTTCGGGAACCCAGTCGTGCTCGAGCAACAGCGTGATCAAGGGCTCCTTGCGCCGTTCCTGCTGCAGGGTCAGTTCCTGTAACTGGGCATCGGTCAGCAGGTTTTTCTTGTGCAGCATGATGCCGAGCCGGCTGCGGTGGGTCGCGGCGAGCCGGGACAGTGCCGAGATTTCCTTGGCCTTCTGTTCGTTTTCGGCGCGCAGGCTCTTGTTCCGGCTGATCAGGTCGAACTGTTCGAGGGCCAGGGCCACCGTGACGCGCAGGTCGTCATCGTTCCACGGCTTGAGGATGAATTTGTAAACGGCGCCTTCGTTGATTGCGCCCATCACCGCATCGGTGTTGGCGTGGCCGGTGAGCATGATGCGGATGGTGTCCGGCGAGCGCTTTTTGACTTCCTGCAGGAACTGCGCGCCGTTCATGCCGGGCATCATGAAATCGCTGATGACCAGATGGATGGCGCCGGTAGCGAACTTTTCCAGGCCTTCCCTAGCGCTCCAGGCGGTGATGACTTCGTAGTTTTCCTGGTGAAAGACGCGCGCCAGCGCCT
>NZ_JAVHPH010000479.1:3706-4823 GCF_036170495.1 Azonexus sp.
CTCCAGGCGGTGATGACTTCGTAGTTTTCCTGGTGAAAGACGCGCGCCAGCGCCTTGACGATGCCCGGTTCGTCGTCGACGAAGAGCAGGCGGTAGCGCGGCGGCGTCAGGTGCGTTGCCGGGGCCTGCGGGGTGGCGGTCTTGCCGGTGAAGAGAGAGGCGTAGTCGGTCATGGTGGGGTCGGGAAGAACAGGGTGACGGTGGTGCCGACATCGGGCTGGCTGTCGAGACGGATGCGTCCGCTGTGCGCCTGTACGACATTGCGGGCGGTGGCCAGGCCAAGGCCGACGCCGGAACCGACCGGGCGCGTCGTGTAGAACGGTTCGAAGGCGTGTTCGATCTGCTCGGCGGTCATGCCAACCCCGGTGTCGTGAATGCGGATGTGGATGCCGGTATCGTCTGCTTCGGAGGATATTTTGACCTCGCCCGGCCGGCCGGTATCCTTGATCGCCAGGACGGCGTTGCGGATGACGTTGAAAAAGAGCTGATTGATATGCCCCGGCAGGCAGACGATGCTGGGTAGCGGGAGCAAGTCGAAACGGAAATGGACGCCGGGCGGCATTTGCGCCTCGACCATGCTGACCGCTTCGTGCAGGCAGTTGTTGAGATCGGCGTATTCCTGGCTGGCCCGGTCGACGTTCGAAAATGCCTTCAAATCGGCGACGATGCGGGCGATGCGTTCCATCCCCTTGGCGCTGTCGTGGAGCAGGTCAATGCTGTCTTCGAGAATGAAATCGAGGTCAAGTGCCTGCCAGCCCTCGGCGGCCGGCTCCGGGTGCGACTTCAGTTCGGCAAATTTACCGAGGTACTTTTCAAAGGTCGAGAGGTTGCTGCGTACAAAGCCGAGCGGGTTATTGATCTCGTGCGCCATGCCGGCGGCCAGTTGGCCCACCGAGGCGAGCTTTTCCGCTTCATAGAGCATCTGCTGGCGTTCTTCCAGTTCGCCAACCTGTTTCTTGACGCGGGCTTCGAGTTCAGCCGACAGCGTTTTGTAGCGCGCCTCCGATTCGCTGAGGCGGGCGTGCTCGCGCTTGAGCGATTCGAAGTCTTCGGCCACCGCTTCGAGGTGCAGGGTCGACGCCATCTTGAAGCGGATCTGGGCGCGGAGCAGGGCCAG
>NZ_JAVHPH010000479.1:4923-7950 GCF_036170495.1 Azonexus sp.
CCGGCGACAAAGGCGTCTTCGCTGAGGCCGTGCTCCGTCAGCAATTTCAAATTTTCGCCAAAATTCCGGTAGACCGTGCGAATCAGCAATTCAAAGGTCGATTCGACGCCTTGCCCAGTCAAAGCGATGGCAAAAACCAGCGGCCAGGAGGCGGCCGACCAGCGCTCGCGGATTTCGGCTTCGGGGACGGCATTCGGCAGGTCGCATTTGTTGAACTGGACGACCATCGGCAGATGCTCGAAATCAAGCCCGACCCGGGCACAGTTGGCGGCCAGGCTTTGGAAGGATTCGCCGTTGTTGGTTTCCTGGGTGCGGTCGGCATCGGCCACGAAGACGACACCGTCGGCGCGCGACAGCACCGCCTTGCGCGTGCCGTCATGGGCCACCTGGCCGGGCACGGTGAACAGCCGGAGTTTGATGAGCAGGCCGGATGGCGCCCGAAAGCCGAGTGGCAGGAGGTCGAAGAAAAGCGTGCGGTCGTCCTTGGTCTCCATGGTCATGAGCTCGCCCTTCAATTCCGGAGCGAGCAGGTCGTGCAGACGCAGCAGATTGGTCGTCTTGCCGCTCTGCGCCGGGCCGTAATAGACCAGTTTGAAAGTCAGGTGCTGGGCATCGCTTTCGGGCATGCTGAATCAGCCTTTGCTCTGAAACTCGGGATCGAGCACGACCGAGCCGTCCGGCCCCCAGTTGACTTCGGTGATACCGGGTTCAATGCGCTCCAGCCGTTCGGCCTCGATTTGCTCCGGTGTGATGTCGCCCATTTCAAGACGGACCAGATTGGCCAGCTGACGGTTTTCCAGCATCAGATCGCGGTGGGCCAGCGCCTGGCCAATCGCCGACATGAGGTCATAGTCGTTCCACGGCTTGCCGATGAAGCGGTCGATGCCGACTTCATTGACGGCGCGAACCAGGGCGTTGAGATCGGCGTAACCGGATAGAATGAGCCGTGCCGCATCGGGCTGGATAGCCTTGGCGGCCTTGAGGAATTCGATGCCATCCATGCCCGGCATCCGGTAGTCGCTCATGAACAGGTCGAATTCTTCGTTCCTGGCCGCTTCCAAGGCGGCCAGCGGCGAATTGAAATCGGCGATTTCCAGGGCGTAACTCTTTGTGCCATAGGTGCATGGCGCCAGACGCAAGACTCGTTTAAGGGCTTTGAGGATGGAGTCCTCATCGTCGACGATCAGGATGCGGCTCATTTTTCCTCCTGGCGAATATAGACGGTCAGCGTCTGCTCCTCGGAACCTTCCATTTTGACCAGTTGGCTGATGATTTCTGCGGTCAACGATGTCCCCTTGGCGAGCAGCAGATAGCCGTCGCGGTGCATGAGGTCCCGGCTGAGCAGCATGCCGGACTTCAGGTGCATGGTGCGCAGGGGAATTTCCGTGAAGCCGCTCTTGACGGTTTCGGCGAGCAGCGTCGCAAAGGCGTCAACGACGGCGGGGTCGTAGCGCTTGCCGCGATTGTCGATCAGGAAATTCAGTGCTTCGGCCGGCTTTAGCGGACGCTGGACCAGGGTGCCGATGATCAGCGAATCATACTCATTGACCACCTGCAGGATGCGGCTGCCCTGCGGAATGGCGATGCCGGCCAGATGGTCGGGGAAGCCGTTGCCGTCATAACTTTCATGATGATGGCGAACGAGAATGGCGGCCTCCTTGAATTTGTCGATACCCAACAGGATGTTCTGGCCGATGACCGGGTGTTTCATGACCAGCGTGCGTTGCTCGGGCGTCAGCGTATTGAAGGGCTTGCTCAGCAGTTCGTCGGGCAGGCCGAGTTTGCCGATGTCGTGCAGCAAGCCGGCCAGCATGATGTTCTGTTTCTCGGCGTCGGAAAGGCCGAGGCGTTGGGCAACGCTGCGCGCCTGTTCGGCGACCCGCCGGCCGTGGCCCGACATTTGGCTGCCGGCCGGGCCGCTGCGTAGTTCGACCAAGCCGGCAAAAACCTGGACGCTGGTCAGAAACGCCTTTTTCAATTCGCTATGCGTTTGCTCGACAAAACTCAAGGCCTGGCTCAGTTCTGCGGTCCGTTCGGCGACCTTCTGCTCAAGGCTGGCGTTGAGTTCCTTCAGCTGATCGTTTTGCGCCTGGGTCAGCGAGGAGAGGCGCAGGTTCTCCCGCTTCAGATTCTGGTGTTCGATGGCTTCGGCAACGATGCTGACGATCTCGTTGTCGTCCCATGGCTTCGAAATATAACGGTAGATTTCGCCCTGATTGATCGCAGCAACGGTCGATGTGATGTCAGCGTAGCCCGTAAGCAGGATACGCATGACATTGGGCCAGCGAGCACGAACCTCCTTGAGGAAGGTGGCGCCATCCATTTCCGGCATGCGCATGTCGGAAATGACCAGATCGATTTGTTCTTTCTCAAGTACTTCCAGCCCGGCAGCACCGCCTTCGGCGATGAAGATGCGGTAGCCGTGCGGGCGGAACAGGCGGCGCAGGGCGGAAAGAATGCCTGGCTCGTCATCGACGAAGAGCAGGGTGGGTTGGGCGATTTCCTCGCTCATGATGAAGTCTCCGAGTCCTGTATTTGAGTGTTGTGCGTCGGATTGATGGGCAGTACCAAACGGAACGTGGTGCCCAAGCCTGCGCTGCTTTCAACCTCGATCTGGCCACCGTGCCGCTTGATGATTCCATAGGATAGCGAAAGTCCGAGGCCGGTCCCTTTGCCCACCGGCTTGGTCGTAAAGAACGGCTCGAAAATTCGGTTGATATGCTCCGGCGCGATCCCCTTGCCAGTATCGCTGATTTCAACGCAAACCTTGTCGTCGCCGTGGAGGCGGGTTCGAATCGTAATGGTGCCCTGCGTTTCAATGGCATGGCCGGCGTTGACCAGCAGGTTCATGAAGACCTGGTTGAGCTGTGAAATGAGGCAGAAAACAGGCGGGATTTCGCCATATTCCTTGACCACCTTGGCCTTGTATTTCAGCTCGTTCCAGACAATGTTCAAGGTCGAATCGAGCCCCTCGTGCAGGTCTGCCTCCTGCCACTCCTGTTCGCCGACGCGCGAGAAGTTTTTGAG
>NZ_JAVHPH010000480.1:0-1542 GCF_036170495.1 Azonexus sp.
AAGAGGCAATAAAATCTGAATTGATCGGTGATCAGGAGCTACCTAATCAGTCAGCAATTATAGCAACAATTTATTTTGTCTGGGTGAGACTTGCTGCGCTGCAAAATAGGGCTTGAAGATCAGAGCCCAAGCGCAGTGCTGGTCACACTTTCTCCTCCTTCTGACCAGATTTCCTTGAAGCGGGTTAAATAGGGGCGGACTTCGTCAATTTCATCGACGAGCAATTTGCTGCGCGGCAAATCTCGTTCGAAGCGGATCAGGGCGTGCTGGTCGTCAACGAGGATCATGCTGTCCCGAAAATGGGCAAGCTGTGGCGGCGTCTGACGGGCAACGGCAAGATGGCCGTAGGTGGTGAGCAGGTTGAGAAGTAGTGGGTGTTTCTGCCGGATCGGACCGCCATTGCGAACGGCTATTTGCAGGGTATCGCGCTCACCCGCCTGAAGGATGCGTTTTATATGAAGCAGGCGGGGGGGGGGATTCTAGCTTCAGTGTGACAAGGTCTTCGTCATAAATGCTGATCTTATGACAGGCAATGGCCAGCAGACGGTCGAGCGCCATCTGGTAGTCTGCCCATGAGGTAATTAGTTCGCGAGCCATGGCGCATAGTGTAACCGATTGATAAAATTCGCGCTTTTTTGGAGTTGACCGTGCCAATCGGGATCATTGAATCGCTGGACCACGAGGCACGCGGGATTGCCCGTCAAGATGGCAAGACTATCTTTGTCGATGGGGCCTTGCCCGGTGAAACCGTTGAATACGCCAGTTTCCGGAAAAAATCCAAATTCGAGCTGGCGAACCTCGTTCGCGTTATCAAGCCTTCAAATGCTCGTGTCCTGCCGCGCTGTCCGCATTTTGGTGTTTGCGGCGGGTGTGCCATGCAGCACATGGATCCGTCGGCGCAGGTCGCCGCCAAGCAGCGCGTGCTCGAAGACAGTCTCTGGCACATCGGACGCGTTCGTCCGGAAACGATCCTGCCGCCGATTCAGGGCGAGCCTTGGGGTTATCGGCACCGGGCTCGACTGGCGGTTCGCCAGGTTTCGAAAAACGGGGACGTGCTGATCGGTTTCCATGAATGGCGGAGCAGCTATATTGCCGACATTCGAGGCTGCGACATTTTGCCGCCCCATGTCTCGGCCCTGCTGATGCCGATGCGCGCACTGCTGCGCGCATTGACTGTGGCCGAGCGCATCCGCGAGGTTGAGGTGGCGGTTGGCGAGCATTGTACGGCGGTGCTGTTGCGCATTCTGGATCCGCTCACTGCGGCTGACGAGCGGTTGTTGCGCGATTTTGCCGACCGGCATGCCATTGTCTTCTACCTGCAGCCGAAGGGGCCGGATTCCATCCGGCGTTTTCATCCGTTGCCCGGCCAGCGTTTGTCGTACACCTTGCCCGAGTTCGACCTCGAGTTCGATTTCAAGCCCAATGATTTTACCCAGGTTAACCATGCGGTGAATCGCGTGCTGGTTCGCCGCGCCATGCGCCTGCTTGACCCGCAACCGGGCGAGCGGATCGCCGACATGTTCTGCGGCCTGGGGAATTTCA
>NZ_JAVHPH010000481.1:0-7911 GCF_036170495.1 Azonexus sp.
CGCACTGCCCTCCTGGTGGCGCCAGATGGTTTCTTCTCAGCGGCGGCAGGCGCGCAGGGTTCTGACCGAACTGATCGCGACGCGCGGCATCATGCCGTTGTTGATGAAGGTGCGTAATGGTGGCCACTGGACGCCGGATGAAAAGCAGGAGCTTGTCCGGCACTTGCGCCATATGGTCCGTCTGTCGCCCTATCTGATTGCCTTGCTTTTGCCGGGCTCTATCCTGTTTCTGCCCGTGTATGCCTGGTGGCTGGACCGGCGCCGGCTCAGGCGGGGCGATTAGCAGTTGCCGTGGTTTCGTGCCATGGTGCGACTTTCAGCAATAGCACCATCCCCGGCACGGCCAGTCCGATACATAGCCAGTAAAAGCTGCTCCAGCCCAGCGTTTCGACCAGCCATCCGGCCGAAGCGTTGATGAAGGTCCGTGGCACGGCGGCTAGACTGGTGAACAACGCCATCTGGGTTGCCGTGTAGGCAGGATGGGTCGAGCGGGCGATGTAGGCTACAAAGGCAGCAGTTCCCAGGCCGACGCCGAGCGCTTCGAGGCTGATGACGAAGGCCAGCGCGATGCGTTCTTCGGCGCCGATGCTGGCATAGTGGCCTTGCGACGCCAGCCAGGTAAAGCCGAAGATGGATGTCAGTTGGACAACGCCGAACAGCCATAGTGCCCGGTTGATGCCCAGCCGTATCATCCACAAACCGCCGAGCAGGGCGCCGATTACTGCTGGCCAGAGGCCGGCATGTTTGGCGATGAGACCGATGTCGGTCTTGGTGAATCCCATGTCGAGATAAAACGGGGTGGCCAGCGCTGTGCATAGGCTGTCGCCCAGCTTGTAAAGGAAGATGAAGCCGAGAACCGTCAGGGCGCCGCGCCAGCCTTGCCGGCCGATAAATTCGTGAAATGGCTCAGTAACCGCTTGACGCAGGGTTTTGGGCGTCCCTTTGATGAGCGGTTCGCTGACCAGCCAAGCCATTATCATGCCGGGAATCATAAAGGAACCAGTGATCCAGAACACTTCGTTCCATGGCAGGCGATCGGCCAGGATCAGCGATAGCGAACCGGGGATCAGGCCGGCAATACGATAAGCATTGACGTGCACTGCGTTGCCAAGGCCCAGTTCGTTATCGTTCAAAATCTCGCGTCGAAAGGCGTCGACCGCAATATCCTGGGTTCCTGACAGCAAGGCGAGCAGGGCGGCGAGCCACAAAATGGGCCAGATACTTTCTTTCGGGTCGAGGCCGCCGAGTGAGCCAATGACGAACAGCAAGCCGATTTGAGTTAGTAACATCCAGCCTCGGCGCCGGCCGAAACCGGGAACGCTGAAGCGGTCGAGGAGCGGCGACCAGAGAAATTTCCAGGTGTAGGGAAACTGGATCAGGGCAAAAAAACCGATGGTTTTGAGGTCGACGCCTTCGCTGCGCAGCCAGGCGGGCAGCAGGTTGAGCAGGAGGTAGAGCGGCAGGCCCGAGCTGAAGCCGGTAAAGATGCAGATCAGCATCTTGCGGTTGAGCAGGGCGGCAAGCCAGGCCGGCATCAGTGGGTTTGCGTCAGGCGATAGACCGCCAGGCTGCCGAGAAAATTGACCTCGCTGGTAACGGGGTTGCCCTCTTCGTCAAGAACGCTGCGCTCGCGGACGATCAGCCCCATTTTGTCGCACAAATCTTCAAAATCGAGCAGAGTGAAGAAGCGCATATTGGGCGAGTCGTACCATTGATAAGGCAGATCTTCGGAAACCGGCATGCGTCCATTGAGCACCGAACGCAGGTTCTTCCAGTAGGCGAAGTTGGGAAACGAGACAACTGCCTCGCGCCCGACGCGGAGCATTTCGCGCAGGATTCCCTCGGTGTGACGAACGGTTTGCAGCGTGCGGGACAGCACGACATGATCGAATGCCTGATCAGCGAACTCGTCGAGGCCGCGCTCCAGGTTGCCCTGGATGACGTTGATGCCGTTCTTGATGGCTGCCAGCACATTGGCGTCGTCGATTTCGACCCCAACCCCCTGAACGCCACGCAGTTCGATTAGGTGTTTCAGTAGCGTTCCGTCACCACAGCCGAGGTCGAGCACGCGATGGCCTGGTTCAATCCAGCCGGCGATCAATTCAAAATCGGGGCGCCCCAGTGTGTGTGTCATAGCTTGATGTTCCGCAGATAGGCATCGACCACGCCGTGATAGTGCACGTCTTCCATCAGGAAAGAGTCGTGACCGAAATTGAGATCGATTTCGGCGTAGGAAACATTGCGGCCATTGGCCAGCAGGGCAGCGACAATCTCTTTTGAACGTGCCGGGGTGAAGCGCCAGTCAGTCGTAAATGAGGCAATCAGGAAGTTGGCCTTGCTGCGAGCCATGGTGGCATTGAGGTTGCCGTTGTCTTCGCGTGATGGATCGAAATAGTCCAGGGCCTTGGTCATCAACAGGTAGGTGTTGGCATCGAAATAGCCGGCGAACTTGTCACCCTGGTAGCGCAGGTAGGATTCGACCTCGAATTCAACGTCGAAACCGAAGGAAAAGGCGCTGTTGCGAAGTTCGCGGCCGAATTTCGCGCCCATCTGGTCGTCCGACAGGTAGGTAATGTGGCCGAGCATGCGTGCCAGGCGTAGGCCGCGCACTGGACGGGTGTTGTGTTCGTAGTAGTTGCCACCGTGGAAGTCCGGGTCGGTGAGTATGGCCTGGCGGGCGACATCGTTGAAGGCGATGTTTTGCGCCGACAGCTTAGGCGCAGCGGCGATGACAATGGCGTTGCGCACCCGCTCCGGATAGGTGATGCTCCAGCGCAGGGCCTGCATGCCGCCCAGACTACCCCCCATGACGGCCGCCCAGCTATCGATACCAAGCAAGTCGGCCAGCTTGGCCTGGGCGTGTACCCAGTCGTTAACGGCAACAATCGGAAACTCGGCGCCCCACGGCTTGCCGGTGGCCGGGTTAATCGAGGATGGCCCCGTCGAGCCGTGGCAACCACCCAGATTGTTCAGGCCAACGACAAAGAATTTTTCGGTATCGAGCGGTCGACCTGGGCCAACGATGTTGTCCCACCAGCCGATATTTTGCGGCTGGTCCGCGTAATAGCCAGCGACATGATGATGGCCGGAGAGCGCATGGCAGACCAGAATGGCATTTGACTTTGCGGCATTTAGCGTGCCATACGTCTCATACACCAGGTCGTAGGCCGGCAAAACTCCGCCGCTGCGCAAATGCAACGGCTGATCGAAGTGAGCGCGCTGTGATTCGACGGCGCCGACGGATTGTCCTGGCATGCTGTTCCTGAAAACAAAAACCCAGTTGGCCTTAAACGTGAACTCGTCGGGCGAACTGGGTGGTTCCCGCTTTAGCTGAATTTATTTGGCGCCCGCAATCAGAGCTCAAATCGGCGCGGCTGGAGTGTTTCCAGCGTCGGGAGACAATACCCAGCAGGGCGCCAAAAGTCAATGTAACGATCTGCTTATGCAATAGGTGGTAGCGTGCTCAACATTTGATAAAATCCCAAGAAAACAAATTTCTAGAAAGCTTTGGCCACAATGCTGGATCAACGGCGGCATCAGCGGATTCGTTTCGGCAACTTGCCTAAAGTCAGGATTGGCTTCGGGGGGGCGATTGGCGAAGGGCTAATCGAAAATCTTTCCCTGTCCGGCCTGATGTTGCGGACCGATATGCCGCTCGAAATTTCACACAACATCGGTTGCGAATTTAGCGTTTTTGGCTCGCCCCTGATTGACGTACCGGCTGCAGTTGTCAGCCGGGTCGGCAATATGTTTGGCGTTCGCTTCCAAACCGGGCCAATCAACCAGATCCTTATCGACGATGCGATCAACGCCGCGCTGGCCTCCGGGAATGCCTCGATTCTTGGCGTCCGCGAGCTCGGCGGGAAAAAAATCATGCGTATTAGCGGCGGCCTTGGCAACTCGCTGCGCAATGACTTCATGCATGCCTTGACAAGGGTGGGTGTCGACGAAATAGATCTCGAAGGCGTTACTGTGGTCGATCAGGCTGGGCTGGCTTTGTGCTTGGTGGCCTGCAATCGGCACGGTGTGAAACTCGGCGCGCAGTCGCCGTGTTTTGCCGAGGCCTGGAAGCAGGTCTTGGCGGTGCCTGGCGAGATCGAAAAAATGGAGACACCGGGCTTGTGACCCGTAAAACAGTCAATTTACCATGCGCATCGTTGGCTATCTTGCTGGCGGGGATGGGCTGCAACGCCTGGTCGGCGGATGAGGATGCCTATTTCAGCGAGTTGCCGATCGTGGCCTCGGTCAGTCGCTTGCCACAAAAATTGGCGGACGCACCTGCTGCGGTAACGGTTGTCGACCGCGACATGATCAAGGGCTCCGGGGCGCGGGATCTGAACGATATTTTCCGTTTGGTGCCAGGTTTCCAGACTTATCCGAACAACACTGAGGCCGCGCGGGCTACCTACCATGGTCTGGGCGATGGCGATTACGCGCCACGGGTACAGGTACTCATTGACGGGCGTTCAATGCTGTCGCCGCTGTTCGGGAGTGGTGTCAATTGGGCCACGTTGCCGGTCGCGCTGGAGGATATTGAGCGCATTGAGGTCGTACGCGGCACCAATGCAGTTTCCTATGGCAGCAATGCCTTTCTTGGTGTTATCAATATCATTACGGTTGATCCTGCGCTGGTTCGGGGAACTTCTGTGTCCACCAGTTATGGCAACCAGAATGTCCGCGACTACACGTTCAGGACGGGCGGCAAGATCGGCGAGGTCGGGGATTTTCGTTTTACCTATCGACATCAGAATGATGATGGGCTAACCGACCGGCACAACTGGATTGACTCCTACAGGACTCGATTGTTCGATTTTCGTGCTGATTTTGTCCTGAGTGAAAGAGATAGTCTGCAATTCAGCGCGGGGCAAATCGAAGGTGTTACGCAGAGTGGCCGACTGGACAAGGCAACATTGTTGCCGGATCCGACGAATCCCTTTCGTGACGTGAAGCAAACTGATAGTTACGCCCAACTATTGTGGCGTCGTGCCCTGTCGAGCGATTCGGACATTCAGTTACGCTATTCGTACGTGAATGATGAGTCGTCTGACGCATTTGTTGTTGCTTTGCCACTTTTGGCGCCCGTAAACGTCAATCAGTCCGGTGATCAGGGAGCACGGCACGAAATCGAGTTGCAGCATAGTTTGCACGCTTTTGAGACTGCGCGACTGGTCTGGGGGGGGAGTTGGAGAGCCGACGCGCTGCGCTCGGAGTGGACGCTGCGTGATCAGGGAACCGTGCGGCGTGATGTTGGACGAGTTTTCGGCAATGTCGAATGGAAACCGGTTAGGTGGTTTACCGGTAACGTTGGCCTTGCCGGTGAGAGCGACTCGCTGGCTGGGGCGCATGTATCTCCCCGGATCAGTTCCAATTTCCACTTCAATAGCCAGAATACTGTGCGCTTGGGCGTTTCGCGCGCCTATCGGATGGGAAGTATCCAGAACTATCGCGGGCACGAGGAAACGCCGATCCCGAATGCGGGTCCGTATCGCCCATACTATGAGTTCATCTATCGAGGAACGCCGGATATGGCGGCGGAGCGGCTCGATACGCTGGAGGTCGGCTATCTGGGTGACTGGCGCGACTGGCGGTCCAGTCTTGATGTCCGGCTGTTCGGGGAGAGGGTTTCAAATCGTCTGTACAGAATGGATTTAGGCGCCAGCGATCAGGATGTCCCGAAATCGACGGTGCCGATTCAGGACGTCCGTATTGTAGGTCTGGAGTACCAGTTCAAATGGCAACCTTTTGAGTCGACACGGCTGCTGTTGAATCAGACATTTGCACGAATCACCAGTGATTTTCTGGCATCGGCGCTGGCGTATCCGAATTCCGACTTGTCGTCTTCCTCGAAGCGGCTTGATGTGGCCGAGTTCACTGAAAACTCTATGCCCAGCCGTGCAA
The DNA here is from genome assembly GCF_036170495.1 of Azonexus sp. GTDB lineage: Bacteria > Pseudomonadota > Gammaproteobacteria > Burkholderiales > Rhodocyclaceae > Azonexus. The sequence goes on from NZ_JAVHPH010000481.1 coordinate 5,899, forward strand.
CGTCGTTGATGTGGGTGCAGAAATTGCCGCTGGGCCTCGAATTTTCCCTGATGGGCTACGCGCAGCAGGCCATGCAGTGGTCGAGCAATACCGTATCGCTGAAATACCGTCGGCTCGATGCCCGCCTGGGTTACCCGTTCCGCGTTGGGGCACTCGGCGGTGAATTCGCGCTGACCATCCAGAATCTGAACGGTGCGCACAACGAATACAAATCGCCAAAACCCACCGACAGCCAGCTTGATGGCCGTATCGTCGAACGCCGTCAGTGGGTCAGCCTGCGCCTGGATTTCTGAGCGAGTTTTTCCGCTCAGGCTGAGCGCATGACGGCGCCCTCGAGCCAGACTTCGAAGGGCTCGCTGGGGGCGACAGCCTTGCCTTCGGCAAAGTCGACCCCCAGGTTGCGCAGTTGTTCCAGTGTGTCGAGATCGTCAACACCGTCGGCGATCGTATGGATATTCTGATCGGCGGTGATTTCCTGAACGGCCCGCAATAGCGCGGTCGACGCGCGATTTCCGCCCAATTCGCGGGTCAGGCTCCGGCTGAGTTTGACGTAGCTCGGCGTGATGCTGCGCAAGTGGGTAAATGATGACAAGCCGCCGCCGAAGTCGTCGAGACCTATCTGGCAGCCGAGGGCGCGCATCTGGCGCGAAAAATCCATAGCGTGGCTGGTCAGGAGCGTCAGGGTGTCTTCCGAAAAGATGAAACACAGCCGGTTTCCCGCCAGGTTGCGGCTACTCAGGCTGCGCGTGATGAAGTCGACGGTTTCGCGGTTGCTGACCGAGGCGCGGGATAGTGGGACAAGGCAATGCAGCAGTTTTTGCTGACTTTTGGCGCGCGACAGCGCTGCGATAGCGGTTTCGATCAGGCGCTGGTCAATGGCGGGCGCGAGGTCATAGCGTTCGGCTGCATCACTCAGGGCGGAGAGCGTTACCGGCGGCTGGCCGGGTTCGTTGAGGCGTGCCGTCAATTCGACGAGATGGCTGCCTGACGGGTGTTGCAGGGCGCGCAGTGGCATGGCTTCTATGAGGAGCCGGTCATCGGTCAGGGCGCTGGCAATGCGGCTGGCCCAGTTGGCCGTTTCCTGGCGGCGCTCCGGGATGAGTTGTGCCTCCTGCTCACAAACGCGATTGCGACCGCTTTCCTTGGCGCGATGGCAGGCGGCATCGCCGGCGGCAAGTACTTCATTGATGTTGCGAACTTTCCGGTTGACCGTGGTGACGCCGACGCTGGCGCCAATCGCGAAGACCTTGTCTTGCCAGATAAAGCGATAGGCCGCAGCGAGACCACAGATGTCTTCGGCGACCTGGTTGGCACGGGGGCCGCTGCAATTGGCCAGCATGATGCTGAATTCGTCGCCGCCGAGGCGGGCCAGGGTGTCTTCTTCGCGCAGGCGCCCCTGAAAGAGCAGCGCCATTTGGCGTAGCAGTTCGTCGCCGGCCAGGTAGCCGCAATTGTCGTTGACCTGCTTGAAGCGGTCGAGGTCGAGGAAAAGCACGGCGAATTCATCGCCGCCGGCCTGGACGCCGGCCAGTGCTTTCTCGAGCCGATGTTCGAATTCACGGCGGTTGAGCAGGCCGGTCAGTGCATCGTGCCGGGCCTGGAAGGCGAGCTGGGCCGTGGCTTCCTCGATGCGGGATTGCATCGAAAAATGCACCTCTTCGATATGCGTGGCCATTTCGTTGAAGCCATTTTCGAGAATGCCGATTTCGCCACTCGACGTGGCTGGTACGCGGATGTCGAGGCGGCCTGAAGACATCCCGTGAATGGCGTGGACCAGACGCATCACCGGCTGGGCGAGATTGTCGGCCATGGCAATGGCGAGGGCAGCCAAAACAAGCAGGCCGAAGACGACGATCATCAGCCCGCGCAGCAGCAGTTGGCGTTGCCGGTTAGCCAGTTCGGTCTTGTCGAATTCGACAAAAACGTGGCCGATGATTTCGGGCGGAGTGGCCTTGTTATCGGCGCCAGGCTCGAACAGTGCGTCGGATTCGCTGATCGAGCGTTTGACTGGGG
>NZ_JAVHPH010000482.1:0-1535 GCF_036170495.1 Azonexus sp.
CCAGCACCTCGTTCATGTTCATGTTGGTTTGCGTGCCGGAGCCGGTCTGCCAGACCGAGAGCGGGAATTCGTCCGGGTGGCGGCCGCTGGTGACCTCGTTGGCGGCAACGATGATGGCCGCGGCAATGGGGGCCGGGAGCAGGCCGAACTCGCGGTTGACGTTGGCGCCGGCGGCCTTGACCATGGCCAGGGCGTGGATCAGCTCTTCCGGCATGCGTTCGGTGGAGATTGCAAAGTGCTCCAGCGAGCGCTGGGTCTGGGCGCCCCACAGACGGTCGGCGGCAACCTCGATGAGGCCGAATGAATCTTTTTCCTGGCGGGTGGGAATGACTGGGGGCATGAGCAACTCCTCGCTGGCCGGAAGGGGCACTGGAGATGCGCGCTTGGCCTGCTTGTTGGAGTTGCCGGTCGCCGGGAAGTTCGGCCGGATTTGCTTTGCCTGCGCGATACCGGGATGGATACAATCGGTAATCAGTCACATTGAAGTTCTGACTTCCGGAGCGCTGGTGAATATCAATTGTCGTCGAGTATCGCAGTTGGCCAGTGGGTTGGTGTACCACCGGCGTGAGGCGAGCCGGGGTCGGCGGCCATGAAGCGCCGGGTTTTGCTACTGGTCACGGCTTCTCTGGTGTTTTTCGGCCTGGCGCTGGCCGCCTGGTTTGCCGAGAAAATCAATCGTCAGCAGTTTGCCTCAGCCGAACGCGCCGAGGTCTTGCACAGCATGACAGTGGTCCGCGATGCCCTCGAGAGCAACCTCAATAGTGATATTCAACTGGTCCGTGGCCTGATCGGCGTCATTGCGCTGGAGCCGAATCTCGGTCAGGCGCGTTTTGAGGTGGCCGCTCAGCCGCTGTTTTCTGGCCGGACCCAGCTTCGCAATGTTGTCGCCGCACCGGACATGGTGATTCGCTGGGTGCACCCGATGCGCGGCAACGAGGCGGCGGTCGGCCTCGATTACCGCACGGCACCGGGACAATTTTCCGCGGTCGAGCGCGCCCGGATGTCGCGCCAGATTGTCCTGGCCGGGCCGTTGAATCTGGTCCAGGGTGGCGTCGGTCTGGTGGCGCGGCTGCCGGTCTATTTGCCGGATAGCCAGGGCAAGGAATATTTCTGGGGCGTCGTCAGTGCGGTGATCGATGTCGACAAGCTGTTTGCCAGCTGCGGTCTGGGTGGCGACGACCTGGCCATCGACCTCGCGATTCGCGGCAAGGATGCCAAAGGGGCCGACGGCGAGGTGTTTTTCGGCCACCCGGAACTGTTCGATGCCCGTCCCGTGGTGGCCAGTATTCATTTGCCGCAGGGCTCCTGGCAGATCGCCGCGACGCCGCGTGGCGGCTGGCAGGCGGCGCCGGATAATTTGTGGTCGTTGCGCCTTGGCTTTGCGCTGGTGGCGATCATGGTCGCCGGCGGTTTTTTGGCGCAAGGGCAGGCTTTGGTGCGCGCATCGCAAGCCACCGAGCAGGCCGAGGCGTCGCGCCGTCAGCTCTCGGCAAGCCTTGAAAATACGCCGAATGTCGCTGTCCAGTGGTTCGATA
>NZ_JAVHPH010000483.1:0-7889 GCF_036170495.1 Azonexus sp.
TCATGCCGCCGGAGAGGGTCGATAGCTTGGCGTCAGCCTTGCTCGCCAGGCCGGCGAATTCGAGCAATTGCGGGATTTTGGCGCGGCTGTCGGCGTCCTTTAGCCCGAAATAGCGGCCGAAGACGAGCAGGTTTTCAGCGCAGGTGAAATCGGGATCGAGGTTGTCGAATTGCGGTACGACGCCGATGCGCGCCCGCGCCGCCTGGGCGTCGTCGGGAATGACGTGGCCGTTGACCACGATGTCGCCGCTGTCCGGCTCGGTCAGGCCGAGGCAGAGGCGCAGCGTGGTCGTCTTGCCGGCGCCGTTCGGGCCGAGCAGGCCGAAACAGGTGCCGGGTTCGACGGCGAACGACAGGCCGGCGACGACTTCGCTGTCGCCGTAGGTCTTGCGCAGATTGCGGGCGTCTAGTGCCGCCATGCCCGGGTCACGATGTCGCGGATGAGGTGCAGGCGACGGTGGAAGAAATGGTCGGCGCCGGCTACGACAATGACCGGCAGGTCGAGTGGTTGCGCCCAGGTGAGGACGTTGGCGAGCGGCACGGTGTCGTCGGCCGAGCCGTGAATGACGATGGTGTCGTGCGGCACGGCTTCGGTGTCGTACTGGCGCGTGCCTTCGATGAAACCGGCGGCGGTGCCGACCAGCACGAGGCGCTGGGCCGGGTGATTGGCTTCGCTCAGGCGCTTGGCGACGCGGGTCTGGCAGTAGGCGCCGAAGGAAAAGCCGGCCAGGGCGACGGGCAGATTGCCGCAGCGGCGCTGGGCGTCTTCGAGGACGGCGAGCAGATCGTCGGTTTCGCCGACGCCTTCATCGTGCACACCCTCGGTGCCGCCGACGCCGCGGAAATTGGGGCGGAAAGCGGCGTAGCCGAGCGCCACAAAGGTGCGGGCCAGCGTGTAGGCGACCTTGTTGGTATTGGCGCCGCCGCCGATCGGGTGGGGGTGGGCGATCAGCGCGATGCCTTTGGGGGCATCCGGGCGTTCCATGATGACCTCGATCTGGCCGACCGGGCCATCGACGAGTATTTTTTCTTCAATGACGCGCATGGCTCAGATCTTCAGACGGTCGACGACTTTGCCGCCGATCAGGTGTTCCTGAATGATTTCCTCGACGTCATCCTTGTCGATGAACGAATACCAGGTTTCTTCCGGATAGACGACCATGACCGGGCCGTTGTCGCAGCGGCCAAGACAGCCCGCCTTGTTGATGCGCACGGCGCCGGGGCCGTTCAGCTTGAGGGCGCCAATGCGGTCCTTGGCGTAGGCGAACATATCGGAACCGCCAACGTTGTTGCAGCATTGCTCGCCGCCTTCGCGCTGGTTGGTGCAGACGAATACGTGATGTTTGAAGTAGCTCATGCGGGGTCTCCTGTGCAGACCTGCATTATAGGCGAGGCGGTTTCACGTGGAACGCAGCCGGGAATTTCAAAATTGGCCCAATTTTCCGGTTGACCGTGGGAATGCGCGTCGATGGTTGCGCCGGTCAGTGTTTGCGGCGCAACGGGGTAGTATCGGGTTCATCGAATTCACTGAAAGGAACGGGGCACGAAGTGCCCAGCATATGGGTAATAGTTTGTTGCTGGTTGTGTTGGCGCTTGCCCTTGTCGTTTTGAACGGCTTTTTTGTGGCCGCCGAGTTCGGCCTGGTAAAACTGCGCCCAAGCCGGGTCAAGGCGATTGCCAAGACCCGCGGCTGGCGTGGTCGCATTTTGGCCAAGGTGCATCAGGATCTGGAAGCCTACCTGTCGGCCTGCCAGCTCGGCATCACCCTCGCTTCGCTCGGCCTTGGCTGGGTTGGCGAGCCGGCCTTTGCCGATCTCCTGCGCCCGCTGCTCAATGCGCTCGGCGTGGCAGGTGAGGAGCTGGTGCACGGCATCGCTTTCGCCGTCGCTTTTTTCATCATTTCCTACCTGCACATCGTGGTCGGCGAACTGGCTCCAAAATCGATGGCCATCCGCGTTACCGAGAGGGTCGGGCTGTGGACGGCGCCCGGGCTGTATGCCTTCTACTGGGCGATGTATCCGGCCATCTGGGTGCTGAACCACAGCGCCAACTGGGTTCTGCGCAAGGTCAATCTGGATGTGAATACCGGGCACGACACGCACTACTCGGCTGAAGAACTCAAGGTCATTCTCCGTTCGTCGCGAGCCAATGCCGACTTCACCGGGGACGAGTGGCGGGTATTGGCCCAGGCGCTCGATTTCCGCGACCTCGAAGTGGCCGACCTGATGCGGCCATTCAGCGAAGCCGTGCCGCTATCGGAAACCGACGACATCGAGGTCAGCCTCGAGCGGATCGTGCAGCACCGTTTCAGCCGCTATCCCTATCTGGCCGAGGATGGTCATGCCAAGGGTGTCATCCATCTGAAAGACATTTTCATCGCCCTGCGCAAGGATCCGGACCTCAACACGCTGGACAAACTGGTGCGGCCGGTCATCGTCGTTTCACCGAGTCTTTCGGCCACCGAGCTGTTTCGCCGCTTTCGCCAGGGGGCGCCGCATTTTGCCGTGGTCGCCTATAACGACGGTCGTCCCATTGGTTTCATCACGCTCGACAACCTGCTCGGCGCGCTGGTCGGCGAGATTCGCGACGAATTCCGCCAGACCCATAACGAGTGGTCGAGGCTTGATGACGGTTCGCTGATTGGCAAGGGCAGTCTGCCCATCTTCACACTCGAACGTACCCTGGGCATCGACATTGATGAATCTGGCGTCGACTCGGTTGGCGGTCTGATCCTGCAGCAATTGGGCGCCCTGCCGGAAGAGGGGCAGCGCATTTCCTTCCCCCTGTTCGACGCGGTGGTTAAGAAAATGAGCGGGCCGCGGATCGTGCTGATCCGGATCATTCCGAAGACGGACAATTCGTCCTGAACGGATTCCGGTGAGCGGCCGATTTCAATTTTGGCCGTTATTTCCGGTTGACCGTGGAAGCCTCAAAACCAGCCTTCCACCTTGCCTCGTGACGGCACGCCACCGGCGTGAACGACGTTGCCGTCGATCACCACGCCGGGTGTGGACATCACGCCATAGCCAATGATGGCGGCCATCTCCTCGACTTTTTCCAGCGTCACGGCGACGCCCTTTTCCCTGGCGACCGCTTCGATCAGGGCGATCGTGTTGCGGCAGTTGGCACAGCCGGTGCCCAGAACCTTGATGTTTTTCATGCTGCTTCCTTTCTCGGGAGATGGATGGGTTACAGGACCCAGTTGAAAACGTAACCGACGAGGAGAATGCCGCACGCCACGACACCGGCAAAGGTGGCGATCAGCGTTGGCTTGAGCGCCTTGCGCAGGATGATCATTTCGGGGGCTGAAAGGGCGATGACGCTCATCATGAAGGCGAGCACGGTGCCCAGCGCGGCGCCCTTGCCGATCAGCGCTTCGACAATGGGAATGACGCCGGCCGCGTTGGTATACATCGGCACGCCGAGGACGACGGCGGCGGGCACGGCCCACCAGACATCCTTGCCCATGAACGAGGCCATGAAATCTTCCGGCACGTAACCGTGGATGCCCGCCCCCAGCGCGATGCCGGCCAGAATGTAGGGCCACACCTTGCCGACGATCTCTTTCACGTGGGCGCCACCCGCTTCGAAACGCTGAACCCAGGAAAGCGTTTCGCCCGGCTGATGAGCGCTCTGCCCGCCGAGTATTTTTTGCACCCAGTCTTCGAGATAACGCTCCATCTTCAGCTTGCCGATGACCAGCCCGGCCACGATGGCGACGAGCAGGCCCATGCCGAGATAGAGCGCAGCGACTTGCCAGCCGAACATGCCGAAGAGCAGGACCAGCGCCACTTCGTTCACCATCGGCGCCGAAATCAGAAACGAGAACGTCACGCCGAGCGGCACGCCGGCCGAGAGGAAACCGATGAACAACGGCACGGCCGAGCAGGAACAGAAAGGCGTGACGATGCCGAGCGAGGCGGCCAGCACATTGCCGACGCCTTCGCGCTTGCCGGACAGCATTGCCCGCGTCCGTTCCGGCGAAAAGAAGGTCTGGATGATGCCCATGAGGAAAACGATGCCGGTCAGCAACAAGACGACCTTCGGGCTGTCGTAGAAGAAGAAATGAATGGCTTCGCCAAAACGCGTCTGCCGCGACAGGCCGAGAACGTCGACAACCCAGTCGGCCAAGGCCGTGAGCTGGCTGTAGGCAAACAACCAGGCGGCGGTGGCAATGGAAATGCCGATCAGCCAGCGGACCAGTTTGTTGCGCTCAGGTGTTGCGACGGAAACGGTGTTCATGGATTTGCTCCGGGTTCTGCTCAAAGGTGTTCACACCGGTGAAGACGACGCATCGACAAAAAAGACGCAACACGAATTTACCGGGATAAAAAGCGCCGTTCCGTGCGCCAGGTGTCATTCGTCCGGCAGCGGCGGTCGCGGCGTGAAACTGCAAACCGTCCCGGCTTCGTCGTAGCGAACCTGACAGCCGCTTTCCATTTTCTCGCGCAGATGCTGGCGGGCGCGCTGCAGGCGCGATTTGGCGCCGGACAGCGACAGGCCGAGCAAATCCGCCAGTTCCTGCTGCGAGCCGCCTGCGATATCGCAGAAGCGGATAGCCTGGCGATCCGTCGCGGACAGTTCGGAAAGCACCCGCGGCAGGCACTGGCTGAGATCATCGACCGGCGACGGCTCATCGCCCTGTGGCGCGACCAGATCGTCCGGCAGCGACAGGTGTTCCCGCGCGACGCGCAGGCGATCAGCCAGGGTGTTGCGCGCCACCTGAAAAAGCCAGGCACGCGGATTGTCGATGCGGCAAAACTGCGGCCCCTGACGCATGGCCTTGATGAACACTTCCTGCCGCACCTCCTCGGCATCCTCGATGTGTTTGACGCGGTGCCGCAGATAGCCGAGCAACTCGGCTGCGCAGGCAGACCAGGCGTTGATCAGACAAGGGGGCGTCATCGGGAGGCCTCCGTCTTGCTGGCGGACAGCCGCTTCTCAGTCCCGATGAGCAGCGAACAGAGGACGGCGACCGCGATTATTTCCGCCCATTCGGCCAGCCCGATCGGCGCCGTCTGGAACAGCCGATTCATCACCGGCAGATAGGTTAGCGTCAATTGCAGGGCGGCCATGCTGCCGAGGCCGGCCCAGATCCACGGGTTGGAAAATAGCCCCTGTTTCCAGAAACCCTGGGTGAGTGAGCGGCAGTTGAAAAGGTAGGCGGCTTCGACCATGACGAAGACGTTGACGGCAACGGTACGCGCTTCGGCCAGGCTGTGGCCCTGCTTCAGTTCGAGCAGGAAAAGGCCGAAGGCGCCCGCCAGCAGGAGGACCGAGACGAGAACGATGCGGCGGATCAGGCCCGTGTCGAGGACTGGCATGTCGAGTCGGCGCGGCGCCCGGCGCATGATGCCGCGCTCGATCGGCTCGAAGGCGAGCGGCAGGCCGAGCAACACGGCGGTGGTCATGTTGATCCACAGAATCTGCAGCGGGGTGATCGGCAGCGTGGCGCCGAAGAGGATGGCGGCGACGATGACCAGGCCTTCGCCGAAGTTGGTCGGTAGCGTCCACGTGATGAATTTCACGAGGTTGTCCCAGACGCCCCGGCCCTCCTCGACGGCCGCCTCGATGCTGGCGAAATTGTCGTCGGTGAGGACCATGGCCGCCGCTTCCTTGGCCACTTCGGTGCCGGCCAGGCCCATGGCGATGCCGATGTCGGCCTGCTTGAGGGCGGGCGCGTCGTTCACGCCGTCGCCGGTCATCGCGACGACTTCGCCGCGCGCTTGCAGGGCGCCGACGAGGCGCAGTTTTTGTTCCGGTTCGACACGGGCGAAGACGTCGACGCGGTGGGCGGCTTCGCCCAGGGCGGCAGCGTCGAGCCCGGCCAACTCGCGACCGGTCAGGGCCTTTTCGGCATTGAGGCCGATCTGGCGGGCGATGGCGAGCGCCGTGACGGCGTGGTCGCCGGTAATCATCTTGACCCGGATACCGGCCGAATGGCAGCTACGGATGGCGCCGATGGCGGCCTTGCGCGGCGGGTCGATCATGCCGACGAGGCCGATCAGCGTGAGCTTTTCGATGCCTTCCACGGTCAACCGGAAATTTTGGCCAAAATTGAAATTTCTCCGGGCCAGCAACAGCACGCGCATGCCCTGTTCGGCGTAGGCGTGGGCGATTTTTTCGATGGCCGCCGGGTCGATGGGGAGCGGCTGGCCGTTGGCCGAGAGCTGATCGACGCATCGCGGCAGCAGCCGTTCGAGGGCGCCTTTGACGTAGACAACGCCCTGCCCGTCGCCATCGTGGGCGGTGGCCATGAATTGCCGGGTGGCGTCAAAAGGCAGGACATCGCGACGCGGGAAGAGCGCGCCCAGCGTGTGCTCGTCGAGCTTGCCCTTGCGCGCCGCGACGATCAGCGCGGCTTCGGTCGGGTCGCCGGTGATCTTCCATTGGCCGTGCTCGTGGCGCAGCGACGCATCGTTGCACAGCGCCCCGGCGATCAGGGCTTCGCGCAGCGCACCGTCGATGCCGGCCGGCATTTCGTCGTGGCTGATGGCGCCTTCCGGCGCGTAGCCGTGGCCGGCGATGGCATAGCCTTCGCCGGCGCACCACAGGACGCGGACGGTCATGGCATTTTCGGTCAGCGTGCCGGTCTTGTCGGAACAGATGACGGTCGTGCTGCCCAGTGTCTCGACCGCCGGCAGATGGCGGATGATGGCCCGCCGTTTGGCCATGCGGGCGACGCCGATGGCCAGCGTGACGGTGACGGCGGCCGGCAGACCTTCGGGAATGGCGCCGACGGCCAGCGCCACGGCGGCGATGAACATGTCGAAGGCCGTTTCGCCGCGGGCCAGTCCGACGCCAACGGTGAACAGCGCCAGCCCGCCGATGGCCCACAGCAGCCAGCTCGAAAAAGTTGCCATCTTGCGCGTCAGCGGCGTCACCAGATCGGGTGCGGCGGCGATCAGGCCGGCGATGCGCCCGGTTTCGGTGGCGTCGCCGGTGGCGATGACCAGCCCGCTGCCCTGCCCGGCCACCACCGTGGTGCCGGCGTAGGCCATGTTGAGGCGGTCGGCGAGCACGGTGTCGGCGGGCAGCGCGGCGATATTCTTGGTGACGGGCTGCGATTCGCCGGTCAGCATCGAATCGTCGGTGTGCAGTTCGTGCTGCTGAATCAACCGGAGGTCGGCCGGAACGCGGTCGCCGGCGGCGAGCATGACAACGTCGCCGGGGACCAGTTGCGTCGCTTCAAGCTGCTGGCGATGGCTTCCACGACGGACGGTGACCGGGGTGGTGACGCTGCGCGCCAGCGCGGCCAGCGCCCCTTCGGCCTTGGCCTCCTGCCAGTAGCCGATGAGGGCATTGACCAGCACGACGGCAAAAATCACGCTGGCGTCCACGACTTCGCCGAGGGTGGCCGTAATGGTGCCGGCCGCGATCAGTACCAGCACGAGCGGTTGCCTGACCTGGTCGGCAAAACGCTTCCAGGCCGGCTTGCCGGGGCGAGCCGTCAGGCGGTTGGGGCCGTGGCGGGTAAGTCGGGCGGCAGCTTCGTCATTATCCAGGCCGGCCGCGTGATCAACCCCCAGCCGTTGGGCGGCCGCTTCGGTGGTGTCGGCATGCCAGGCTAGGTCCGGCGCGTCGTCAGAAACAGGAAGGGCAGGGTCAGGAAAGGCCATAGGGTAGCGACCAGGCGCGTCAGGCCATTGAAATTGAGAAAGTGCCCCTGTCGCCAGACGGCCAGCGCCGCTTCCGAATAGGGATTGGGCGGCGCCAGGTTGACCAGCACCGTACCGGCCATCAGTGCCAGCGCGGCGATCATCAAGCGCGGCGTGGCCGGCAGGGCGAGTGCGACGGCAAGAATGCCGCAACCAACCGCCAGCCCGAGCTTGGCACCCGGCGTCAGCCAGGCCAGCGCATCGGCCGGGCTGACCAGAACGGCGGCGGAGA
>NZ_JAVHPH010000484.1:0-7880 GCF_036170495.1 Azonexus sp.
TATCCGGCAGGTTCAGGGTGTCTTTGTAATCAGCCATTTTGCGTGCTCACAGCTCGAAAAAAGCCCGGGCAGCCGCGGCATCTGCCGCGATCTGCGCCTTGAGGGCGTCGATATTGGGAAAACGTTGTTCGTCGCGCAACTTATGGACAAAACGCACCGAGATGTGCGCCCCATAAATGTCGCGATCGAAATCGAAGAGATGCACTTCCAGCAAGGGCCGCGTGCCGCCCACCGTCGGCCGGACACCGAGATTGGCGACGCCGGGAAGCGGTTTGTCACCCAGGCCGCTGACCTCAACGGCAAACACGCCCGTCATCGGCAGCGGATTATGCTTGATGCGCAGATTAGCCGTCGCGAAACCGATCTGGCGACCGAGCTTTTGGCCGTGCGACACCTGACCGTCAATGATATAAGGGCGCCCGAGCAGGCGGGCCGCATGCGCCATGTCGCCAGCCAGCAAGGCGCGACGGACGGCGGAACTCGACACGCGCTCGCCATCGGCCAGGACGCTGCCCATCGCTTCGACGGCAAAGCCAAAATGCCAGCCGGCATCCTGCAACAGGGTAAAATCACCGGCACGCCCGCGACCAAAGCGAAAATCGTCGCCAATGATCAAATGGCGGACCTGGCAACCGCGAACCAGCACCCGCTCAACGAACTCCTCGGCCGAGAGTGCCGCAAAAGCTGCATTGAACGGGCAGATCATCACTTGCCGTGCCCCACACTCGCCAAGCAACTCAAGTTTTTCGCGCAACGTCGTCAGGCGAGCGGGCGCTGATTCCGGCGCAAAAAAGTCACGCGGATGCGGCTCGAAGGTCAGCACCATCGGCGCCAGCTGGCACTCCATGGCAACCTGAGCCAAGCGCCTAACCAACGCCGCATGCCCAAGATGAACGCCATCGAAATTGCCGATGGCGAGCACAACCGGAGCCGGAACGGGACGCGAATAACCGCGAAAAACGCGCATAAGTGGATTAACAGGAAAAACGTTGAATTATAACGATTTAAGCCACCCTTCGGATACCGGCGGATAGCTTTGCATCAGCCACCGTACGGACACGCCAAAACCGGGACGATCCCTTTTCGCTATAATCAACGAGTTTAACAAAATCACCCATCTCCCAAATTCATGCTCGAATTGATCAGCCATGTAGTCCAAATTTCGGCGCGACGAGACCGCACCGAAATCAATTCGGCCATGGTTGATACCTTGATCAGCCTTTTTCACCCGCAGAACCTGACCATCTACCGCTGCTACGTGGGAAACAAAAAGGCCATGGTCTTCGCCTGTGCTGGCTATGGCCCGAACGGCCAGTTCCTGCGTAACGCCTACCTGCCCGACCACCGCTTCTGTCAGCCGATCGAGCGCGATCCGCTACTCAACCGCTGCCGCAAGGAACTCTCGGCCGTCATCGACTTTCTCGATGACGGCTCGCACCGCATCGTTTTTCCAGTTCTCCGCCTCAACGAACCGGTCTACTTGATCGAACTCACCCTCACCAACGAGTTCTCCGCCGATCATCGCGTAACTCTGATGGGCCTGATCGAGTACTTTGGCAACCACATTGCGCTACTCGACTATGGCGAGGCCGACACCCTGACCGGCCTGGCCAGCCGCAAGACTTTCGACAAGCATCTTTTTGAACTGCTCGGCAAGGCCGCCAGCGACGAGATGCTCGGCGGCCCGCAAAGCCGTCGTCGCGGTACGCCCGAAAGCAGCCATTGGCTGGCCGTCTGCGACATCGACCACTTCAAACAAGTGAATGACAACTTCGGCCACCTGATCGGCGACGAAGTATTGATCCTGCTGGCTCAGGAAATGCGCCAATCTTTCCGCTTCGACGACCAGTTGTTCCGTTTTGGCGGAGAAGAATTCATCGCCTTGCTGCAACCGACCGACGAGCAATTTGCCCTGGCGACGCTGGAGCGCTTCCGCACCAATGTTGAAAAACAGCTGTTCAGCCGGGTTGGGCAAATTACCGTCAGCGTGGGCTTTAGCGCCCTGATGCCTAACGACACGCCAACCGACGTTATCGACCGGGCCGACGAGGCGCTGTATTTCGCCAAGCGCAATGGTCGCAACCGGGTCGACTGCTATGAAAAGCTGGTCGCCTCAGGTGACGTGGCCGCCAAGGAAATCGCCAAGGGCGAAGTCGAACTGTTCTAGCCGAGCAAGGCCAGCTTGGCTTTTGGCCCGGGCGGATGCTTGATGAAGTACTGGCGAATACCGCGGACGATCGCCCCGGCCAGTTTTTCCTGATAGGCGTCGTCGTTGAGCCTGGCTTCTTCTTCCGGGTTGGAGATGAATGCGGTTTCAATCAGCGCCGACGGAATATCGGGCGCCTTGAGTACGGCAAACCCGGCCTGCTCGACATGAGCCTTGTGCAGCGTATTGATAGAACCCAGTTCGCCGAGCAGGTATTTGCCCAGCTTCAGGCTGTCGTTGATCGTGCCGGTCTGCGACAAATCGAGCAGCGTACGGGCCAGGAACATGTCCTTGCTGCCGATGTTGACACCACCGATCAGGTCGGCTTGATTCTCCTTTTGGGCCAGCAGGCGAGCCTGCGTGCTTGAGGCACCTTTTTCGGACAGCACGAACACCGATGACCCCTTGGCGTCGGGCTTGATCCACGCATCGGCATGAATCGACAGGAAGAGATCGGACTGGATGCGCCGAGCCTTCTGGACGCGCATCTGCAAGGGCACGAAGAAATCGGAATCGCGGGTCAATACGGCACGCATGTTTGGCTCGGCATCGATACGCGCCTTGAGGCGTCGGGCAACTTCGAGCGTGACGTTCTTTTCGTAAGTCCCCGCCTTGCCGACGGCACCGGGGTCTTCGCCACCATGGCCGGGATCAAGCATGATGGTGACCAGACGGTCGACAATCGGCTTGCCGGATTTTTTGCTGGTCTGGATTTCCGGCGCCTCGATGGGTTTTTCAGGGTTCTTGGTGGTGTTTTCATCGGGCCGCTTTTCGGTCAGCGGGAAATCCTGCTCGCTGTTCAGCGGCTCGACCGCGTCCTTGCGGCCTTCAAGCAGGGCCATCATCGGGTCGGGCGGATTGACCGGGTAGACGTCAAGGACCAGACGGCGACCATATTCGCCAGCCGGCTCAAGCGTGAATACCTGCGGATTGACCTTGCCCTTGAGTTCCATGACGAGGCGCACGACGCCTGGTTTGAAGCGACCGGCGCGCAGCAGCTTGATATTCGGATCGTCGGTGGCTACCTTGCGGGCGAGACTATCGAGGACACTGTTGAATTCGACGCCTTCGATGTCAACAACGAGGCGATCCGGATTTTCAACGGTGAAATGGGTGAATTTGAGTGGCGCGTCGTGTTCGAGCGTGACGCGCGTGTAATCGGCGGCCGGCCAGATGCGCACGGCGAGGACAGACGGCAGCTTGGCAGCGGCGCCGGCCAGCGGCGTAACAGAGAGGATCAGCGAGGCGCCGGCATAACGGAGGAGCTGGCGGCGGCCATGGCTGGGATGAGCGTGTTTAGACATGCCTGCCCTTGCGGTGAATCTGCCACGGCTTCGAGGACACGCCCGACACCTGCATGATGAATACGCAACCGCAGGTCTGGCGACGGAAGGCAGCCAGCAGCCCTTTCCGGCCATTCGACCAGGCAGATCGCAGCGTCATTAAAGTATTCATCAAAGCCCGCATCGAGAAACTCCTCTGGGGACTCGAAACGATAAAAATCAAAGTGATATAAGTATAAGCTCGAAACTACGTAAACTTCAACCAGTGAATAGGTAGGGCTTTTGACCGCGCCGGTATGGCCAAGTGCCCGAATCATCGCGCGCGATAGCGTTGTTTTGCCCGCGCCGAGGTCGCCTTCGAGGAAAACGACCATCCCCGGCCGCAGCAAGGGCGCCAGTATTTCCCCCAGGCGCTGGGTCGCCGCCTCGTCGGGCAATTCGAAAACGGCGGTAACATCGGGGCTATGCACGATCAGGACTCCACGGTGGATTACGCGGCACTCAAGGAAAAAATCCGCGAGGCCGGCAGGGAACTCGGCTTTGCTGCCGTGGGCGTGGCACGGGCCGCACCCGGCCCCGCTGTCAAAAAAATGCGGGAATGGCTGGCCGCCGGCTGCCACGGCGAGATGGATTATATGGCCCGCCATGCCGAATTACGCGCCGAACCGCAGCAACTGCATCCGGGAACGATCACTGTGATCAGCGCTGCGGTCGACTACCTGCCACACCTAAAAACCACCGACCAGCCGGAGCAGGCGGCGATTTCGCGCTACGCCCAGGGCCGCGATTATCACAAGCTGATCCGCAGCCGGCTGCAGAAACTGGCTGATGCCATTAGTGCGCAGATCGGGCCATTCCGCTACCGTGTGTTTTCCGATTCGGCCCCGGTCATGGAAGTCGAATTTGCCCGTCAGGCGGGGCTGGGCTGGCGCGGCAAGCACACGCTGCTGCTCTCGAAACAGGGTTCATGGCGTTTTCTCGGCGACATTTACACCGACCTGCCCTTGCCCCCCGATGCCCCCATCGCGGAACATTGCGGCACCTGCACGGCCTGCCTCGACGCCTGCCCAACCAGGGCGATCGTCGCGCCCTACCAGGTCGACGCCCGGCGCTGCATTTCCTACCTGACCATCGAGCTGGCCGGCCCGATCCCGGAAGAATTCCGCCCGCTCATCGGCAACCGGATTTACGGCTGCGACGACTGCCAGTTGTGCTGCCCGTGGAATCGTTTTGCGCAGCTTGGCGACCCGGCGTTTTCGCCGCGCCACGGCCTCGATACGGCGACGCTGATCGAACTGTTCGGGTGGACGGAAGCGGAATTCAACCAGCGCCTGACCGGCAACCCGATCCGTCGCATCGGACACGAGCGCTGGCTACGCAATATCGCCGTGGCGCTGGGCAACGGGGCATCCACGGTCAACGCGAAAAAAGCGCTAAAAATGAAATTGGACCATCCGTCGGCACTGGTCGGCGAGCACGTCAAATGGGCGCTGACTCGCCTGGCGCCTTGAAAAGACCGGGCGGCACATCGGCAGGCGTCATTTCAGCAGCGGGGTTTGTTTCAGCTGGCCGCCCGCTCAGCGCGCCACCGGCCGCCCCGGATCGGCGCACCATTCGCTCCACGAGCCGGCATAGAGGCGCGAACCGGGGAGGCCGGCGATTTCCATGGCGACCATGTTGAAGCAGGCGGATACGCCCGAGCCGCATTGATGGACAACGAGATCTGGCGGCGAACCGGCCAGGATGGCCAGCCATTCGGCGCGCAGTACGGCGGCCGGCTTGAAACGGCCGTCGGGCAACAGGTTGTCCTTGAAAAAACGATTCACGGCGCCGGGAATGTGGCCACCAATCGGATCGATGCTTTCGTTCTCGCCACGAAAACGGTCCGGGCCGCGCGCATCGATCAGATGCATGTGCGGCGTTTCGATGCTTTCGAGCACGAAATCGGCTTCGACCAGTTGGTTCTGCCGGAGCGGCACGAAAAGACGCGGCGACCGCGTCGGCACGACGTCGGTCATGGCCCCGCCCGCCGCCAGCCAGGCTGACAAACCGCCGTCGAGCAAGGCCACGCGGTCATGGCCGAGCCAGCGCAGCAGCCACCACAGGCGCCCGGCGATCATGCCCTGGGCGTCATCGTAAACCACGACTTGCGTCGTCGCCCCGACGCCAATTTCGCCCAACCGTTGCGCCAGTTGCTCCGCATCGGGCAGCGGATGGCGACCATTGCAGCCGTTCATCGGCCCGGACAGGTCACGGTCGCAATGCAGGAAGACGGCACCGGGAAGGTGACACTCGGCGTAAACACGTTCGCCGTAGCCGACGTCGGCCAATTGGTGGCGGACATCGACGACCAGCCAGTTCGGGTCATCGAGATGCGACTGCAGCGTCGCGACGTCGACCAGGGTGGTGTAACTCACCGTTTATTCGTCCAGCCAGGCCTTCGCCTCATCAGCATTGTCGAAGACCTCGACGTCGGCATTGACGAAGGTCTGCGACAGCCAGGCGCTCCACGTCACCCACTGGCTGTCGGTGACCACCGCGACGCGCTTGAAATCGTTGGCATGGGCCCGCGAAAACTTGACCTCTTCCCAGGCCACGTCGAGCGTCAGGCCGGCCATCTGGCTCAGGTCAAAACAGAGATTGACCGGGCCTTCGAACTTGACCTTGAAATTGACGACTTCCTCGAACTCCCGGTAATCGGCCAGCGTGAATTCGCCAAACACCGAAACGTTTACGCGGCTCGGTTGGTGGTCGATGACGATCATGGTTTTGCTCCGTTGTTGGTATTGTCTAAAGAAAGTTTAATCCTGTTCCACCGGGCTGGCGCGGGAAAAGTGCGTGGCGGCGATACCGGACAGGATGATCAGCGCAATCGCCGCCCACGCCGAGGCATCGAGCACCTCGCCCCAGAAGGCCATGCCGAATAGGCAGGAAAAGATCACTGTGCTATAGGCCAGCGCCGCCGACATCAGCGTTTTGCCGCGCGTGTAGGCGCGCGTCATGGCCAGCTGGGCGACTGTGGCGAAGCTGGCGACGCCGAGCAAAAGCAGGCCGCTTTTGAGGTCGACCGCGTGAATGTCGCTGAACAGCAACCAGGCGCCGGCGCCGACCGACGAGACCAGCGAGAAATAGAACACCGTGCGCATTTCCGGCTCGCCGCGCGCGCCAAGCTCACGCACGCTGAAATAGGCCATGCCGGCCATGACACCGGAACCGAGGCCGATCAGGCCGCCGACCAGTTGATCAGCGTGCATGGTTGGTTTGAGCAGCAGCACCACGCCGATCAGCCCCAAGACCAGGGCGCCCATGATGCCCTTGCGCAGCCGCATGCCGGCAAAACCAAGGTACAGCGCGAGGAAAATGGCCGAGGTGTAGTTGAGGGTCACGGCCGTTGCCAGCGGCAACAGCGTGATGGCGTAGAAGTAGGCAAACAGGGCGATGAAGCCGACGGCGCCGCGCGTCACCTGCCAGCGCAGGTGTGGCGTCGCCAGCGGCACGCCGTGCAGGCGGACCAGCCCGAACATCAGGATCAGCGAAATGAAGCTGCGGTAAAACGTGATTTCGACAGCCGAATGGGTCTGCGCGGCAAACTTGACGCAGACGCCCATGCAGGCGAAGAGAAAACTGGCGGCGATCATCCACAGGGATTGCATTGATTAGCGGCTAGTTGTTAGTCATTAGTTGTCAGCAGAAAGCAAAAGCGACGGGCTTGACCCCGCCGCCTCTTTGCTACGGTGAACCGGAAAAAAGGCCAAAATTGAAATGTCAGCGCGTCTCGATAGCTGACTGCATGATCCGCCGATAAAACTCGTGGAAATGCTGCATGCCGTCTTCCATCGGACTTTGATAGGGGCCGACTTCGCTGCGCCCTTCCTTCATCAGCGCATAGCGGCCGCGGTCCATGCGTTCGCCGATGTCGTCGTCCTCGATCGCCGTTTCCATGTAGGCGGCGCGTTCGGCTTCGATGAAATCGCGCTCGAAATCGACGATGTCCTCCGGGTAGTAGAACTCGACGACATTAAGCGTCTTGTTCACCCCCTGCGGAATCAGCGTCGACACGACCAGCACGTGCGGATACCACTCGACCATGATGTTCGGAAAGTAAGTCAGCCAGATGGCGCCATGCTCCGGCGTCTTGCCTTCGCTGCCGTAAATGTCGCGGACCGCCTTCTGCCAGCGCTCGTAAGCCTTGGAGCCAGATTTCTGCAGCGAGGTGATGCCGACGCGCTGCACCGAATACCAGTCGCCGAATTGCCAGGTCAAATCGTCGCAGGTGACGAAATTGCCAAGGCCCGGGTGGTAGGGCGCAACATGGTAATCCTCGAGATAGACCTCGATGAAGGTCTTCCAGTTGTAATTGCACTCGTGCATCTCGACGTGGTCGAGCTTGT
>NZ_JAVHPH010000485.1:0-7872 GCF_036170495.1 Azonexus sp.
TCGTCATCTACCTCGCCTTCCGCTTCGAATGGCGCTTCTCGGTCTCCGCCATCATTGCCAACCTGCACGACGTGGTGATCATTCTCGGCTTCTTCGCTGTCTTCCAGTGGGAGTTCTCGCTATCCGTGCTGGCCGCCGTGCTCGCCGTCCTCGGCTACTCGGTCAACGAATCGGTCGTCGTCTTCGACCGCGTGCGCGAAACCTTCAAGAAAGTCCGCGGCCTGACTACGCCGCAAGTCCTCGACCACGCCATCACGAGCACCATCAGCCGGACCATCATCACCCACGGCAGCACCCAGATGATGGTCCTCTCGATGCTGATTTTCGGCGGCGAAACGCTGCACTACTTCGCCATGGCGCTAACCATCGGCATCTGCTTCGGCATCTACTCCTCGGTCCTCGTCGCCAGCCCGCTCGTCATGTGGCTCGGCGTCTCGCGCGAGCAATTCATCGTCAAACCCAAGGTCATCGAAGGCGCCAACGACGACGGAGCCGTCGTTTAAGCGAATCCTACGGTCAACCGGAAAAAAGCCGCCAAATTGAAATTGGCGGCTTTTTCATTTTGGGGGACGGCTTCGTGCCCTTTGCTGACCTTCGCGCCATCACCACGAGAGCGACAGCTGACAAAGTACAGCGGACGTTCCAAGCAACTGCACAATGACAAATCGTCGGCCTTATGTGGAGCTCCACATAAGGTCGAGTTGCTGGCTTAGGCTTTCCGGCAGGTTTCAGAGCCCAGCGGTCGTTCGGATGACTGCTCCCGGGGATAGGCGAACGGCGGGTTGTGGCCGAATGAGGACCCAAGCGAATCTCCTAGCCAATCACCAGCTAGGCGTCGCCACCGCTGCCGACGGCGGTGGCAACTCGGGCAACCACATGCCGCTGGCGCCATAGACGGCACAACCGGCAATGACCAAGGCCACCACCAACGCGATGATGCCACCGCCGCTGGCCGGCTCGCCGCTTACGCCCTCCTTCCAGCCGGTCAGCATCTGCTTGACCAGATCATCTTTCTTGACGCGACCATGGAAAATGACGGCGCCGACATGGAGGATGACGAGGGCGATCAGGACATTGGAGAGCAAGTGGTGGATACCGCTCAGGCGGTCGCTGAGCGATTTGTCGATCAGTTCGAACAAGGGGCCGACGAAGGCGATGTCGTCGTTGGAAAACAGGCCGCTGGTGACTTGCACGGTCAACAGGAAAATCAGGCTGAAAACGGAAAGGCCGCCGAGCGGGTTATGGCCGAGGCCGCGCCATTCGCCTTTCAGGTAGACCTTGATCTTGGCCGGCGTCGGGAAGAACTGGGCGAAGCGCGCGTAGGTTGAGCCGGCGAAGCCCCAGACGAGACGAAAGGCGATCAGGCCGACGATGGCCAGGCCGATCTTGCCGTGCACTTCGATCAGATTGCCGCCCAGTTGCCCGCTGACGACCGCGGCGATGACGGCCAGCACGAGCAGCCAGTGAAACAGGCGGGTCGGCAGATCCCAAAGGTGAATTCGTTGGCTGTTCATGGGGTGACTTTTTTACTGGCGCTACGGGTAAATGCACCCGGATGTTCAGATGGCGAAAACGTGTTTGACACGCAAGGCCGGGGCGCCCTGCTCGATGGCGATGAGGCGGGCGATGTTCGGATGCTTGCCCGGATTGGCGCGCTCGTCTTCGCTGTGCTCGGCGAAGATTTCCATGCCTTTTTTGGCCGCCTCGACGTTGATCGAGCCATAGGTTTGCGCCAGATGGTTATACACCGCCAGCGAACCCTGACTGCCCGCCTTGTTTTCGATGGCGGCGACGACATTGCCGTTGGCGTCGAGCAGGTTGATGGCGGCCAGGTGCGAAATGCCCGGCAATTTCTTGAGATTTTCGGCAAACGACATGGATGACCTTTCGTGGATGCGGACGGGGAAGCCGTCCCCGCCCGGACTATTTCATTTTTCGGCGTTTTTTACGTTTCACGTAGTAAACCCGGTTGACCGTGGCAATCGAGCCGACGCCCTACTTCCACTCCCGTTTGGCTTTGACCAGACCAATGATCAGCCCGGTGGTAAAGGTGACGGCCGGCACGATGAAGGCAATTGCCTTGATGCCACGCTCGGCGCCAAAGTGAAAGAGCAGCCAGACCGTCGGCAACATGCCAAGGAACAGGCCAATTGCCGCGCCACGGATGCCGCCACGGATCACTTCCTGATCGGTGGTCTTGCGTGCGCCGGTGCAATGCGGGCAATAGATGGCGTCGGCCGGCACCTCCTGGCCGCATTTGGCGCACTGCATTTAGATGCGCTTGGCCAGTTCGGCCGCCTTGCCGGTGTAATCCCACGGCGTCAGCTTGAGCAGTTCGGCCTTGGCGCCTGCCGGAATCTCCAGCGAGGACACGAAAGCCTGCATGCCGTCGCGCGAGACGCGGGTGCCGCGGGTCAGCTCCTTGAGCTTTTCATAGGCGTTGGGCACGGCGTAGCGGCGCATCACGGTCTGGATCGGCTCGGCGAGCAGTTCCCAGTTGGCGTCGAGGTCGGCCTTCATGTTATCGACATTGACTTCCAGCTTGCCCATGCCTTTGAGCAGCGAATCGTAGGCGAGCAGCGTGTAGCCGAGGCCGACGCCCATGTTGCGGAGCACCGTCGAATCGGTCAGGTCGCGCTGCCAGCGCGAGACCGGCAGTTTTTCGGCAAGGTGTTTGAGGACGGCGTTAGCCAGCCCGAGGTTGCCTTCGGAGTTCTCGAAGTCGATCGGGTTGACCTTGTGCGGCATGGTCGACGAGCCGATTTCGCCGGCCTTGACCTTCTGCTTGAAGAAACCGAGCGAGATGTAGCCCCAGATGTCGCGATCGAGGTCGATCAGGATGCTGTTGGCGCGGGCAAAGGCGTCGAACAGCTCGGCCAGCGCGTCGTGCGGCTCGATCTGGATGGTGTAGGGGTTGAAGGTCAGGCCGAGCGATTCGACGAAACGCTTGGCGAAGCCTTCCCAATCGTAGCCGGGGTAGGCGATCAGGTGGGCGTTGTAATTGCCGACCGCGCCGTTGATCTTGCCGAGCAGTTCGACGGCCGCGATGCGGGCGCGGGCGCGCTGCAGGCGGTAGGCGACGTTGGCCATTTCCTTGCCGAGCGTCGTCGGCGTCGCCGGCTGGCCGTGCGTGCGGCTCATCATCGGCACGTCGGCGTTGGCGTGGGCCAGTTCCTTGAGGCGGGCGATGACCTTGTCGAGCGCCGGCAGCATGGCCTGTTCGCGGGCGCCCTGGCACATTAGCGCGTGCGACAGGTTGTTGATGTCTTCGGAGGTGCAGGCGAAGTGGATGAACTCGCTGACCTTGGTCACTTCGGCATTGCCCTTGGTGTTCTTCTTGATCCAGTATTCGAGCGCCTTGACGTCGTGGTTGGTGACGGCTTCCTCGGCCTTCACCTCGGCCGCCTGCTCGACGGTGAAGTTGTTCACCAGCGCATCGAGCTCGGCTACGGTCGACGGGGAAAAAGCGGCAATTTCGGAAAAGTGCGGCTCGGCGGCCAGCGCCTTGAGCCACTCGATCTCGACCTTGAGACGCGCCTTGATCAAGCCGAATTCGGAAAAATGCTCGCGCAGGGCGTCGACCTTGCCAGCATAGCGGCCATCGAGCGGGGAGATAGCGGTTAAAAGACTGGCAACCAAGGGATTGAAGGTCATGGAATCATCCTTTTCAGTAAGCCCGCCATTTTACCCGCCCGGCGAAGCCGTCGCCATACGCTATAATCGAGCTCCCCAAATCAGAGAGCACACGATGAAGCTGATCGGCTCCCATACCAGCCCGTTTGCCCGAAAAGTGCGGATCGTGCTGGCCGAAAAAAAGATCGACTACGAATTCGTCATCGATTCACCGTGGACGGAAGACAGCAAGGTCCCCGACATCAACCCGCTCGGCAAGATTCCCGTGCTGGTGCTCGACGACCACACCCCGCTCTTCGATTCGCGGGTCATTGTCGAGTACATCGACAACGTCACGCCCAACAACAAGCTGTTCCCTGCCCCCAATCGTGAACGGACCGAGGTCAAGCGCTGGGAAGCCCTGGCTGACGGCGTGCTCGATGCTGCGGTCAGCGCCCTGCTCGAAGGCAAACGTCCGAAAAAAGAGCAAAGCGCCAGCTGGATCGCGCGCCAGCATGGCAAGGTCACGCGCAGTCTCGACTTCATGGCCAAGGAACTCGGCGACAAAAGCTTCTGTATGGGCACCCATTTCTCGCTGGCCGATATTGCCGTCGGCACGGCACTCGGCTACCTGCACTTCCGTTTCCCGGAAATCGGCTGGCCGGAAAGCCACCCGAATCTCGGCAAGCTTTACGACAAGCTGATGCAGCGCGCGCCTTTCGCCGACACCGTGCCGCACGACTGACCGGCCGCAGTGTCACGGTAAGCAATGGCGCCGGTCGGCGCCATTGTTCTTTCCGTCATGAAACTCCCGCCGCGTTACCCGGTCTACCAAGCGGATACGACAAATCGTGCGAGGCAAGCGGCCGTGAACACCACCCCCGACGCAGTACCGATGCAAAAAGTCGCCCTCTCCCTGACGGCCGCACTGGGGGCGCGCGACCGCCACTCCCGCGCCCACTCCGACCGGGTGGTTCAGTTGTCCACGGAGTTGGGGCTGAGCATCGAATTATCCGCTGATGAATTGGACATACTGGCCCTCGGCGCGCAGTTTCACGACCTGGGTAAGATCGGCATTCCCGACAATATTTTGCGCAAACCGGCCGCCTTCGAGGACGACGAATGGGCCTGCATGAAGCAGCACGCCGTGATCGGTGAGCAGATCATTCTCGCCATCAACGGCGAGCGATCCCCGGCCATCGCCCGCATCGTCCGCCATCACCACGAGCATTTCGACGGCTCAGGCTATCCGGACGGCTTGCGTGGCACGGATATTCCGCTCTACTCGCGCATCATCTCGATCGCCGACAGCTACGATGCGATGATCGAACCCAGGACCTACCACCAGCCACGTCGGCACCGGGAAATCATGGACATCCTGAGCAGCGAGACCGGCCGGAAACACGACCCCGACCTGCTGCACGCCTTCTGCACCGTGATTGAAAAATCAGCCCGGCGCGGCCCCGACGCCTGAGGGCGTTCAGCGGATAACGCCGCCGCCCAGGCAGACGCGACTTTCGTAAAGCACCACCGACTGCCCCGGCGTGAGTGCCCACTGCGGCTCGGCAAAGCGGATTTCGCAGCTTTCGCCATCGACACGCTCGACCTCGCACGGCTGATCCGCCGTCCGGTAACGCGGCTTGGCGGTATACACCCAGTGCGTGTGCGGCGCCCGGCCGGAAACCCAGCTCAGTTGCTCAGCGACCAGATCATCCCTGAACAGCGCCGGGTGATCGTGGCCCTGGACGACGTAGAGCACATTCTTTTCCATATCCTTGCCGGCCACAAACCAGGCGTCGTGATCGCCACCGCCCGGCTGGCCCTTTTCCTTCAGACCGCCGATGTGCAGGCCCTTGCGCTGGCCTAGGGTGTGGAACATCAAGCCGTCGTGCTCGCCGAGTACCTTGCCGTCGTCGAAGCGGCGGATTTCGCCCTTTTTCGGCGGCAGGTAACGCGCCAGGAAATCCTTGAACGGCCGTTCGCCGATGAAGCAGATGCCGGTCGAATCCTTCTTGGTCGCCACGTGCAGCCCTTCTGCCTCGGCGATCTTGCGCACCTCGCGCTTATAGATGTCGGCCAGCGGGAACAGCGTTTTCGACAGTTGGACCTGGTTCAGGCGATAGAGGAAATAACTCTGGTCCTTGGTCCCGTCCTCGGCCTTGAGCAGCTGGAATTCGCCATTGAACTCGCGCACGCCGGCGTAGTGGCCGGTGGCGATTTTGTCGGCGCCGAGCTGCAGGGCGTGGTCGAGGAAGGCCTTGAACTTGATTTCGGAATTGCACAGGATGTCCGGATTCGGCGTCCGCCCGGCCTGGTATTCGCGCAGGAACTCGGCGAAGACGCGCTCGCGGTATTCGGCGGCGAAATTGACCACCTCGACATCGATACCGATGCGGTCGGCAACGCTCATGACGTCGATCAGATCCTGGCGCGACGAGCAGTATTCCTCGGTGTCGTCGTCTTCCCAGTTCTTCATGAACAGGCCGATCACCTTCCAGCCCTGCTGCTTGAGCAACAAGGCCGCCACGGACGAATCAACGCCGCCGGACAAACCGACGACCACAGTTTTTTCAGACATCGGGCCCAGCCCCTTTCTTCCATTCATCCAGCGGCAAGATCACCGCCGGCTGTCCATTATCGACGAACCAGCTATCGACGGCGAAGCGCGACGCTTCGCCTGCCGCTTTTTCCTCGATCACCGCCGACCAGTGCACGAAAAATACGGTGGCGACATCCCGCACCACCGGTTCGAGCACGCGATGCCAGCGCAGGTAGCCGCGCGCTTCAAGCATTTTTAGCAGGCGCGTCGTCGAGGTCGAATGATCGATGCAGTCCATCTTGCCGGAGACATGCCCATCGGCGACATTGCCGGCGCGGTCGTTGTGGATGTCCGACTGCTCGCCAGCCCAGGCATAAAGCCGACCGACCACCCCGGCAATCATTTTTCGCTCATTTTCCGGGTTGACCGTGGCCAACAGCATGCGCCGGACCTCGCCGAGCTGCCCTTCGGTATAGCGAATATCCGCCTGGGCCAGACAACCGTAGCCGTAGCAGATGCGCACCGTTTCATCGGCCGCAACGGCACCCGAAAACGCCAGCAACAAGGCGAGCAGCCAAGGCCGCATCAGTCGTAATGGACGAGCAGTTCGAGCGGCGCTTGCTTACCGGCCAGCAAATCCTCGATGCAGCGCAGAATCAGCGGGCTGCGATGCCTGGCCTGCGTCGCCCTGACCTCATCGAGCGTCAGCCAGCGCGCGGCGACGATGCCATCGTCGAGTGGGCGCCCCGCCTCGAATCCGCGCAATTCGCCAGCAAAGGCAAAACGCAGATAGGTCGTATCGTCCTTGGTCGGATGCGTCCAGTTATAAACGCCAACCAGATGCGTCGGCTTGAAGTGGTAGGCCGTTTCTTCGAGCGCCTCGCGGGCCACGGCCTCAATCAACGACTCGCCCTCTTCGAGGTGACCGGCCGGCTGATTGAAGGCCAGCCCGGCCTCGGTTTCCTCCTCGACGAGCAGAAATTTGCCGTCACGCTGGACAACGGCGGCGACGGTAACGTGGGGTTTCCAGACCATGACAGGGCTCTATCGGCAAAAGCGCTATTTTAACGTCTGATTTCAGCTAGAATTGTGGGCTTTTACAGGCGCAACACGGAGAATCGAACATGTCCATGTCGGATCGCGACGGCTTTATTTGGCAAGACGGCAAACTGGTGCCCTGGCGCGAAGCCACCACCCACGTCCTCACCCACTCGCTGCACTACGGCATGGGCGTCTTCGAGGGCGTCCGGGCCTACAAGACCGAGCGCGGCACGGCCATTTTCCGCCTCAAGGAGCACACCGAGCGCCTATTCCGTTCGGCCCACATCTTCCAGATGCAGATGCCTTACGACGCCGCAACGCTGATCGAGGCCCAGAAGGAAGTCATCCGCGCCAACAATCTCGAATCCGGTTATCTGCGTCCGCTTGCCTTCTACGGCTCGGAAAAGATGGGCGTCTCGCCCAAGGGCGCCAAGGTGCACGTCATCATCGCCGCCTGGCCATGGGGTGCCTACCTCGGCGAAGAGGGCATGGAACGCGGCATCCGCATCAAGACCTCGTCCTTCACCCGCCACCACGTGAATATCACCATGGTGCGCGCCAAGGCGTCGGGCAACTACATGAATTCCATCCTCGCCAACAACGAGGCCACCGGTGACGGCTACGACGAAGCCCTGCTCCTCGACACCGAAGGCTACGTCTGCGAAGGCTCCGGCGAGAAC
>NZ_JAVHPH010000486.1:0-7785 GCF_036170495.1 Azonexus sp.
GCCTGGTCGGCCCGCGACTACGCCGCCTACAGCGCCTTCTACGCCCCGACCTTCACTCCGGACGGTGGCCTGACCCGGGAAGACTGGGCGCAACTGCGCCGCGGCCGCATCTCGGCGCGCGGCGAGATCGCCGTCGACATCCAGGACCTGAAAGTCAGGATGGACGGTAATGATCGCGCCTTCGCCGAATTCCGCCAGATCTACCAGTCCAAGGCC
Organism: Azonexus sp.; assembly: GCF_036170495.1. Taxonomy (GTDB): domain Bacteria; phylum Pseudomonadota; class Gammaproteobacteria; order Burkholderiales; family Rhodocyclaceae; genus Azonexus. The sequence goes on from NZ_JAVHPH010000486.1 coordinate 217, forward strand.
TACAACGACACGACGCAGAAGACCCTGGAAATGATCAAGGTGAACGGCAAGTGGCTGATTAACCGGGAGACGTCCATTCCGTGCAACGGCAACACCGTGGGTGGCTGCAAAGGGCTGGTCAAGTAGGGCCGGCCTGACTCGGCCGGCAGAAACCGGCCGGCCTGAAAAGCCAAAGGCCATGCATTGCATGGCCTTTGGCGTTGACGGGGTGAGGGAGGGGCTTAGCTCAGTGCTTCGACCTCGGCGATGAAAACGTAGCCCTGCGAGCGCAGGGTCTTGATGAAAGCGCTGCCATCGGACTGTTTGCCGAGAATTCGCCGGATCTGGCTGACGTGGACGTCGATGATCCGGTCGTAGGGCACATATTCGCGCTTGAGGACGCGCGAGAGTTGTTCGCGCGAGAGTGGCTCGAAGGGGTGCTCAAGGAAGGCGGCGAGCAGCGCAAAACCCGATACGCCAAGCGGTGTCGGCTGGCCACCGGTTCGGGTTAGTTCGCGCGAGGCGGTATCCAGTACCCAGTCGCCGAAATGCAGGCGGCGTAGCTCGCCGCGGCCGGTGGTGCGCTGGGTCCGGCGCAGCAGACTGCGGGTGCGGGCCAGCAATTCGCGCATGTTGCAGGGTTTGGGCAGAAAGTCATCGGCACCGATCTCGATGCCGATGATGCGTTCGATTTCGTCGGAGCGGGTCGAATGGATGAGAACCGGGATTTCGGAGTGCTGGCGAAGCTGGCGGAGCAGTTCGAGGCCATCGGCGTCGGGCAGGCTCAGATCAAGAATGATGACATCGGGCTTCTCGTCGAGACGTCGCCACATGGCAGCGCCGGTTTCGGCAAAAATGCAGTCGATGCCGGCGGTGGCCAGCGTCGTACTCAATACGTGGCGAGTTCCCGGGTCGTCTTCAACGATGAGCGCAGTCTGACGCATGGTTATTCGTTTCGATTACACGATAAAGCGGGGATTGTAATCCAATGCAAAACAAAGGCTTTGTTTTACTAATTTTTAACATCAAGCCGGCGTCTCGGGCGACAATTGCCCTCTGTTTATGGCCTCTCCGACTGATTCACATAGCGCTGCACTGGATGTCTGTTCCCCGTTCCCTGGATGGTTTTGAGGTGACTGCTGCGGTCGCCCGCATGCTCGATCAGCCGATGCTCTGGTGGCAGGCCGTTGGCCTGTTCGTCGACCATTTTGCCGACTGGGAGCGGACGTGGCAGGCGGCTATCGGCGACGATGTGCAGGAACAAAAGAGCGTCCATGCGCTGCGCAGCGCGGCGGCAAATGTGGGTGCGCAGGCGCTTTGCGAGGTGGCGGCCAGCCTTGAGGCGCAGCTGTTGAAGAAACGGGCCGGCCTGGCGACCTCCGTTCCCGAAAATTTGCGTGCGTGTTTGCAGACGTCTTTTCGGCTCACCTGGCTGTCCGCTGCCAAGGCCTGGAAAGCCGGTTTGCCGGGATCGACGGAAGGTCAGTGTTGAACCAGATGCCCACCGTTTCGATGCGCGCCCGGCTGGCTAACATCAATTCCTACGTGTTGTTGCTGGCCATCGCGCTCGTCAGCGTTTTCATCCTGCCCACTTCGGCCTGGTTGTTTCTGAGCGTCGATCTGAGTGGTGCTTATCGGCAGTTGCTGGCCTATTTCGGGCTGATTGTGCTGGAAATCGCTGCTGTGCTCGCCGTCGCCTTGCGCTGGCAGGCGCAGCATGTGGAGAAGCTGATCGCGCCGTTGCAGGACCTGACGTTGCGCATGGCCGAGGTGTCGGTCGGCCGGCTCGATAGTCGTGCGGCCGACAGCGGGGTGACCGAAATTGCCCAGCTGGCCAATGGTTTCAACCAGATGGTTGAGCAGATTCGCGAGCGCGATCACTGGTTGTCGACGCACCTTGGCAATCTGGAACAGATCGTCGAGCAGCGGACGCGTGAACTGCGTCTCGCCAAGGAGGTGGCTGAGGCCGGCAGTCTGGCCAAGAGCGAGTTTCTGGCGACAATGAGCCATGAAATCCGGACGCCGATGAATGGCGTGCTGGGCATGACCGAACTGCTGCTCAATACTGAACTGGCGCCGACCCAGCGCCAGTTTGTCGAGGCGGTCGAGCGCTCGGGGAAACACCTGCTCGGCATCATCAACGATATTCTCGATTTTTCGAAAATCGAGTCGGGCAAGCTCGAACTCGATGTGCTCGATTTCGATCTGCGCCAGTTGCTCGAGGAGTCGCTGGAACTGTTTTCGCAGCAGGCCGGCAAGAAAGGTCTGGAGCTACTGGCCGATCTGCCGCCGGACGAGAGCCTGGTGGTCCGTGGCGATGCGCTGCGTTTGCGGCAGATCGTGGTTAACCTGCTGGGCAATGCCATTAAATTCACGGCGAGCGGTGAGGTTTTCCTGCGTTTGCGCGTGCTCGAGCATTCTGAATTTGGCCTTAAATTCCGGTTGACCGTGCGCGATACCGGTATCGGCATCCCGCTCGATGCCCAGCAGCGAATTTTCGAGCACTTTGCCCAGGCCGATGGCTCGACTACCCGGCAGTATGGCGGGACGGGCCTCGGGCTGGCCATCTGCCAGCGCCTGGTCGACATGATGGGCGGCAGTATCAGCGTCGACAGCCAGCCGGGGCAGGGGGCAAGTTTTTCGGTCGAGCTGAGCATGCCGCACGGCAAGTTGCCGGATCAAACGCCGATGCCTGCGCCAGCCGCCGTCGCTGGACGGCGCTTGCTGATCGTCGACGACACGTCGGCGCATTGCGACATTCTGCTGGCCCAGCTGAACAGTCGGGGGCTGACGGCAGATACGGCCGGTTGCGGCCTGCAGGCGCTGGCCATGGCCGTCGCCGCCATGGCAAAGGGCGAGCCGTATGGGCTGTGGCTGGTCGATATGGAAATGGCCGAGATGTCAGGACTCGATCTGCTGCGCGCCCTGCGTGCCGATTCGCGGTTGTCGGCGAGTCGGGTCATCGCTTTTTCGTCGGCCCCCGACATGCCTGACCAGTTGGCGCGGGCCGGGCTGGAGGTCGCGGCTTGCCTGGCCAAACCCCTGCGCCAAGCAGATTTTCTGCGTGCGGTTGAGGCCGCTCTCGGCCGCCCGGCGCGCAGCGAAAGCCCAAAAGCGCTAGCGGCCAGCCAGAAGTTGCGGGGCAAGGTGCTGCTCGCCGAGGACAACGAAAGCAATCTGATTGTGGCGCGGGTTCAGCTCGAAAGGCTGGGGCTGGAAGTGCTCACCGCGGGCGATGGTCAGCAGGCGCTTGATTTGCTAGCGACGGAAGCGGTCGATCTGGTCCTGATGGATTGTCAGATGCCGATTCTCGATGGTTTTGCCGCGACCGCGGCGCTACGGGAACGCGAAGCGCTCAGCGGTCAGCACCTGCCGGTTATCGCGCTGACCGCCAATGCCATGACGGGCGATCGCGAGCGCTGCCTGGCGGCCGGGATGGACGACTATCTGGCCAAGCCTTATACCGGCGAGGCCCTGTTGAAGATGCTGGCGCAGTGGTTGCCCGCTGAACGGCGCAAGCCGCCGGTTATCGTCAATGACGCGGCCCGCCCCGGGCATGCGCACAGCGATGGCGCGGCGCTTGATCCGGCTGCCCTCGAGAAAATTCGCGCCCTGTCTCCGGACGGCGCGGAGACGCTGGTCGGGCAGGTGCTGGCGGCCTATCTGAAAGCTGCGGAGCGCGAATGGGCGCGCTTTGAACGAGGTCTGGCCGAAGGCGATGCCGATTTGCTGGCGAGCGCCGCCCATGCCCTCAAGTCGAGCAGTTTCAACGTCGGCGCCAACGGTCTGGCCAGGCGGTGCAGCGAGATCGAGCAATTCGGCCGGGATGGAAATAGGCGACAACTGCTGACCCGGGTGGATGGCGTTCGCGCCGAATGGCGGCGCGTCGACGCCGCCCTGAGGGTACTTCTCGCCGGGGCTGAGGGATGAGCGCGGCGCCCTGGCGGGTTCTCGCGGCAGACGATGATCCGACGACCCGTCTGTTGATGCAGGCCGCCTTGGCTGGCGGCGACTTTGTGCTGACGCTGGCCGATAACGGCGACGATGCGCTGGCCTGGTTTCAGACCTCGGGCTTTGATCTTGCCCTGCTCGATGTTGAAATGCCCGGTCTCGATGGCTGTGCGGTGTGCGCTGCCATCCGCCAGACGCATGGCAGCGGATTCCCCGTCGTCCTGCTGACCGGACGCAGTGATCCCGAATTTCTAGAGCGGGCGGCCCAGCTGGAGGCCAGCCACATCGCCAAGCCGATTGACTGGACCTCGCTGGCCGGTCAGCTGCGCTCCTGGCTGGCCGCCGCACAGCGATAAGCCCCGAGTTTCCCGCCGGGCAAGGCTTGTGGCAGAATCGGGACAAATGGCATCGCGGCCAGGGGCGGCAGAACAAGGGGAAAGAGATGCGCTATCGAAAATTCCGGCGAGGCTTGTTGTGCGCTTTTGTTTTTGGCTGTTTTTTGCCGTCGACCGTAGCCTTCGCCCAGGACGCCAGGCCGCTGGCCAAGGGGCAAACGCTTTACCTGCCGATCTACTCGCACATGCTCTACGGCAATCTGGGCAAGAGCGGCAAGGCATCCAACGTCTTGCTGTCGACCCTGGTCAGCATTCGCAATACCGACATCAAGCGTTCAATCCGGGTGCTGTCGGCCCGGTATTTCGATACCGGCGGCAAATTGCTCGACGAGCGCGTGCCGGCGCCGACCGTGGTGCCGCCGCTTGGCACGCTTGAGTTATTTGTTGAACTCAACGACGCTTCCGGTGGCTCGGGGGCCAATTTCATCATCAAATGGGATGCCGAGCAGCCGGTCAATCCGCCGCTGGTCGAGTCGTTGCATGTCAACATGGATGGTGGCAAGGCCGTCATCTTCATGACCCAGTCGGTACCGCTGACGGAATGAACGGTAATTCGAGCCACTCTCCGATCCGGACCCTGCAGACCGGCTATATTCTCCGGCTGCTCTATGTCGCGCTCGGCATGCTGTTTGCCGTGCATCTGTTCGGTACCATCGGCTACATGGTGCTGACCGAAGGCAAGTATTCGTGGTTCGACTGCTTCTACATGACCTTCATTACCGTCGCCACCATCGGTTTCGGCGAAATCATCGACATGGCCAGCAACCAGCCAGCGCGGATTTTGACGGTGGTGATCGGCATTCTCGGCGCCGGCAATCTGTCGCTGCTGTTTTCGGTCGTCACTGTGGCGCTGCTCGAAACCGACCTCAATGGAACCCTGCGGAGAAAACGCATGGAAAAAGCAATCCGAAAACTCAAGGGCCACTACATTTTGTGCGGCTTCGGCCGGGTCGGGCGCAACATCGCGCACGAACTGGAAGCGACCAACCGGCATTTCGTCGGCATCGACGAAGATGTCCGCAAGTTGGAGGAGTACAAGGAAAAGAGCATTGGCTTCCTCTACCTGAACGGCGATGCCAGCGACGATGATGTCCTGATTGCCGCCGATCTGGCCGATGCCAAGGGCCTGTTCGCGGTGACCGGCGACGATTCGCGCAACCTGATGATCGTCATCACCGCCAAGCAACTCAAGCCGGAACTACGCGTCGTGGCGCGCTGTACCGAAACGCGCAACATCGAAAAGATGCGCAAGGCCGGCGCCGATGCCATTGTTTCGCCCGATTTTACGGGGGGCATGCGCATCGCGTCGGCGATGATTCGGCCACATGTCGTTTCCTTCCTCGACGAAATGCTCAAGTCGGAGAAAAATCTGCGCGTCGAAGAGGTGCCGATCCCGGCCGGGTTCATTCCCAAGCCGCTCGGCATGTTGAAATTGCGTAGCGCCAATTACGTTTTTCTGGCCGTACGCGAGCGTAACGGCAATTGGCAATTTAATCCGGACAAGGACTTTCTCCTCAAGCCAGGCTTCATGCTGATCGCCATGGCCAGCCCGGTCGGGCGCACGGAAATCGAGACCTTGTTGATCGAAATGGCGTCGTGAAAAGGCTTTGGGCGGGCGCGGCTGGATTTTTACCGGCCCGGCACAGGCTTCGCCGGGCCTCCGGGCTTGGAAGCCAGCGCCGCGAACGGCGCCCGATGACGAGAGGCGAGACCGCATGAAAACACTCACCAACGACCAGATGCGCCACCGCTGGCTAGCCCTTGGCGTCGTCGCCGTGGCCTACATTCTGTCGTTCTTCCAGCGTTTTGCCCCGGCTGGCATTGCGCCCGATCTGGCCGCCGCCTTCGAGACCTCGGCCGCCTCGCTCGGGGTCCTGGCGGCGACCTATTTTTACGTTTATACGCTGATGCAATTGCCGACCGGCATCCTCGCCGATACGCTCGGGCCGCGCTGGATACTGGCCCTTGGCGGGCTGGTCGGCGGGGCTGGCAGCTTCCTCTTCGGTATGGCGCCGACCCTTGAGCTGGCGCTGGTTGGGCGGACGCTGATCGGGCTCGGCGTGTCGGTGACCTTCATCGCCATGCTCAAATTGATCGCCGTCTGGTTCGAGGAAAGCCGCTTTGCCACGATGGTCGGCATCGGCATGCTGATCGGCAATCTCGGCTCGGTGCTGGCCGGGGCGCCGCTTTCGGCGGTGGCTCAGGCGACCGGCTGGCGTGGCGTGTTCATTGGCATCGGCTTCGTTTCGGTGGCGCTTGGCGGGCTGTGCTGGCTGATCGTCCGCGACGCGCCGGAGGCTGGCCATGCCGCGCCGAAGCCCCATTTTGACCGGACCGCGGTAATCTCCGGCCTGCTCTCGGTGATCCGGAATCGCGATACCTGGCCGCCGCTGCTGGTTAATACCGGCATGTGCGGCGCCTTTTTTACCTTCGCCGGCTTGTGGGCGACGCCTTACCTGATGCAGGTGCATGGCCTGGCGCGATCGGTCGCCGCGACGCATCTGTCGCTGTGGTTTGGCGGCTTTGCCGTCGGCTGCCTGTTCATCGGCGGTCTGTCCGACCGTTTGGGACGCCGCAAGCCGGTGCTCATTATGACCTCGCATCTGTATGGCGCGATCTGGCTGGTCCTGCTGTCCTGCGTCAGCCTGCCGGTCGCCGTTTCATATGCGCTTTTCACCGTGCTTGGCCTGACCACGGCCGGCTTTAGTCTGACCTGGGCCTGTGCCAAGGAGGTGAATCCGCCGCTCCTTTCGGGTATGTCGACCAGCGTCGCCAACATGGGGGGCTTCCTGACGGCGGCGCTCTTGCAACCTTTCGTCGGCTGGGTCATGGACCTTGGCTGGACGGGCGAGATGGTCGGCGGCGCCCGTGTCTACGACGTCGAAACCTGGCGCCACGGGGTGTTGGTGGCGACCGTCTGCGCCATTCTGGGGGCGGCAGCGTGCTGGTGGATCAAGGAAACGCGCTGCCGGAATATTTGGCAGGCACCTTGATTCGCCCTGTTGCTTTCGATAAAGCACAATAAAATCAATGAATCAGCAATGCATGGCTTGTGCCTTTTCTATAAATTAGCGTATTCTTATATTCATGAACGCAAATACTCTCCGGCCTTTCGTTTTTAGCCTTTTTTTCGGGTTGACCGTCGCCATTGCGGCTGAACCCTTGCCGCTCATCACGGTCAAGCCGCATGCCGTCGATCTGGCCTTCCCGGCCGAATCGCTGGTCGAAGCGGTGCAGCAGGCGA
>NZ_JAVHPH010000487.1:0-7751 GCF_036170495.1 Azonexus sp.
TTTTGCTTACTTTTTCTTGGCGAAGCAAGAAAAAGTAAGACGCCCCGCAAGGGCGAAACCCGTGCCAATCGAAGCCGCAAGCTTCCAACAACCAACCGCAACATTTGAATTTCGATCAATTTTTCCGGTTGACCGTGGAATCCACCCCAGCGTTAAACTCCCCTTTACTAAACAACCAAAAAATTCGACCCAACCTGAACATGAACTTCATCCGCACCCTGACGCTCCGCCAGTTGCAGATCTTCGTCGTCGCCGCCCGCCACCTGAGCTACGCCCGCGCTGCCGAAGAGCTGCACCTGACGCCGCCGGCCGTCTCGATGCAGCTCAAGCAGCTCGAAGACAACGTCGGCCTGCCGCTGTTCGAGCGCATGGGGCGCGGCGTCGCCCTGACCGATGCCGGCGACCTGCTGATGCACCACGCCCTGCGCGTGCTCGGTGAAATCAAGGATGCCGAGGCCAACCTGCAAGGGCTGCTCGGTGGCGAAACCGGACAGTTGTCGGTCGGCCTGGTCAGCACCGCCAAGTATTTCATGCCGCGCCTGCTCGCCCAGTTCTCGCAGGCGCATCCCGGCATCGAGGTGCAGTTTTCGGTCGGCAACCGCGAGAGCCTGCTCCAAAAACTCCAGGACAACGCCATCGACCTCGCCGTCATGGGCCGCATTCCGGTCGAGATCGACGCCCACGCCGAGCCGATGGCCAGCCATCCTTACGTCCTGATCGGCCCGGTCGACCACCCGCTGCGCGAGGCACGCCGCTTCGACCTGCAGGAACTGCGCGGCGAAACCTTCCTGTTGCGCGAGGAAGGCTCCGGTTCGCGCCGCGTCGCCGAAGAAATGTTCAAGAACCACCTATTCACGCCGGCCCGGACGATCAGCATGGGCAGCAACGAAACGATCAAGCAGGCGGTGCTGGCCGGCATGGGCATCGCGCTCATTTCGCTGCACACCCTGCCGCTCGAACTGAAGACGGCCGAGGTCAGTGTGCTCGATGTCATCGGCACGCCGATCGAGCGCACCTGGTACGTCGTGCACATGAACAGCAAGCGCCTGCTGCCGGCCGGCCAGCGCTTCCGCCAGTTTCTGCTCGAACAGGCGGCGCCCGGGCTGGAAAAGGAATTCGGCCGCTACCTCGCCGCCCGCCCCAGCTCCGTTCGGGCTGAGCCCTTCGACTTGGCTCAGGACAGGCCTGTCGAAGCCCAGGCCCACAGCCCTTCGACAGGCTCAGGGCGAACGGGATTGCCGGATCAATAAATTGGTGCGCTACAATCTGGTGCACCGCAACAATCCCCGGACGCTACGATCATGCACCCACGCCTGATGCTTTCCGAGCTGCAGGAGCACCCGCTCCGCCAGCGCCTCAACAACGAATTCCACGCCCGGCCGCCGGTGCCGCTGGTCGGCGCCATGCTCGTCTCGCACCTGGTTTTCAAGCACAGCACCGAGAAAGCGCCAGCCGCCCGCGACAACCTCGCCAGGCTCTGCCAGGGCCACGTCTGCAACTCGATCGACAGCTCCGATTCGCACATGATGATCGATACCGGCGCCTTCCGCATGCGCTGGGAGTTGCACACCGAGTTTTCGAGCTACACCTTCTTCCGGCCGCTGGCCACCGGCGAAGAACTGCACCCGGATGTCACCGCCTTCGACGCGGTGCATCCCGAGTGGATTTCCGGCATCCCTGGCAAACTCATCGTTGCCACCCATGTCGAGCTACGGTCGACCGACGAAATCAGCCCGGAATCGGTCCTCGCCAGCCTGACGCCAAACGGCCGGACGATGGTCGCTGCCCGGGTCGCCGACGACACCGCCTGGATTTTCACCGACTTCAAGATCGACAACGGCTTCTCGCGCTTCCTTGTCCTCAATGCCGGCATGACCCAGCGCCAGACCGGTCGCACTGTGCAGCGCCTGGTCGAGATCGAAACCTATCGCCTGATGTCCCTGCTCGGCCTGCCGGTTGCCAAGGAAGTCGGTCGCTGGCTGTATGACGGCGAAAAGCAGCTGGCCGACCTGATGGACCACATCGGCCAGGCCAAATCAGCCGACGACGAGCGCGGCGTCCTCGGCATTCTGTCGGCGCTGGCCGCTGAAGTCGAACACTCGGTCGCCCGCACCACCTTCCGTTTCGGCGCCTCGCGCGCCTATCACGGGCTGGTCATGCAGCGCATCGAGGAACTGCGCGAAACGCGTATTTCCGGCCTGCCGACCTTCTTTGAATTCATGCAGCGCCGCCTGCTGCCGGCGATGAACACCTGCGAGGCAATCAGCCGCCGCCAGGAAGAACTCTCCGCCCGCGTCGCCCGCAACAGCCAGCTGCTGCGCACTCGCGTCGACATCGAACTTGAACGCCAGAACCAGGAATTGCTCGGCCAGATGAACAGCCGCGCCAAGCTGCAATTGCGCCTGCAGGAAACGGTCGAGGGCCTGTCGGTGGTCGTCCTCACCTATTACGGCTCGCAACTCGTGCAGTATCTGGCCAAGGGCACGAAGGAATTGCATCACCAGAACACCGACGTCATCACCGCTGTTTCCATCCCGTTGATTGCCGGGTTGGTAGCCTGGGGGACGCGCCGGATGCGCCGGAAACTCGCACGCGAGGAAGGCGCCAGCTAAAGCGCGGATGTTTTAGGAAGCACGGTATTCCGCCGGTAACGCGGAATGCGCGGCTAGCCGGCCAGCGGCAAGCTCACCCGGACCGCCAGTCCGCAACCGCCCGGCGCATCCTCGAGAACAATTTCTCCACCATGGCCGATGACAATCTCCCGGACGATGGAGAGCCCCAGGCCGCTGCCAGTGAAGTCGGCGTTATTCAGCCGGAAAAAGCGCCGAAACACCTGCTCGCGAAACTCGGGCGGAATGCCCGGGCCGTTGTCGATCACGCTGATCTGGGCGCTGGCGGCCTTGTCCGGCGCCAGCGCCACAGCCACGGTGACCATCCCGTTGCCCGGCGTGTAACGCAGGGCGTTGTCGACCAGGTTGGCCACCATTTCACGCAGCATCACCGGGTCGCCAAAAACCGGCAACGGTCGTCCGGAATCTTCGAAGCCGAGATCGATCGCCTTGCGCCCGGCCAGCGGCAGCAACTCGACGACCATGTCGCGGGCCACGGCGACCAGGTCGACCGTTTGTCGCCTCGCCGTGAAACCGTTGATCGGCTCGGCCCGCGACAGCGACAGCAACTGGTTGGTCAGGCGGATGGCGCTGCCCAGACTGTGGTGCAGCGCCTCGACCGCTGGCCGCATGTCGCTTTCGCCGTGCTGGCGCAGGGCGAATTCAGCCTGGGTGTTGAGCACGGCGAGCGGCGTCCGCAACTGGTGCGCGGCATCGGTGATGAAGCGGCGGCGGGCCTCGACCATGGCGTTGATACGTTCCATGTGCAGGTTGATGGCGGCGACCAGCGGTTTGACTTCGCTCGGTACGTCGACCGCATCGACCGGCGTCAAATCGTCGTCGGGCCGGACGCGGATGCTTTTGCCGAGCTTGTCGATCGGCCGCACGGCGATCATCGTCGCAAACAGCGCGACGGCCAGGGCGACGACGATCAGCAAGGCCTTGCGCGTCACCTCGCCGATGAACAGGCTGTGCACCACCTCGTGCCGGGTATTGGTCGTCTCGCCAAAGACGATCAGCACCGGCTTGGGGAATTCCTTGCGATAGAGCGGTTTGAGCAAGGCCCCCAGGCGTAGCGGCTGGCCCTTGTAGACGCCGTCGTAGAACACCGCGGTATTGGGCTCGATGCGGGTCGGCAGCGGCATGCCCTCATAGCCGGTAATCAGCTCTCCACCCGGCATGCCGACGCTGTAGAAAATGCGGTCCGAACTGCCGGCTTCGAACAGTTCGAGCGCCGAATAGGGAATATCGACGACGACCTCCTGCTCGGTGGCGTAGATGCGTTCGGCGATCCCTTTCAGCGACGCCGACAGCGAGCGATCGTAAGCCTGGTTGGCCGCCTTCAGCGCATCGCTGTAGCTCAGCCAGGCGTCGACCGTGAGCAGCGCGGAGAGCACGCCGACCAGCCAGATCGCCAGCCGCCGCTTCAGGCTCTGCGACTTCATTCCGCCTCCGGTTGGCCGGCGTCGATCAGATAGCCGAGGCCGCGGACCGTGGTGATGCAGACGCCGGAACCTTCCAGTTTCTTGCGCAGGCGGCAGACATAAATTTCGATGGCTTCGGCCCGCGCATCCTGATCCAGGCTAAAGACCTTTTCGAACAGCGCATCGCGCGCCACCGGCCGCCCTATCCGCGCCAGCAGCGCTTCAAGCACAGCCAGTTCGCGCGGCGTCAGGGCTAGCGCCGCGCCGCGTACGCTGGACTGACGACTGACCGTATCGAATTCGAGATCGCCCAGGCGAACCACCGGGTTCTGCCCGACCGAGCGGCGCAACAAGGCTTTCAGCCGGGCTTCCAGTTCGGCCAGCACAAAAGGTTTGGGCAGGTAGTCGTCGGCCCCCAGGTCGAGCCCCTTGATCCGGTCATCGACCGAGCCGCGCGCCGTAAAGATCAGCACCGGCACCCGCGAGCCGCGCGCCCGCAAGCTGCGCAGCACGTCGAGGCCATCCTTGCCGGGCAGCGACAGATCGAGCAGCACACCGTCGTATTCCCCGGTCAACAGGTAATGCTCGGCGTGATTGCCGCAATCGGCCGTATCGACGGCATAGCCATCCTGGCGCAGCGCCTTGGCCACCCATTCGCACAGTTCCGGGTGGTCTTCGACCAGCAGAATTCTCATTTCATGTCTCCTCGGCCGGTTTCTGGGCAGGGTACTCGCCGCGCTCCGGACTCATTGCCGGCGATTGTTCCGCTTCAAGGCAGCGAAAGCAAATCGAAAGCCTGTTTGTCTCTAATCACCTCCCACCCGGTGCCGTATTTGCCGGTCGATACCCCGGAAATTCCAACAAGGAGGAGACACCATGCACAAACATCCGATCAACCTCGCCATCCTGGCCTGCTTCGGCAGCCTGGCCCTGGCCGCCCCGGTTCATGCTGCCACGATGGACGAACTGCAGGCCGAGATTGCGGCGCAAAAGGCCCGCCTCGAAAAACTCGAGGAAGTCCTCAAAGCGACCGCGGCAACCGCCGCCAGCGCCACCAAGAAAGCCGAAAAAGCCAGCAAGGACGTGGCGGACAACAAGGGCAAGGGCCTGTCGATGCCGAACGGCCTGACCATCTACGGCATCGCCGATGCCGGCGTCGAGATCGGCGACTACGGCCGGGGTACCAAGGCCCGCGTCCAGAGCGGCCTCGGTTCGGCCAGCCGACTCGGTTTCAAGGGCCAGCGCAGCTTTGGCGACGACCTGACCGCCTACTTCCAGCTCGAAGCCGGCGTTTCCATCGACAACGGCCAGAATACCGGTCACTCCAGCAACGTCAGCAATCCCGGCCAGGGCGATGCGTCATCGGCCTCGGTCAACAGCACCGGCGTCGCCATTTTCTCGCGCAATACCTTCGTTGGCCTGAACAGCAAGAAATTCGGTGACATCCGCTTCGGCCGCGACTATGCGCCGATTTACGCGATCACCAGTCCGACCGACCCGTTCGGCGTCACCGGTGCCACCGCCTTCCGTTTGTGGGCCGGTGCCGCCGCCAGCCGCTTCGACAACGGCGTGTTCTACACGACGCCGAAGCTGGCCGGCTTCCAGGGCAAGCTCGCCTACTCGGCCGGCATGGAAAACAACAGCGACGCCAACGTCGGGGTGACCGGCGGCGCGCCGGGCAATAGCAACACCGGGCCGGACGACGAAGGCAAGGGCGCCAGCGCCAGCCTGACCTACGCCAACGGGCCGCTGTACGTCGGCGCCGGCTACCTGTCGTTCCAGCGCATGGGCACGGTCAGCGCACCGGCTACCGAGGGCAAGCAGCGCACCGCGTGGAACCTCGCCGCCCGCTACGACGTCGGCTTTGCCAAGCTGTACGCCCATTTCCTGCATGGCGAGGATACCCAGGAAGGCGCCGCCACCTACAAGAGCCTCGACCGCAACATCTGGTGGCTGGGCGCTGTCGTGCCGTTCATGGACCGCCATACCTTCCGCGCCGTCTACGGCCACCTCGACGACCGCATGAGCACCGACCGCGACTCCGATCACTTCGGCGTCGGCTACGAGTTTGCCCTCGACAAACAGACCGATCTCTACGCCTTCTACGCCAAGGTTACCAACCAGAATGGTGGCACCAACTCGCTGTGCGCCGGCGGCACCTGCCAGGGCTACGACAGCAGCTCCGGTTTGCCGGCCAATTATTCGCCGTCCTCGTTGATGCTCGGCGCCCGCTACAAGTTCTGACCACTGCGCCAACAGGGGCCGGCCCTACGACCATAGAAACAAAGGCTGGCCCTACGGTCGACGGCAAAAAAAGCCCAAAAACGGGCCACCGCCGAAAGGGGATCGAAAGGCTGGCCCGCTAGCATCTGCTTTACACGGCTCGCCAACGGGCGAGCCGAATGCAAAAATGAACAGACAGGAGACAATCATGAACATCACTCGTCGCACTTTCCAGCGTGGCCTGCTCGCCGGCCTGCTCGCCGGTGCCTTCGGCTTCGCCACGCCGGCCTTTGCCCAGTCCTCCCCCGACCTGATCGCCGCCGCCCAGAAGGAAGGCAAGCTGACCATCTACGGCGTCACCGATAACGAACAGACCAATCACCTGATCCGCGAATTCCGCACCCTGTACCCGGCGATCAAGGTCGAGTACAGCAACATGAGCACGACCGAGCTGTACAACCGCTTCATCTCGGAGACGGCAGCCGGCAGTTCGGCCGACGTCACCTGGTCGTCGGCCATGGACCTGCAGATCAAGCTGGTCAATGACGGCTATGCGCAGCCGCACAAGTCGGCCGAAACGGCCAGCCTGCCGGCCTGGGCCAACTGGAAGAACGAAGCCTTCGGCACCACCTACGAGCCGATCGGCATCGTGTACAACAAGCGCCTGGTGCCGGCCAATGAAGTGCCGCAAAGCCACGCCGACTTCGTCAAGCTGCTCAACAGCCAGTCGGCGAAATACAAGGGCAAGGTCAATACCTACGACCCGGAAAAATCCGGTGTCGGCTTCATGCTGGTCACCCAGGACAAGCAGGTCAATGCCGCCGGCTTCGCCGAATTGCAGAAGGCGCTGGGCGCTGTCCAGGCCAAGGTGCAGGCGTCGACCGGGACGATGATGGAACGCATCGCCTCCGGCGAGAACCTGATTGGCTACAACCTGAATGGCGCCTACGCGCTGACCCGGGCCAAGAAAGACCCGTCGCTCGGCATCGTGCTGCCCAAGGACTACACGCTGGTCATCAGCCGGGTGATGTTCATTGCCAAGCAGGCCCAGAACCCGAACGCCGCCAAGCTGTGGCTCGATTTCGTGCTGTCGAAGAAGGGCCAGGAGATCATCGCCAGCAAGGCCGATCTCTACGCCATCCGCGCCGACGTCGAAGGCGAGACCACGGCCAGCGGTCTGAAGAAGCAGCTCGGCGACGCGCTGCGTCCGGTGACCATCGGCACCGGCCTGTTGACCTACCTTGACCAGGCCAAGCGGCTCGAATTCCTCAAGCAGTGGAATAGCGCCGTCAAGGCCAAGTAAGCCGCCCCGCTGACGCTCCTCCCCCTTCAAGGGGGAGGCTGGGAGGGGGATGGGTTCCGGCCGAACCGGCTTTAGACCCATCCCCACCCCGGCCCTCCCCTTGAAGGGGAGGGAGTGACCGCCCCTCTCCCTTCCCGAGGTGACCCTCATGCTCCAAACATTGCCCCGGCGGGCAGTGGTGACCCTGCTCGC
>NZ_JAVHPH010000488.1:0-7747 GCF_036170495.1 Azonexus sp.
TTATGACAGCGCCCAGCTTAAACCGCTGTCTTGAAAACGGGGACCACTATAACCCGCCTGGGTTTCGCCGTGCAGCGTGCCCCGCTTAGAACCAGTACTGATACCCCAGCGCCAGCCCGTAAGCCGAATCGCCCGGATTGACTGTGTAGTTGGCGGCTGAGCTGGTGCCCATCGGGACCAGGGCCGAGCCGGCGCTGTTCTTGTGGGCGGAGAAGATGCCGTAGACGGCGGATTGGGCGCCGATGCTTTCTAGCCAGCCGATGGTGGCGACGCTGCCCTTGTTGTCCGGGTTGCTGTTCTCGGTCTGGCCTTCGCCGTAGGAGAGCAGCAGTTTGCCGGTGCCGGTCACGGCCGTGCGGCTGCCGACCATCCATTCATGGCGCGTCGTCTTGAGGCCAGCGTCCGGCGTCGTGACGGCGTGGCCGTAGCCGGCGAGCAGCTTGGTTTTCATGATCTGGTAGCCGACACCGATGAAGGCGTTTTCGGTGTGTGCCGTCGTGCTGCTCGCGTGGTCGTCGTCCTGATAGGCGACGCTCATGTCGAAGGGGCCGTTTTCGTAATTGACGGCGAGAGCAATGGCGTCCGAAGACTTGCCGGTTTCGCCGCCCAGCGCCAGCATGAGGTTGGCGCTCAGCCCTTTGAATTTCGGGCTGGCATAGACCAGCGAGTTGTCGAAACGGGTGGAGCCGGTGCTGACGTTGCCGTCGGTGGTCGGCGAGCCGTAACCCTGCTCGTAGGCGTCGTAATTGATGATGGCGTTGTAGACCGGCGAGTACTGGCGGCCGGCGGTCAGGCGCCCGTATTTGCCTTCGATGCCGGCGTAGGCCTGGCGACCGAGCAGCCGCCCGCCCTGGGCCAGCGTGCCCTTGTTGAGGAAGATGCCGCTTTCCAGTTGAAAGACGCCGCGGACGCCTTCCGTGATGTCGGCGCCGCCCTTGATGCCGAGGCGGGTGCCGTTGAGGCCGCCGGATTCGAGCGACAGACGGTCGCCCTTGCCGCCGCCACTGTTGTATTCGGTGAACAGGTCGATCTTGCCGTAAACGGTGACGTTGGCATTGGCGCCGAGTGACGAGTTGGAGAGCACCGGCGCTTTGCTGTCCGGTGCGGCGCGCGGGGCTTCCTTGGCCTGGGCTTCGAGCTGGGCGATGCGCTCCTGCATTTTTTGCATGGCAGCCTTCATGTCGTCCAGTTCGCCGGCCTGGGCGGGAGCGAAGGCCGAGCAGAGGCCGGCGGCGGTCATGGCGAGTACGAGTTTTTTCATGGTGCGATCCTTGATTCGAGAAAAAGTGGGTCCCTGCCGGCATCTGCGATGCGGCATCGGTGTCTGTCTGAAACGTGGGGAGTGTGGCGGGCTGCTGCGCCCGCCTCTGGCTTAGCTAGTCAAACTGCGTTGGCTCAGTATTCCCAGAAGATGCGCTGGAGTTCCTTGCTGTCGCTGGTCTTGGTCATGGCGACGGCAGCCAGGATGCGGGCCTTCTGCGGATTGAGGTCGTGGGCGACGACCCAGTCGTACTGGTCGTCCGGCTGTTCGGCATTGCGCAGCACGAAGCCGCCGGCATTGACGTGCGAGGAGCGGATGATCTGAACGCCCTTGGCGCGCAGTTCGCGCAGGGTCGGGACGACGCGGGCGGCGACCGAGCCGTTGCCGGTGCCGGCGTGGATGATGGCCTTGGCGCCCTTGTCGGCCAGCGCACGATAGGCGGTGTCGCTGACGTTGCCGTGGCCGTAGGCGATTTCGACGGCGGGCAGGGTGTCGATGGTTTCGATGTCAAATTCCGAGTTGACCGTATGACGCTTGGCCGGCAGGCGGAACCAGTAGTTCTTGCCCTCGACGACCATGCCGAGCGGGCCCCACGGGCTCTTGAAGGCTTCGGTCTTGATGTTGATCATCTTGGCGACGTCGCGGCCGCTGTTCAGCTCGTCGTTCATCGTGACCAGCACGCCCTTGCCGCGCGCATCCTGGCTGGCGGCGACGCTGACCGCGTTCGACAGGTTGAGCATGCCGTCAGCCGACATGGCCGTGCCCGGACGCATCGAGCCGACAACGACGATGGGCTTGTCGGTATGCACCACGAGGTTGAGGAAGTAAGCGGTTTCTTCCAGCGTGTCGGTGCCGTGGGTAATGACGATGCCGTCGACGTCGGCCTGTTTGGCCAGCGCCGCGACGCGTTTGCCGAGCTTCAACAGGTGCTCGTTGGTGAAACTCTCGGAAGCGATCTGGAAGACCTGCTCGCCGCGCACCTGGGCGACGTCGGCGAGGGTCGGAATGCCGGCGATCAATTTATCGACCGGCACCTTGGCGGCTTGATAGGTGGCGCTCTTGGCCACATCGGCGCCGGCCCCGGCGATGGTGCCGCCAGTAGCCAGGATGACGACGTTGGGTTTGTCGGCGAAAGCCGGGAGCGCCTGGCAGAAGGCCACGGCGATCAGCGCGCAGCGGGCGAGGAAGCGGTTCATTGAATCTCCTTGTACATTGAGGAAACCGGGAATTGGTTTCTTAATCGTTAATCAGCACGGGGCGTGCCAGATATTTGGGCGATGGCGGGTTTTTTAAGTGCTTGATTTATTGGGGGGCGGATTTCTGATGCCCGGTGCGTTTGACGGAATGTCGAGGCTTGGCCGATGCGGGGCATCGGATTTTCGATAGGCAAGCCGCAACCTCAGAAAATTTCAACCAACTGCTTGATGATCAGCACGCTAACGACACCGAGGAAAGCCTTGCGGATGAAGCCGGCGCCGTGTTTCAGCGCGAGGTGGGTGCCGACCCAGGCGCCGGCCAGGTTGCAGGCCGCCATGGTCAGGCCGACCGCCCACAGGATGGGGCCGTGGCTGGCAAAGAAGCCGATGGCCGAAAGGTTGGTGGCGAAATTGACGACCTTGGCGCTGGCCGAGGCGCGGATGAAATCCATGCCGAACAGGCGGACGAAGCCGAAGATCAGGAAGCTGCCGGTGCCCGGCCCGAAGAAACCGTCGTAGAAGCCGATGACCAGCCCGAGCAGGGCGCCGCGCCAGAGGTCGCCGGGGCGCGCTTCGTGCGTTTCCTCCTGCCCGAGGTTCTTGCGCAGGAAGGTGTAGATGGCGACGGCCAGCATCATGACGACGACCAGCGGCCGCATGGCTTCGCGCGGAATCCAGGCGACCACGGCGGCGCCGAGCCAGGCACCGAGCAGCGCGGCGGCGGTGGCGGGCAGCACCAGGCGCCAGGGAATGCGCACGGCGCGGGCGTAGCGCCACAGCGAGGCGCCGGTGCCGGCGATGCTCGACACCTTGTTGGTGCCGAACAGCGTCGGGATGCCGTTCTGCGGGAAGGCGGAGAGCAGCACCGGAATCTGGATCAAGCCGCCGCCGCCAACCACGGCGTCGACCATGCCGGCGAAGAAGGCGGCGGGGGCGAGGATGAACCAGTCGATCGTCATGGCGAACTCAAAAAATGACCCGGCGCGGGGGGCTCCGGGGTGGGCAAAAAGTATTGGCTGGATTTTCGACGCAGAGGCGCAGAGGCGCGGAGGAAAAACAAGGACTTAATCGCCTGGGGCAGATCACCTTGCGGGTGAGTGGCGTTGCCCTGGCATGTCTTTTTTTGATTTTCTCCGCGTCTCTGCGCCTCTGCGTCTGGCTTTACGCCGCCGGAACGGGAACTGCCTCCTCGCCCGGCACCGGCAGCGCTTCGTCGATTTTAGCAAGCACCTCGTCCACCGGATCGATACCGTCTTCCCACTGGGCGACGACGGCAGTGGCAATGGCGTTGCCGAGTACGTTGGTCGCCGTCCGCCCCATGTCGAGGAAGTGGTCGATGCCGAGGATCAGCAGCAGGCCGGCCTCGGGCAGGCCGAACATCGGCAGCACGGCGGCGACGACGACCAGCGAGGAACGCGGCACGCCGGCGACGCCCTTGCTGGAGATCATGAGGACCAGCAGCATGGTGATCTGCGTCGTCAGGCTGAGATCAATGCCATAGGCCTGGCCGATGAACAGCGCGGCAAAGGCGCAGTAGAGCATCGAGCCGTCGAGGTTGAAGGAGTAGCCAAGCGGCAGCACGAAGCCGGTGATGCGGTCGCGCACGCCGAATTTCTCGAGCTGCTCCATCAGCTTGGGGTAGGCCGATTCGCTGCTGGCGGTCGAGAAACCGAGCAGCATCGGGCTGCGCACCAGCTTGAGCAGGCGGAAGACTTCCTTGCCGAGCACGAAGTAGCCGGCCGCAATGATCACCAGCCACAGCACGGCCAGGGCGATGTAGAAGCTGGCCAGCAGCTTGCCGAAGACGACCAACATGCCCAGGCCCTGGGTCGTGATGATGCCGGCGACGGCGCCGAAGACGCCGATCGGGGCGAAGCGCATGACGTAGTCGGTGACCTTGAGCATGACGTGTACGACTTCTTCCATCGTGTTCACCAGGCTACGCGCCGTCTGGTTGTGCAGATGGCCGAGCGCCAGGCCGAAGAAGACGGCGAAGACGAGAATCTGCAGGATTTCATTGGCCGCCATCGCCGCGAAGAAATTCTTCGGGAAGACGTGGGTGATGAAATCCTTGAGGTTCAGCGCGCTGGTTTTCAGACCCACGGCGGCACCGACTTCGGGCAGCGGCACGCCGAGATCGGCGCCCGGTTGCAGCAGGTTGGCGAACAGCAGGCCGAGCGCCAGCGAACACAGCGAGGCGGCGACAAACCAGCCGAGTGCTCTGGCGCCGATCCGGCCGACGGTCTTCGAATCACCCATGCCGGCCAGGCCGACGACCAGGGTGGCGAAGACCAGCGGGGCGATGATCATCTTGATCAGGCGCAGGAAGATGTCGGTCAGGATGCCGAAATAGCCGGCGATTTCCTTGGCCGCGGCCGGGCCGCTGGCCAGCGTGTTGCAGGCGTAGCCGACGATGACGCCGAGCACCATGGCGATCATGATCAGGGTGGTTAACCGGTTCATTTTCATGAGGGTTTCCTTGGGGTGTGCATGGGATGAAGGTTCGTTATTAACCCGCCAATCAATTCCCCCGTTCGCCCTGAGCCTGTCGAAGGGCCGTGCAGCAAGGGCTTCGACGGGCTCAGCCCGAACGGTGGGGAAGAAATCAGCGTTTCCTTACGCCGCCCGCGGCAGGATCATTTGCGGCTTGGTCAGCACTTCCGGGCGCAGCACGTCGGCCAGTTGCTCGGGGCTCATCAGCTTGCGTTCGAGCACGATCTCGGCGACGCCGCGACCGCTGAGATGGGCTTCGGCGGCGATTTCGGTGGCGTTGGCGTAGCCGATGTAGGGGTTCAGCGCGGTGACGATGCCGATTGAACGCTCGACGCTGGCGCGCAGCGTCTCGCGGTTGGCGGTGATGCCGTCGACGCAGTAGTCGGCCAGCGTCCTGCAGCCCTTGCCGAGGTGCAGCACGCTCTTGAACAGGCTGTGGGCGATGATCGGCTCGAAGGCGTTGAGCTGCAGCTGGCCGGCTTCGGCGGCGAAAGTGACGGTGGTGTCGTTGCCGATCACTTCGAAGGCGATCTGGTTGACCACTTCCGGGATGACCGGATTGACCTTGCCCGGCATGATCGATGAGCCGGCCTGACGCGGCGGCAGGTTGATTTCGCCGAAACCGGCGCGCGGACCGGAGGAGAGCAGACGCAGGTCGTTGCAGACTTTCGACAGCTTGACGGCGACGCGCTTCAGCACGCCGGACAGTTGGACGAAGCTGCCGCAGTCCTGCGTCGCTTCGATCAGGTTTGGGGCGGTGAGCACGGGGATGCCGCTGATCTCGACCAGCTTGCGGCAGACGATGGCGGCGTAGTCGGGGTGGGCGTTGATGCCGGTGCCGATGGCGGTGGCGCCGAGGTTGATTTCGCGGATGAGCAGGGCGGCTTCCTTGAGGCGCTCCTCGTCTTCGCCCAACATCACGGCGTAGGTCGAGAATTCCTGGCCGAGGGTCATCGGCACCGCATCCTGCAGCTGGGTGCGGCCCATCTTCAGCACGTCGGCGAATTCCTCGGCCTTGCGCTCGAAGGCGCGGCGCAGGTAGGCCATGGCCTCGACCAGGCGGAAGATACCGACGTAGGTAGCGAGCTTGAGCGCCGTCGGATAGACGTCGTTGGTCGACTGGCTCATGTTCACGTGCTCGTTCGGGTGTAGATACTGGTACTCGCCGCGGGCGTGACCGAGGATTTCGAGCGCCCGGTTGGCGATCACCTCGTTGGCGTTCATGTTGGTCGAGGTGCCGGCACCACCCTGGATGACGTCGACGACGAACTGCTCGTGCCACTGGCCATCGATGACTTCGCGGCAGGCGGCGGCGATGGCATCGGCGCGCTTGGCGTCGAGCAGGCCGAGCTGCTGGTTGGCTTGGGCGGCGGCCTGCTTGATCTGGGCCAGGGCGCCGATCAGGTCCGGGTAAACGGCGATCGAGATGCCGGTGATGGCGAAGTTTTCCTGGGCGCGCAGCGTATGAACGCCGTAATAGGCGCCGGCCGGGACCTGGCGGTCGCCGAGCAGGTCGTGTTCGAGGCGATGGGTTGGTTGTTGGGTCATGTTGTCTCCTGTGCGGTGTTGTGGTCGGGCGGGGGGTGCCCGGTTTTTCTTTCATTGCACGTGCCATGCCAGCGACAACGGTTTTGCCGGGGATTGATTTTTATGGGATTTTTCGGGGTGAAGCGGCGAGGGTGGCGGATTTCCGAGGATTCGGCAGGGCGGGCGTTCGGATTTCCGAAGGGGTTGATACTCGGGGCGATTGATCGGGCGCGACCCAAAAACAAAAAACCGCCGGATTCGGCGGTTTTTGATTTTGGGCGTTATTTCCGGTTGACCGTGGGAATGCTCATTTTTCGCTCGACGGCAGCCATTTCAGCCGCCGGAAAACCCATTCCGTCAGCCACAGGCTGAAATACGTCGCGAACCACGCAAAAATCGTGTCGGACAAGAAATGCCCGCCGGCGGTCATGCGCACCACGGCAAGCAGGGTAGTGGTGGCCAGGCTGGCCAGCAGCCAGCGCCGACGGGTTGCCGGCGCCGCGAGCCAGCCGAAGGCCATGACGAAGGCGGCGGTGGCGACGTGGCCGCTGACGAAGGAGCAATTCTTGGGGCACTGGTCGCTCGGCACGAAGGCGGGGGTGAATTTCAAGGGGCCGTTGAATTCGGCCACCGTCGCCGGGCGAGCCCGGTGCCAGCCATCCTTGAGCGTCGCGTCGACGAGCAGCACCGGTCCGAGCAGCGCGGCGGCGAGCAGGAAGCCGAAGGTCGTCCGCCGCGCATGCAGCCAGCGCAGACGCTTGAAATTGCCGAGCAACAGGCCGCCGGCGAGGATGACGAGCAGCGCCTGTCCGGCCCGCGGCGTGCCGCGGTAGAGCACTTCGAACAGCGGCCAGTTGCCGCCGGAAAACGCCCATTTGCCGTCGTGGTAGAAAACCCGGCTGGCAGCTAGGTCGATTTCCGGGAAAGCGACGAAGAGCACCGCCAGCAGCGCAAAAACGACGCCGGCAATGCGCAGCTCAGTAACCCTTGAAGTCATGCAGCAGGTAAACATCCATGTCGCGGCTAGTCGTGGCGTCGAGCGGCGCCTTGAGCGTGGCGAGTTTGTCGATGCGGGCGAAGCGGGGGGCGAAATCAGCGCCCGGCGCCGTGTCGGTGATCAGGATCGCGTCCTTGCCGACGTAGGGGCGCAGATCGGTCGTGAGCTTGTAATGGTCGCTGGCGATGCCGGACGGGTTCCAGCTGGCGGCGACTGGTTTGAGGTCGCGCAGTTCGTAGAGCATGTGGGCGAGCAGGGTGCGGTTGTCGGCGA
>NZ_JAVHPH010000489.1:0-7733 GCF_036170495.1 Azonexus sp.
CGTCGATGTAGGGAACGACGTTGATTTCGCTTTTTAGACGACGCTGGCGCATGGCCCTATCTCATCTGCCGCTGGAGGATATTGGAGAATTCCTCCATGAACGACTCGTAGCGTGTCGCCAGACGGTCGATGTCATGCGAAAAGCGGTTGTAGGCAAGGACGGCCGGGATGGCTGCGAACAGGCCGATGGCCGTGGCGACGAGCGCTTCGGCGATACCCGGCGCAACCGAGGCGAGCGTCGCCTGGCCGACGTTGGAGAGGCCACGGAAGGCGTGCATGATGCCCCAGACGGTGCCAAACAGGCCGATGTAGGGGCTGACCGAACCGACCGAGGCAAGGAAGGCAAGGTGCGCTTCAAGGGAATCCATCTCGCGCTGAAAAGTGGCGCGCATGGCGCGGCGCGAGCCGTCGACGATGTCCTTGGATTCGAGGTTCTTCTGGCCGCGCAGCTTGGTGAACTCGCGGAAGCCAGCTTCGAAGATGCGCTCCATCGAACCAGCCTGATGGCGGTCATTGACCGCGCTGTTGAACAGGTTGTTGAGGTCACCGCCGGACCAGAAATCGCGCTCGAAATTTTCGGTCTTGGCCCGCGCCTGCTTGACGGCAAACATCTTCATGAAAATGTAGTACCAGGACATGAACGAGACGCCAGCGAGCAAGGCCATGACGGCCTGAACGACCGCGCTGGCCTGGAGGATGAGGTGAAGGATGGAAAGATCCTGGGTGACGTTCATTTAAGCGCTTCCAGTTTGCTGTGCAGGAAATCGGGGATGGCGGAGGGCGTCATGGTCGCCATGTTGACGCAGGCGATTTCGACGGTGCCGGTGACCAGTTCGACGTCGCCGCGGCGGACGTGCTGGCGGAATACGACACGGACGCGGGTCAGTTTTTCGACTTCGAGGCCGACGATCAGTTCGTCGTCGAGGCGAGCCGGCTTCAAATACTCACAGCTCGCCTTGCGGGCGACGAAACCGATGCCGGCTTCAGCGGCCAGCGCCGACTGGTCATGGCCGGCAAAACGCATCCACTCGGTGCGGCAGCGTTCGAAGAATTTGAGGTAATTGGCGTAGTAAACGACGCCGCCGGCATCCGTATCCTCGTAATAAACGCGGACGGGAATGGTGAAGGCGTTGGATTTCGGCTCGAATTTCATCCCGGGATTTTACCTTGCGCCGCAGCATTTTTTTGTAACGATCTGTTTCCAGAACAACACTTTTTCGCCAACAAAACCACGCGAATTCATGGTATTCCCGGGCACCGTCCCACATAATTGGCGCCATGCCCCGCCATTTAAAAATCAGTGATCGACGCAGCCTGATCCTGCTCTTGAGCCTGCTCCTCAGTGCCGGTTTTTTCGCCACAACGCTGTTCGGCTATTTCGTCTCCAAGGAAGCTATCCGCAGCGCCATCATCGGCCAGGATCTGCCGCTAACTTCCAGCAACATCTATTCAGAGATTCAGAAGGATCTGGTCCGGCCCGTTCTCATTTCGTCGACCATGGCCCACGACACTTTCTTGCGCGATTGGGTACTCCGCGGCGAGAAGGATGACCGCGAATTAGCCCGTTATCTGGCTGAGGTTAAACTGCGCAACAACGCCTTCAGCAGCTTCTTCGTCTCCGAAAAGACCGCGAATTACTACACCGGCGACGGCGCTTTCAAGCAGGTGTCCGAAGGCGAGCCGCGCGATGCCTGGTACTACCGGGTCCGCAATATGCGGGACGACTACGAAATCAACGTCGATCCCGATCTGGCCAACGACGACAAGCTGACCATTTTCATCAATTACCGCGTTTCCGATTTTGCCGGGCAATACATCGGCGCCACCGGCATCGGCCTCACCGTCGATTCAGTTCGCCGCCTGATCCAGGAATACCAGGCCCGCTTCCAGCGCACCATTTACTTTACCGACGCCACCGGTCACGTTGTCCTCCATGGCGGCCTGAAAGGCCAGGCGCCTGATCTGCGCAGCCAACCGGGGCTGGCCGCGATCCTTGACCGCATCCTGGCCGAACGCAGCGGCTCGTATCAGTTCCTCGATGGCGGCGACAACCACATTCTCAACGTCAATTACGTCTCCGAACTCAAGTGGTATCTGTTCGTCGAACAAAACGAAGACGTTTCGCTGGCCGGCATTCGCCGAACGCTGTACGTCAATCTGGCGATCAGCCTGGCCGTCACGCTGGTCGTCATTTTCCTGACCTACCTCGCTCTTGGCCGCTACCAGTCGAAAATCGAGGAAATGGCGTCGACCGACAAGCTGACCGGCCTGCTCAATCGCCACGCCTTCAGCATCCTGATCGACAAATTGATGGCCAACTATCGGCGCAATCCCCAAGCCATCACCGTCCTGCTCGCCGACGTCGACCACTTCAAAAGCATCAACGACCGTTATGGCCACCGCGTTGGCGACGAGGTGCTGACCAGCGTCGCGCACCAGCTACGGTCGACGCTGCGCTCCGCCGATTTCGCTGTGCGTTGGGGGGGCGAAGAATTTCTCATGGTGCTGCCCGGCTGCGCCGCCGAAGAGGGTCGGCAGATCGCCGAAAAACTTCGGCAGGCCGTGGCGGAGAGCATCCCTTGTCCGCACACGCCGGCGATTCGGGTGTCAATCTGCGTCGGCGTTGCCCAGTTCGACGGCACCGAGTCCACCGACCATACGGTGAGCCGGGCCGATACGGCGCTCTATGCGGCCAAGGCTGCCGGACGCAATCGCGTCTGCCTGGCCGGGGCGGAGTCCGTCCCGAGCGACAACGTAGCCTGATCAGCTATCGGCCAGCAGGTCGCGAACGACCGCACTGGCCGGCTCGGCCAGACCGAGGTGGCGATAGACGGCGGGCGTCGCGATGCGGCCGCGCAGGGTGCGCTGCAGGTAGCCTTGCTGGATCAGATAGGGTTCGAGCACGTCCTCGATGGTGTCGCGCGCTTCGCCGATGGCGGCGGCAATGTTGTCCACGCCGACCGGGCCACCGCCGAATTTGTCGATGATGGCCGACAGCAGCTTGCGGTCCATGATGTCGAGCCCGGCCGAATCGACGTCGAGCATGACCAGCGCGTTGTCAGCGACGCGACGCGTGATGTTGCCATCGGCCTTGACCTCGGCGTAGTCGCGGACGCGACGGAGCAGGCGGTTGGCGATGCGCGGCGTGCCACGCGAGCGTTTGGCGATTTCGAAGGCGCCTTCCAGGTCGATCGGTGCGTTGAGCAACGCGGCGGAGCGGCTGACGATGCTCCGCAGCTCTTCCGCCGTGTAGAACTCCAGGCGGGCGACGATGCCGAAGCGGTCGCGCAGCGGGTTGGTCAGCATGCCGGCCCGCGTTGTCGCGCCGACCAGCGTGAACGGCGGCAGATCGAGCTTGACCGAGCGAGCGGCCGGGCCTTCGCCGATCATGATGTCGATCTGGAAGTCTTCGAGCGCCGGGTAGAGGATTTCCTCAACGACTGGACTCAGGCGATGGATTTCGTCGATGAACAGCACGTCGTGCGGTTCGAGATTGGTCAGGATGGCAGCGAGATCGCCCGCCCGTTCGAGGACCGGGCCGGAAGTCTGGCGCAGGTTGACGCCCATTTCGGCGGCGACGATGTGGGCCAGCGTCGTCTTGCCCAGCCCCGGCGGGCCGAAGAGCAGCACGTGGTCGAGCGATTCGCTGCGGTTACGCGCCGCCTGAATGAAGATTTCAAGCTGTTCGCGGATTTTCACCTGACCGGTGTAGTCGGCCAGCCGCTTGGGGCGCAGGGCGCGTTCGAGCGCTTCCTCCTGGGCCGATTTGGAATTTGGGGCAATGATCCGGTCGACCGTGGGAATCGCGCCGGGACTCAGTTTGTCGGTTTCGATCATGCGTGGGGTTCCTCACGAAGCCAGCGCTGCAGCAGCATGTCGCCGAGCGCCAGCAAGACCGGGCCGAGAAAGATGCCAATGAAGCCGAAGACCAGTACGCCGCCGAGCACACCGAGCGCGATGAGCAAGATGGAAATGCCGGCGCCGCGGGCGATCAGGATCGGTTTGACGAAATTGTCGATGCTGCTGATCACGAGCAGGCCGTAGAGCACCATGAAAATCGCCCAGCCGGTCTGGCCTTCGCTGTACAGCCAGGCCGCCGCGCCGCCCCAGATCAGCGGCGGGCCGACCGGGATCATCGACAGGAAGAAGGTGGCGAAACCGAGCAGCATGGCGGCGGGAACGCCGGCTACCAGGAAGCCGATCATGGCCACCGTGCCCTGTGCCGCCGCCGTGCCGACGATGCCGAGCATCACGCCGACAACCGTGCCGCGCGCCTTGTCCATCATGTTCTCGCCCAGTTCGCCGCCCAGCTTGCGGGCGCCGAGGTAGAGCGCCTTGCTGATCGCCGCGCCGTCGCGATAGAGAAAGAAGGTCACGAAAAGAACCAGCGCCAGCTGCAGCAAGCCGTTGGCGGCGATGCCGCCGAGCGCCAAGGCGAACTGGCGGGCCGGGGCGATCATCTGCTTGACCAGCCCATTGAGTTCCTCGCGATTGCCGGCCAGCCGATGCCAGCTGGTCTCGATTTCCGTACCGACGAATGGCAGGCCGCTCAGCCAGCCCGGCGGCTCTGCCGGCAGTCCTTGTTCGATATAGGGCTTGAGGAAATCGATCAGGTTGTCGGCGCCGTTGGCCAGCGAGCCGGCCAGGAACAGTGTCGGCAGAAGCATGACGAGAACCAGCGCCAGCGTCATGAAGGAGGCACCCAGTGTGTTGCGCCCTCCCAGTCGCGGCAGCAGCTTGTCAGCGTAGAAAGGCCAGGTGCACATCCAGACGACGAAGGCGAACAGCACGGCGCCGATGAAGGGCAGCAGAAGCGCGATGCAGCCGATGATGAGGAGCACCACCAGCGCGATTTGCGCCATTCGCTTGGGATCGTTTTCTTCGATCATCAGACCTTCGACAGCAGTTTGAGGGCCGCCCGGATGCCATCCGAGGTGCCGATGTCGGCGGGCAATTGCTTCATTGCCGTGGCCGCTTCCTTCTCGTTGTAGCCGAGGGCGAGCAGGGCATTGGAAATATCCTGTTTGGCGTCGTCGACCGCCGCATGCAGCGAGACGCCGCCGATGGTGTCGGCCAGCTTGCCTTTGAGTTCGAGAAGCAGGCGCTCGGCGGTCTTCTTGCCGATGCCGGGCACCTTGATCAACCGGCCAAGTTCCTGCTGCGCCACCGCCGCCGCCAGATCATTGACCGACAGACCGGAGAGCACGGACAGCGCGGTGCGGGCGCCGATGCCGGAAACTTTAAGCAGTTGGCGGAAAGCGAAGCGCTCGGCTTCAGTCAGGAAACCGTAGAGAAAATGACCGTCCTCGCGCACCGCGAAGTGGGTGAGCAGCGTGACCTTCTCGCCATTGGCCGGCAGGTTGTAGAAGGTGCTCATCGGTACATCGAGCTCGTAGCCGACGCCGTTGAGGTCGAGCACGATCTGCGGCGGGTTCTTTTCGGCGATCAGGCCGGTCAGTCTTCCAATCATGGGCGATCCTGATACTGTATGTTCAAACAGGTTCTCATCCTACCAGCCGCCCGCCACGAACGCGATAGCCGGCCGTCGCCAGCGCCCCCAGACCTTGCCCGCCATGGGCGTGGCAGATAGCGCAGGCCAGTGCATCGGCGGCATCGGCGGTCGGTGCGCCGGGCAGGTTGAGCAGCCGGATAACCATGGCCTGGACCTGTTCCTTGGTCGCCTTGCCGTGGCCGACGACGGCCTGCTTGGTCTGTAGCGCCGTGTATTCGGCCACCGGCAAACCGGCATGGACCAGCGCACTGAGCGCCGCGCCACGGGCCTGGCCAAGCAGCAGAGTCGATTGCGGATTGACGTTGACGAAGACCTTTTCCACCGCCGCCTGATTCGGCGCGTAGGTGGCAATGACTTCGCTGATCCCGGCGAACAGCGTCTTGATGCGGTCGGGCAGCGATTCCTTGTCGTTCGACTTGATGCAGCCGCTGGCGACATAAACGAGCTTGTTGCCATGCATTTCGATGACACCAAAGCCGGTGATCCGCAAACCGGGGTCAATACCCAGAATACGCGGTGTGGTGCTGCTCATTTCGTCCTCGCCACCAGATAAACGCCGCGCACGGCCACGGCCATGCCGAATGCTACGGTCAACGTCAAATTTTCGCCAAAAATGAAATGGGCAACGAGGGCAGTTGTCGGCGGCCTCAGGTTGAGCAGGCTGATAGCACCGATGAAGCCGGTGCTCCACAGGAAGACAAAAAGCTGGGGGTAGAAGCGTTGC
This sequence comes from Azonexus sp., assembly GCF_036170495.1. Classification (GTDB taxonomy): domain Bacteria; phylum Pseudomonadota; class Gammaproteobacteria; order Burkholderiales; family Rhodocyclaceae; genus Azonexus. Next base: position 6,237 of record NZ_JAVHPH010000489.1, read on the forward strand.
ATGGCTGATCAGACTGTCAGATCGCCGGTGCATTGCCGACGGGCTTCGAGCAGGGTTTCAAACAGGGTTCGCGCGTCGCCGCTGGCCCGGTGCCGACGCAGCGCCAGCCGCACTTCAACCGCTGCCCGAGTGGTGTGCCACAGGGCCTTTTCGCACTCGCCAAGCAGCTCGCGCAAGTCACGCAGCTCGAACGAGGGCACCAGATCGGCCGCGTCGTACATCACGTTGAGCCAGACATAATCGTAGGACCAGGCATCGCAATAAACACGCTGGCCACGCAGGCTGCGATTGAGCGCCAGGCAAACATCGACGGCCGGTTTGCCGTGGCTGGCCAGTTGTTCGCGGGCGATGCCATGCACCGCCTCAGCCGAACTGTCCCAATGCGTCCAGCTTGCTTCCGGGCGGATCAGCGTGCAGAACGAGCTGCCGTCCGGCATGAAATAGCCGATCTCGATCGGATAACTGCCCTTGCCGAAGCCCGAGGCTTCGATGTCGATGATGACGGGCAAGGTCATGGCCTGCCACGCCCAGGGCGTCTCAGGGTTCAGTCGCAGCTCGCCTGGCAGTGGGCCGCATCAGCGGCGCAGGCTTTTTCATCGAGCAGCGTGCAGCCGCCTTTTGTTCGGTAGGTGAAATTGATCCCGCTCGGGTAGCCGCACACCAGCTTGGTCAGCTTGCCCTGCGCCACGACCTTCACGCTCGTTGCCTTGAGCGCCTTGACCTTGTCGGCCGGCAGATCGCAGGAGACATAGCCGTCGAAGACGCCATCTTTCGATTCCCAGCGCGCCGTGTTCTTCATCTGGCGATAGTCTTCGTAGCGAACGCATGAATCGGTCTGATTGGCATAGGCCTTGGCGTTGTCGCTGCAATAACCGTTGTAGGTAAATTTGAGCTCTTCTTCGCTCGGGCAGGCATTGACCTGGACGGCGGCGGCCAGTTCGGGGCAGGCCAACTGGCCGGCGTAGGCCGAAAGATTCAGCGTGGCAGCGAACAGGGCAAGGGCAAGCGAACGAAGATTCATGGAAGTCCTTTAGCTGCTTCGGCAAGGCGGGGTCGAGGCGCACCACCCGAGGGCGACGCACCTCGCGGCACGTCAGTCTTCGATGACGGCCGTGGTGTAAATTTCCTGCACGTCGTCGAGGTTTTCCAGCGCATCGAGGAGCTTCTGCATCTTGACGCCTTCTTCGCCGGCAAAGACGTTTTCGCCTTCTGGCTTCATCGTCACTTCGCCGAACTCCGACTTGAAGCCGGCGGCTTCGAGCGCATCCTTGACCGCCATGTAGTCGTTCGGCGGGGTGATCACTTCAATCGAGCCGTCGTCATTGGTCGCCACGTCGTCGGCACCGGCCTCGATGGCGGCATCCATGAGCGCCGCTTCGTCAGTACCTGGGGCGAAAATTAGCTGACCGACATGCTTGAACTGGAAGGCGACGCAACCGTCGGAACCCATGTTGCCGCCGAACTTGGAAAAGGCGTGGCGAACTTCGGCCACCGTGC
>NZ_JAVHPH010000490.1:0-1485 GCF_036170495.1 Azonexus sp.
GACGGCATCAAGAACGGGAACGAGACGGACAAGGACTGCGGCGGCTCGTGTCCCGCGTGCGCAAACGGTCTCAAGTGCGGCGTCAACGCCGACTGCCAGAGCATCGTCTGCAAAGCCAATGTCTGCGCCGTCCCGACGTGCAGCGATGGCGTGAAGAACCAGGGCGAGGCAGGTCTGGACTGCGGCGGCCCGTGCCCGGCCTGCGGCGGTCAGTACGGCGTCCCCGGCCAATCGTGCAATGGCGGTCTCGACTGCGGCGGCGTCTCCTGCTGCCAAAGCCTCCTCGTCCCAGGCGGCACCTTCCCCATGGGCCGGAGCGTGGGCGGCAGCGATGCCTACGCGGGCGGAGGCTCGGACGAGCTGCCCGAGCACAACGCCACGGTGGCTGACTACTACCTCGACACGTTCGAGGTGACGGTGGGGCGGTTCCGCAAGTTTGTGGCCGCGTTCAATGGCACGCCGCCTGCGGTCGGGGCGGGTGCGCACCCTCTCATTGCAAACAGTGGTTGGCAGGCGGGTTGGAATGCTTTGCTGGCTGCCAGCCAGGCAGCGCTCATCAGCAACCTGAAGTTGTGCGGGGGCAACGAGACGTGGACCGACGCGCCTGGGGCGAATGAGACGTACGCCATCAGCTGCGTGTCCTGGTACGAGGCGGCGGCCTTCTGTGCGTGGGATGGCGGGCGGATGCCGACGCTGGCCGAGTGGGAGTATGCCTCGGCGGGCGGGAGTGACAACCGGCTGTACCCTTGGGGAGCGACGGACCCGTCGGTGACCAAGACGCTCGCGAATGACGTGTACAGCGACGATAGCCCCTTCATTGCCGTGGGCAGCCACCCCACAGGTAATGGCAAGTGGGGTCATCGCGACCTGGCCGGTGGAATGTGGGAGTGGAATCTGGATTGGTACGATGCAAACTGGTACTCTGGTGCAGGAAAGGCATGCAGCAACTGTGCCAATCTCAATCAAAGCTCCGGCCGGGTCATCCGCGGCGGCGGTTGGGGCAGCGACGCCTACGGCCTGCGCGCGGCGCTTCGCACCTACGGCGCGCCGGCGAATCGCCTCGAAGCCGTCGGCCTCCGGTGCTCGAGGTCTGTGCCATAAGCAAGGCACGAATGTTGCTCAGCAGTTCAGCATGCCCCTGATCCCCGAGATCTGGTGCGACAGGCGAAGCTTGGCTGAAGAGGAAGGAGGTAGCCACCTGAAACTTCGGATTGCAACCTGCGGGTGAAAGTCCCGACCGTTCGGAGGAGGTCGCCGGGCGGAAGCGAGTCTAGCGTAGGCGTTCGTGAGGACGCATGCGAAGCGTAGGCAGCGGGCATGTGGGCCGCGGGATAGAGCCCCGATAGAAGGAAACTGTTGTGGTGGCCGACGCTTTCAGATTGGCGGAAGGCAATACTGGCGTGACAAATCGCAGGGCCGCAGGCCCGGGAACCTCGTCACGTTGGCCCACCGGGGTCTGAGACCAGGCCACGTATGCAAATGGGT
>NZ_JAVHPH010000491.1:0-1480 GCF_036170495.1 Azonexus sp.
AATCGGGTGAGTCCGCTGCAGATGTTCGTAGGTTTGCGACAAATCCTTGACGTGCTGGAAATGACCTGATTCAAGGGCTTGCTGCATATTTTCGATGATCATCGAATGTAGCCGGCAGACGCCATCGGGTGAGCACAGCAAGGACTGACTCAACTCGGCGGCAATCGTGATCGGAACATGTTCGTGCTCCGCAATCGCCTCTATCTCGCCTTGGTCGAGATCGCAATAGTCAATAACATCCTGAATGGAAAGCATAATGTCCTCCTGGATAGGAAAAATAAAAAGTCAGGGTCGTACCCCTAGCTTGTTATTTTTGTTCTGTCCGCCTTGTCGTTATTGTCGGTGGAGGATCATTTAAGTCTGGCTGAAAAACCGGAAAAAGCAAGCCCTCGGTAGCGTCAGATGCGCAGGCGGCTGTCCGGCAGCGGATGGCCTAATTGCAGGCGGCTGATGGTCGGCAGCAGGTCGAGCCGCGTCTCTTTTTTCAGTTGTACGGCGCGGGCGCGCAAGTCGTCGAGCGAGACATCGACCGCCTCGCCGCCGGTCGCGAAAGCGATGGTATTACCGCTGTCGCACGATGGAAAAACGGCAACCCGGCCATCGAAAGCAGCGCCGATGCGCTCGACACTGCCCTTGAAACCCCTGTTCCAGCCGAGCAGGTTGAAGCTGCACAGACCCTTGTCGCTAAGGCGGGCGCGGCAGGCCTGATAGAACGGCTCGGTGTCGAGCACGCCGGCTTTCGCGTCGGGATCATAGCCATCGATCAGCATCATGTCGAAACGCCGGTCGCCGCCCAGCATGTAGTCGGCGCCACAGCCGATCACCACATCGAGTCGGCGAGGGTCGTCGGGCAGCTTGAAATACTGGCGGGCGATGAACTCGACCTGCGGATTGATCTCGACCACCGTGATCCGGCAATCGGGCAGGGTACGGTAAATGAATTTCGCCAGCGAGCCGGCTCCGAGGCCGATCAATAGCGCGCTGCGCGGCCACTGGCCGGTCGGCCGCATGAGCAGCCCGGCCATCATCTCGCGCGTGTAGGCCAGTTCGAGCGACCACGGCCGGGCAATGCGCATGGCGCCCTGAATCCAGTCGGAGCCGAAGTGAAGATTGCGGACGCCTGTTTCTTCGCTGATATCGACGGAATGTTGGGGAGCTTTTTTTGCGGGTCGCATCGCCACTTGCCGGGGAATGGGCTGGCGTCCCCACCCGGAATCGAACCAGGAACTGCTCCTTAGGAGGGAGCCGTTATATCCATTTAACTATGGAGACGCGCAAGAGGGCGAATTGTACCGATGTGGCCAGCCTAGCGATAGATGGCGTTGGCTCCCTGGCAACCAGCTAAAATGCCGGTTCTCCCAACGCGGCGCCGGCTCGGCGCTGCTTCAATGCGTGCCATGCCCTACCTAAAACTCTCCTCTGCCTGCCTTGCCTACGGCCACGTGCCGCTTCTCGATCACGCCGATTTTCTGCTCGATCC
>NZ_JAVHPH010000492.1:0-1475 GCF_036170495.1 Azonexus sp.
CGCCGCAACGATCGCTACCGGCAACACATCACGATCTACGCCGACCGCCTGCACAAGAACGAGAAACGCCTGCGCACGCTGATCGACACCTTGCCGGACATTATTTGCCTGAAGGATGGCCGCGGGCGGTGGACGGAAGCCAATACGCCCCTGCTGCACAGACTGGACCTGCACAACACCGACTATCGTGGGTCGACCAGCCGGGAACTGGCCGCCTCCGGCCATTTCGACACGGCACCGCTGGCCCTGCTCGATGCCTCGGATGAACGCGCCTGGAACGCCGGAAAGCGCCTCGACGAAGAACTTATTTTTCGCAATCGCGACGGCCATGAGCAGGTTTTCGAGATTGCCAAGGTGCCACTGTTTGCCGCCGATGGCAGCCGGCAGGCGTTGGTCATGGTCGGCCACGACATCACCAAGCGCGTCGCGGTGGAAAAGGAGCTGCGTTCAGCCGAGCGCAAGTTCCGCGGCCTGGTCGAGCAGTCGCTGGCGGGCGTCTACATCATCCAGGGGCCGTATTTCCGTTACGTCAACCCGTGGTTTGCCAAGATCTTCGGCTACGATGCGCCGGAGCAAATTATCGAACAGGTTTCGGTCATCGACCTGGTCGCCCCGGAAGACCGACAGAAGGTTGCCGACAATGTCCGCCGCCGGGAAAGCGGCGAAATCGACGCACTGCATTATGGTTTTACCGGCCGGCGGCAAGACGGCAGCAGGGTGGATGTCGAGGTTTTCGGGACGGCGGTCGATTATGAAGGGTTGCCGGCGGTAATCGGGATCATTGTCGACATCTCCAAACGCAAGCAGGCCGAGGCCGAACTAAACCGCCACCGCATGCACCTCGAAGAGCTGGTCGCCGTGCGCACGGCCGATCTGCAACTGGCCAAGGAGGCAGCCGAAGCAGCCAACCGGGCGAAGAGCACCTTCCTCGCCAACATGAGCCACGAATTGCGCACACCGATGAATGCGATCATCGGCCTGACGCACATCCTGAGCCGGCGGAGCAGCGACCCGGATCAACGCGACAAGCTGGGCAAGATCGACAAGGCGGCAAGCCATCTGCTGAGCCTGCTCAACGACGTTCTCGACCTGTCAAAAATCGACGCCGAGCGGCTCAAGCTGGAGCAGACGGCGCTGCGCCTCGGTGCCATCATCGCCAACGTTGATAGCTTGGTCAGCGACAAGGTCGCGGCCAAGAGGCTGCAATTAAAACTCGACATCGACCCACTGCTGGCCGAGGCCAGTCTGCTCGGCGACCCCCTGCGCCTGCAGCAAATTTTGCTTAATCTCGTCGACAACGCCGTCAAATTCACCGACCAGGGCAGCGTTTCGATCCGCGCCACGACAGTAAACGAGACGGCGAACACGCTAACGGCCAGGCTGAGCATCGCGGATACGGGCATCGGGATCGCGCCCGAGGCGCAGGTCCGGGTTTTTTCGCCCTTCGAGCAAGCCGATGGCTCGACGACCCGCCG
>NZ_JAVHPH010000493.1:0-7583 GCF_036170495.1 Azonexus sp.
AAGAGCCGCAGATCGACGTGACCATGGCCGACGTGATGATCGCCTTCCCCGGCGCGTCGGCCAAGGATGTCGAAAATCTGGTGGCGCGGCCCGGCGAGCAGGTGTTGTCGCGCCTGCATGGCGTCGAACACGTCTATTCGGCTTCGCGCCCGGGCATGGCGATCATCACCGTGCAGTTCGACGTCGGCGTTAAATACAACGACGCCGTGCTGCGCCTCTACGACACCGTGCACTCGAACAGCGACTGGTTGCCGGCCAACCTCGGCGTTATGGCGCCGGTCATCAAGCCGCGCGGCATTGACGACGTACCCATCGTCGCGCTGACGTTCTCGACCAAGGATCCGGCGCGTTCCGCCTTCGACCTGCAACAGGTTGCCCGCGCCGTCGAGATCGAGCTGAAACGCATCAAGGGGACGCGCGACATCTCGACCATCGGCGGCCCCGACCACGCTATCCGTGTGCTCATGGACGCCGAGCGCATGAACGCCTACGGCGTCACGCCGCAGGACATCGCCGGCGCGCTGAAGGTCTCGAACGCCCTGCAATCCTCCGGCAATTTGACCACCGGCAACCGCGAGGTGCTGGTGCAGACCGGCACCTATCTCGAATCGGCCGCCGACGTGAAGCAACTGGTCGTCGCCGTGCGGGGCGAGGCCAGCGCGCGCAAGCCGGTTTACCTGAGCGACGTGGCGACCGTTGAAGATGGTCCGGATCAGCCGAAACGCTACGCCTGGTTCGGCGACCAAAGCGGTGAATTCCCGGCCGTCACCATGCAGATTTCCAAGCAGCCGGGCGTCAACGCGGCCGATGTGGCGAATGCCACGGTCAACCGGATAAATGACCTGAAAAACAAAGTCATTCCCGAGGGCATCGACGTCACCGTGACGCGCAACTACGGCGAGACGGCGACCGAGAAGGCGCAGAAGCTGATCGGCAAGCTGATCTTCGCCACCGCCTTCGTCGTCCTGCTCGTCTTCTTCGCCCTCGGCAAACGCGAGGCGGTCATCGTCGGTGTCGCCGTTACCCTGACCCTGGCCGCGACGCTGTTCGCCTCCTGGGCCTGGGGCTTCACGCTCAACCGCGTCTCCCTGTTCGCGCTGATTTTCTCGATCGGCATCCTGGTCGACGACGCCATTGTCGTCGTCGAGAACATCCACCGCTGGCAGGGCCTGTATCCCGATAAAACCCTGTTCGACATCATCCCGCCGGCCGTCGATGAGGTTGGCGGACCGACCATCCTGGCCACCCTCACCGTGATCGCTGCGCTGTTGCCGATGGCCTTCGTGACCGGCCTGATGGGGCCGTACATGAGCCCGATCCCGATCAATTCGTCGATGGGCATGGCCATTTCGCTGGCCGTCGCCTTTGTCGTCACGCCCTGGCTGGCGGCGCGAATGATGAAGTCGCATGGCAACGCTCATGGAACCCATGAGCCTTCCAAGCTCGACGCCAAGCTCGACAGCACATTCCGCAAGCTGCTGGCGCCCTTCCTCGACCCGGTCAAGGGCGGTGCCATGCGCCTCAAGCTGGCCATTGCCATCGTCCTGCTCATCCTCGGCTCGGTCTCGCTGGCTTACTTCCAGCTCGTCGTGCTCAAGATGCTGCCGTTCGACAACAAGAGCGAATTCCAGGTCATCCTCGACATGCCGGTCGGCACGCCGGTCGAGGAAACGGCGCGTGTGCTGCACGAAATCGGCGCCGAGCTGGCGCAGGAAAAGGACGTCACCAACTATCAGGCCTACGCCGGCACGGCCAGTCCGATCAATTTCAACGGCCTGGTCCGCCAGTACTACCTGCGCGCCCTGCCGGAAAAGGGCGACATCCAGGTCAATCTGGCCGACAAGCACCATCGTTCGCGGCAGAGCCACGAGATCGCCAGTTCGCTGCGCGAGCGCATCGAGGCCATCGGCAAGGCCAACGGCGGCGTCGCCAAGGTCGTCGAAGTGCCGCCGGGTCCGCCGGTTATGTCGCCCATCGTCGCTGAAATCTACGGTCCGGACATGGTGGGCCAGATGAGCGTCGGCAAGCAGATCCGCCAGGTTTTCGCGGAAACGAAGGACATCGTCGCGGTCGACGATTACATCGAGGCCGATTCGCGCAAGGTCATCCTGCATGTGCTGCAGAGCAAGGCGGCACAACTCGGCGTGGCGCAGAGCGACATCGTCGAGGTGGTCAGCATGGGCCTGGCCGGGCAGGACGTCACGCCGGCGCATAACACCGAATCAAAGTTCGAAATCCCGGTGCGCGTCACCTTGCCGGCCGAAAAGCAATCGAGCCTCGACGCGCTGCTCAAGCTCCGCGTCCGCTCGCGTGACGGCCAGCTGGTGCCGGTTTCCGAACTGGTCGAAGTGCGCGATGCCGCCCGCGAAAAAGCCATTTACCACAAGGATCTGCTGCCGGTCGTGTACGTCGTCGGCGACATGGGCGGCAAGCTCGATTCGCCGCTCTACGGCATGTTCGATATCCGCTCCAAGATCAACGGCATGGAACTCAAGGAGGGTGGCACGCTGGGCGAATGGTTCATCCGCCAGCCGAACGATCCGTATGCCGGCTACAGCGTCAAATGGGATGGCGAATGGAAGGTGACCTACGAAACCTTCCGCGACATGGGCATCGCCTACGGCGTCGGCCTGATCCTGATCTACCTGCTGGTCGTCGCCCACTTCGGCAGCTACCTCGTGCCGCTCATCATCATGGCGCCCATCCCGCTGACCATCATCGGCGTCATGCCCGGCCACGCGCTGTTCGGCTCGCAATTCACCGCAACGTCGATGATCGGCATGATCGCCCTGGCTGGCATCATCGTCCGCAACTCCATCCTGCTCGTCGATTTCATCAAGCTGCAAGTGGCGACCGGCATGCCGTTCCGCGAGGCGGTCATCCAGTCGGCGGCCGTGCGCGCCAAGCCGATCGCCCTGACCGCACTGGCCGCCATGCTCGGCGCCCTGTTTATTCTCGACGACCCGATCTTCAACGGCCTGGCCCTCGCCCTGATCTTCGGCATCATGGTGTCCACGCTACTCACCCTGGTCGTCATCCCTGTCCTCTATTTCTCGGCCTTCCGCAAGGAGCATCAAGCATGACCATCGAACGCATCATCCGCATCATGGCGGGTTCCTTCATTCTTCTTTCTCTGGCCCTCGGTTACCATGCCAGTCCGATTTTCGTTTCGGAGTGGTTCCTCGCCTTTACGGCTTTCGTCGGTTTCAATTTGCTGCAAAGCGGCTTCACGGGCTTCTGCCCGCCGGAAAAGCTGTTGGCCAAAATGGGTATCAAGGGCGGCAACGGGTCGTGCTGCGGCTAAGTTAATTGCGGTAAATCCATTTTGGGATCAGGCACTAAGCCGGCCCGAAATGGCCGGCGATATGAAGGCTGGTTTTTTCGCGATTTCGCTTTAGAAAAACTTTGCGAAACATTGTTTTTATGAGAGTAAACTGGCCGACGTATAACTAAAGGCTTAGTTTAATCCGTGCAGCAGATTCCGGCTTTTGCCGGCCGAAAACTCGTTTTGTTCGCCTTGATGGCCATTCTCCTGATCTGGGGCATGCTCGGTCTCGATTGGTGGTCGATCAGTCGTCGCCATTCCTCGGGCTTGGCGGATGGGGGCATCGGGGCGGCGCCGGCATGGGGGGTTCTGCTGTTGGCGCTTGGCCTGCTCGTCAGCCTGTTGATCGGCGAAGGATGTCGCCGCTTGTTCGCTGTCCGCGATCAGGCAAACAGCCAGCTGGCGCTGCACCGGCGAATCATTGACCACGCCGCCGAGGCGATGATCCTGACCGACGACGCGCAGCGGATCCTGACGGTCAACGCGGCTTTCGAGCAGATTACCGGATATGCCGCCAGCGAGGTCCTTGGCCTGACGCCAACCCGACTCAGTGCCGGGCATCATGGCCTGAACGTTCATCGCAACATCTGGGATTTCGTCGCCGAGAATGGCTTCTGGGAAGGTGAAATCTGGGACCGGCGCAAGGATGGCACGATCTATCCCAAGCAGATGCGCATCACGGCGCTGCGCGACGAGGCGGGGCAGGCCGCTAATTTTGTTGCCAGTTTTACCGATACCAGCGAAGCCAAGGCGCAGCTCGAACGCTTTGACTACCTCGCCCATCACGACCAGCTGACCAATCTGCCCAACCGTCTGGCGCTCGACGGCTATCTTGACACCCTGCTCGATGGCGCCGTGCCCGGCATCAACCGCCTGGCTCTGCTCATCATCGACCTCGACAATTTCAAGACGGTCAACGACTCGCTTGGTCACCATGCCGGTGACCGCCTGCTGGCCGAGATTGCCCGCCGCATGGGCGGCGAAATGGAGCACACGACGCGCCTCTTCCGTCTCGGCGGCGACGAGTTTGTCGTCGTTTTCAATCAGCTCGACAACGCTGAAGCCGTGATCGCGCTGCTCGACCGGCTGGTGCCGACCATCGGCATGCCCTGCGACATCGATGGGCATGCGCTGCACTGTACGCCGTCGATCGGCATCAGCCTTTATCCGGAAGATGGGCGCGATGGCCTGAGCCTGATCCGCAACGCCGATGCGGCCATGTACGCGGCCAAGGCAGCCGGGCGCAACAATTTCCAGTTCTTCGCCGAGTCGATGAACGCCGCCGCCAACAAGCGCCTGCACCTCGAAAGCGAGTTGTGGCGTGCCCTGGCCGACAACCAGTTGGTGCTTCATTACCAGCCGCAGATCGATCTGCTGAGCGGCAAGGTGGTCGGTGTCGAGGCGCTGGTTCGCTGGGCTCACCCGCTGCGCGGCATGATCGCCCCGGCCGACTTCATTCCCGTTGCCGAAGAGTGCGGCCTGATCCTGCCGCTCGGCCACTGGGTTCTGCTCACCGCCTGCCGGCAGGTGCGCAGTTGGCTCGATGCCGGGCTCGACATGGGCGAAATGGCCGTCAACATCTCGGCGCATCAATTCCGCCAGCCCGATTTCGTGCGGACGGTGCAGGCGGTGCTGGCTGAAACCGGCGCGCCGGCCAATCGGGTGGAACTTGAAATTACCGAAAGTACGGTCATGCACGGCGTCGATGGCGCCATCCAGACCCTGGCCCAGCTCAAGGCCATGGGGGTGCGGCTGGCCATTGACGATTTTGGCACCGGCTACTCTTCGCTCGCCTACCTGCGGCGCTTCCCGCTTGACCGGCTGAAGATCGACCGCTCTTTCCTGGTCGATGTCGATACCGACCCCGAGGCCGCCTCGCTGGTCACCTCCATCGTTATGCTCGGCCGCTCGCTCGGCTTGCAACTGGTGGCCGAAGGCGTTGAAAATTTTGCCCAGGCGGAATTCCTGCGCACCCTCGAATGCGAACGCGTCCAGGGCTTCCATTTTTATCAGCCGGTGTCGGCCGAGGAGGTGGTCGGTTTCGGCCGCTGTGAGGAATACGCCGCACTGCCCGCCTGAGACAGTTTGTTCGAGTGGCATTGGCGGCTAGAATTCAAGCCTTCTCGACGTGGAGCTCAGCATGAAGATTGGATTTATCGGCCTCGGCATCATGGGGCGCCCGATGGCCCTCAACCTGATCAAAGGTGGCTATGCCGTCACCGTCTGGGCGCGCCGCGCCGAATCGATGCGGCCGCTGCTCGACGCGGGTGCCACAGCCGCCACCAGCCCGGCCGACGTCGCCCGGGGCAACCAACTTGTCATTTCGATGGTGGCCGATGCGCCGGATGTCGCCGAAGTCATGCGCGGCGTCGCCAGCGCTGGCCAGAGTGGCCTGGTGGCGGTCGACATGAGCACCATCGCCCCGGCCGCAGCGCGCCTGATTGGCGAAGACCTGGCGGCAGCCGGCGTTGATTTTGTCGATGCGCCGGTTTCCGGCGGCGAGGTCGGCGCGATTGCCGGCACCTTGTCGATCATGGCCGGCGGTTCCGAAGCGGCATTCGCCCAGGCCAAACCGGCTTTCGAATGCCTCGGCAAAAACATCGTGCACGTTGGTGCCAGCGGCGCCGGGCAGGTCACCAAGGCGGCCAACCAGATCGTCACCGGCATGGGCGTACTGGCCGTCGCCGAGGCATTTGCATTTGCGGCAAAAAATGGCGTTGACCGTAGCAAGGTGCGCGAAGCGCTGTTGGGCGGATTCGCCTATTCGAAAATTCTCGAAAACCATGGCCAGCGCATGCTCGACCGCAATTTCAAGCCGGGTTTCAAGAGCTGGATGCACGAAAAGGACCTCAACATCGTCATGCAGACCGCGCATGAACTCGGCCTCTGTCTGCCCGGCTCGGCGGCGACGGCGCAAATGTTCAATGCAATGGTGGGTTCCGGCCTGGGCAATGAGGATTCGATCGCCGTGCTCAAATTGCTCGAACGTCTGTCGGGGCAGGAATGAAGGTAGGGTTCATCGGCCTCGGCGCCATGGGCCGCCCGATGGCTTTGCATTTGCATCGGGCTGGCCATCAACTGGCCGTCTGGGCGCGTCGCCCGGCAAGCATTGGCGACCTGCCGGCCCGCGTCTGTGCGACACCGGCCGAACTCGGCCGCTGCTGCGCGGTGGTGTTTACGGTGATCACCTCGAGCGCCGACGTCGAAGCCGTCGCGCTGGGTCCCGATGGCCTGGCTGAGGGCATGGCGCCCGGTTCGGTGGTGGTCGATTGCTCGACCATCGCGCCCGACGCGGCGCGCCATATCGCCGCAAAGCTTGGCGAAAAAGGCATCCACTTTCTCGACGCCCCGGTTTCTGGTGGCGAACAGGGCGCCATCGCCGCGACGCTGGCCATCATGGCCGGCGGCGAGGCGGCGGTGCTTGAACGCGTGCGGCCGCTGCTCGAATGCCTCGGCCAGCGCATCGTCCACATCGGCCCGAATGGCGCCGGGCAGGTCGCCAAGGCGTGCAACCAGATGATCATGGTCGCCGCCATCGAAGCGGCGGCCGAAGCCATGCGCCTGGCGGCCGGCGCCGGCGTCGATTGTGGCAAGGTCAGGCAGGCGCTGGCGGGCGGTTCGGCCGCCTCGCGGGTGCTCGATGTGATGGGCGAACGCATGGTGCGCCGCGATTTTTCGGCCGGCATCGAAGCCCGCCTGCATCACAAGGATTTCGGGTTGGTTCTTGAAGCGGCGCGGCAGAGCGGGGTGGCGGTGCCGCTCACGGCAGTCGTCGCCCAGCAGCTCAATGCGCTCATGGCGCAAGGCTGGGGGCGGGACGATACGTCTTCGCTGCTGCGCGTGCTGGAGTCGGCATGAGTCAGATCGCCCAGCTTTCCGAAGCCGAAATCGAGGCGCGTTTCCATGTCACCGGGACGCTGCCGATTGCCTTTTTGCTCGTCGGCTATGCCCGCACCAAGGATCAATTTACGGTCTCCTTCGGCGGCGGCGAGGAGATGATGCTGACCACGCTGCTCGACGCCCAGCCGGCCGGCGACCGCCTTGTTTTCGACTGCAGCGGCAGCGCCGAGATCAACCGGCGCTTTGTCGATAGCCGCCGCAATGTATTCTCCGGCCGGCCCGGCGGCATCCACGTGCAATTTACGACCGGCCCGGCGACGGAGGTGAATTTTGAAGGCGGCAAGGCATTTGCCGTGCCTCTGCCCAAATACGTCGTCCGCCTGCAGCGCCGGGAGACTTTTCGCATCGAAACGCCGCG
>NZ_JAVHPH010000494.1:0-7558 GCF_036170495.1 Azonexus sp.
CTCCCTCTAGCTAGGTTTCCTGCACAACAAAATACAGAACGGACTAATTATTTTGCGATTTCCGTTCACTCAAAAGACGTTCAATTTCTGCCACCGGCAAAGCCAAATCGAGCTCCTGATTCATCAGCCGCATCAACGGTAACAAGCGCTCGGCCAGCGCCGGCAGATGCGGAATCACCGGCGCCACGCGATTGGCGGCCAGCAACTCCAGCGCGTGGTGAATGGAAATCGGCCTCGAGGCCGGCGAGACGCCACCTGACTCCGTTCGATTACCACCCGCCCGCATGGCAGCATGCATGCGCTCACCGGCCAGATCGAGCAGCGCTCCGGCTGAGGTCACCAAATCGGTCGGCACACTGGCCAGGCCAACACTCACCGTCAACGCCACGCTCTGCCCTTGAACCGACAGCCGCGCCACCTCGACAGCCTCGCGCACCCGTTCGGCAAAGGTCGCACAAAACGCCGGAGCAGTCCCCGGCGAGACAACTGAATACTGGCCGGCACCAAAATGGCCAAGACTGTCTTCCTGACGCATCTTGCCCCCCAGCATCCGGGCAAAACGGTTGCCAACCTCCTCGGCAACCTGACTGCCGAGCCGCTCGCACATCTTTTCGTAGCCATCGAAGCCGAGCACCATCACGCTGACATCAACGCCATGCCGGGTGGCATGCGACATCGCCTGGGCCGCCTGCAGTTCCAGATACTTTTTGGTAAACAACCCGCTCAGCGGATCCTGAACCAGGTGTTCACGACCAGCATCAAGGTGTTCCTTGGCGTCGGTCAAGACCAGCAAGTTATTCAGACGGGTCAAAACCTCAGTACATCCCGCGCCCTTGGTGACGAAATCTGAAACGCCAAGCGTCTTCGCCTTGGCCCGCTCTTCCTCGGTTTCCTCACCGGACACCAGAATGAACGGCAATTGCTGCAGGCGTCTGAGTTTCGACGTGCGGACGCGTTCCAGCAACTCGTAACCATTCAGCTTCGGCATCTGCAGATCGGAAATCACGGCGCGAATAGTGTGATCAAGCACCAGTGTCTGCCAGGCCGCCTCGCCATCGCCCTCCTCGCGCACCTCGTACTGTCCCTTCAAATGCTGGATGAGCGAAATCCTGACCACCCGTGAGTCATCGACAACCAGAATGCGCGGCAACTCGGCCACGTCAGCCTCCACCAATATCCACCACGACTCGGCCCTTGGCCTGCCCGGCAATATATTCGCCGAAGGTGGCCGGCAGAGTGTCAAACGGAATCCGGCGCGACATGGCGGCCAGATGCGGCGGGCGCAAATCACTGGCCAGACGCTGCCAGACCCCGCTCCGATAAGGCTCCCGGATATAACCTGAGTCGACGCCCAGCAAGGAGACTCCACGCAGAATAAAAGGCGCCACCGTCGTATTCAGCGACATGCTGGCCGCCAGACCGATGCTGGCGATGGTGCCGCCCTGCTCCATGGTGCTGGCGATCCAGGCCAGAACATCGCCCCCGAGATTATCCACGGCCCCCGCCCAGCGCGCCCGGTCCAGCGGCCTGATCTTCGACAGGTCCAAGCTCTGGCGCAACATGACTTCGGCGGCCCCCAGGCCACGCAAATAATCCGCTTCGCTCTCCTTGCCGGTCAGCGCCACCACGTGATAACCGACCCTGGCCAGCATATCGACGGCCAGACTACCGACGCCACCCGTGGCGCCGGTAACAATGACCGGCCCCTTGCTCGGTCGCAAACCGTTTTCTTCCATGCGGACAATGGCCAGCGCCGCAGTAAACCCGGCGGTGCCCAAAGCCATCGCATCATAGAGCGACAAGCCGGCCGGCAAAGGCACCACCCAGTCACCCGGCACCCGGGCCAATTCGGCATAGCCACCATGGTGCGCGACGCCAATATCAAAACTCGTGGCAATCACCGGATCACCTGGTTTGAAGCGCGCATCACCGCTCGCGATGACCGTGCCGGAGAGATCGATACCCCCGACGCAAGGAAAACGACGAATGATCTTGCCGGCCCCCGTCGCAGCCAACGCATCCTTGTAATTGATGCTCGAATAGGCAACCTTGATCGTCACATCCCCGGCATCAAGCCCGCCTTCGTCCATCTGGACAAAGCCACTGCTCACCTTGCCATCGCATTCTTCGATCAGCAGTGCCTTGAAGGAATCCATGTTTGCCTCGCGCCTCGGGAATGAAATTGTATTCATAATTACGGATGATGAACATAGTTGCAAATGTTGAATTTTTATCGCCTTTACAGCCGACTCCTTTTCAAATATATTTCGCGGCTATGCATAAAGTACTGGTTTCGCTTCTGCTCGCCTCCGCGCTGCTTGTCGGCGGGATCAGTGCGCCATCGGCAGCGGAATCGGTGCGCAAGCCTGAAGAGCAACAATCGTTTTTTGAACGTTACACCAACGCCGCTCAGGATGTCATCCTGCAAGGCCTGAAGCTGGTTGGCGTGCGCTATCGCTGGGGTGGCAACGATGAAGACAGCGGTCTCGACTGCAGCGGTTTTGTCCGCCTGGTCTTCAAGGACAGCGTCGGCGCTGCACTGCCGCGCACAGCCCGTGAAATGAGCGAAGTTGGCGAAAAAATCGATGCCGGCCAGTTGAAACCGGGCGACTTGGTCTTTTTCAACACCATGCGCCGCACCTTTTCGCATGTCGGCATCTATCTCGGCGACAACCATTTCCTGCATGCACCACGCAAGGGCGCCGAGGTGCGCGTCGAAAGCATGGAAAGTAGCTACTGGATGAGCCGCTACAACGGTGCGCGACGAATAATCGAAGGTAATTAGACAAAAGCGGCTCCAGGCCGCTTTTTTTACACCCAACGACGATAATCGTTCTCATTTACAAAAATTCTTGCAGCCAGTAAACTGGGGCCATTCTCATATCCAGCCGGAGTTCCCGAATGAAGCTGATACCCGCCCTGATCGCCGCCGCAACCTTCGCCGTTGCCCACCCTGCGTTTGCACAGGAAAAAATCCTCAACCTCTATTCCGCCCGCCATTACCAGACGGACGAAGCGCTCTACGCCAATTTCACGCAACAGACCGGGATCAAGATCAACCGAATCGAAGGCAAGGAGGACGAGTTGCTCGAGCGCATCAAGAACGAAGGCGCCAACAGCCCGGCTGACATTTTCCTGACCGTCGATGCAGCCAGGCTGGCTAAAGCCCATGAACTTGGCCTGTTTTCGCCTGTTTCCTCAAAACTCCTCGAATCACGCATCCCGGCCCACTTGCGCACCGAGGACTGGTTTTCGTTTTCAACGCGGGCCCGCGTCATCGTTTACAACAAGCTCGCGGTCAAGCCGGAAGATGTCCAGAACTACGCCGACCTGGCCAATCCGAAACTCAAAGGCAAGTTCTGCTCGCGCTCTGGTTCGCACCCCTACAACCTGTCGCTGATGGCCTCGATCATCGCCCACCAGGGCGAAGCTAAGGCTGAAGAGCTGGCCCGTGGCATGGTGGCCAATTTCGCCCGCGCCCCGAAGGGTGGCGATACCGACCAGATCAAGGCGGTTGCCGCCGGCGAATGCGGCGTAGCCATTACCAACACCTATTACGTGGCTAGACTGCTCCGCTCGACCAAGGCGGAAGAGCTCAAAATGATGGAACGGGTCGGCATCGTCTGGCCGGACCAGAGCGGCAATGGCACCCATATCAATGTTTCCGGCGGCGGCATGCTGAAGACTGCGCCGCACCGCGCGGCGGCCGTCCAGTTCCTCGAATACCTGGCCTCCGATCAGGCGCAACGCTATTTCGCCGACGGCAACAACGAATGGCCTGCGGTCGACAGCGTCAAAGTGGCCAATCCGGCACTCGACGCGATGGGTAAATTCAAGGCCGACAAATTGCCGGTCAAGAACCTGTCGATGCACCAGACCAAGGCCCAGATCATCTTCGACCGGGCAGGCTTCAAGTAACGCCAGTTCTCGCCAAAGCCCCGGCGATTCCCTACAATTCCCGGGGCTTACGGAACAACTGGAATATGAACTGCAAAAGTTTCACCCCCAATAAACTGATCGAGGCAATCCACGCTGGCAGCTTGAGCGGCGTGCTTGCTGCGCTGGCCGATGGCGCCGACATCGAGATGCGCGACATGCACGGCTACAACGGCCTCCCGCTGCGTACCGCGTGTTTTGAAGGCAACCTGGCGATAGTTCGCGAATTGTTGAAGCGCGGCGCAAATCCCAATGCCATCGCCAGTGACGGCCCGGGCGCACCGCTGCGCCTGGCCTTGCGCAAAGCGCATCAGGACATCGCTGATCTGCTGCTGCAAAAAGGGGCGATGCCTCTCGAGGGCGCTACCCTCCGCCCTGAGGCAAGTGATGCTCCCTTGCCCGACGAAGTCGTCACGCGGCGACTTCCCGAGTTATCGCCGGACAATGTCGTTGAATTTACCGCCCCCGACACCGCTCCGCCCACTGTCGAAGCCATTGATCCGCCGCGTCCCGACAGAAAACCGGGCAACCTCATCGAATTTTCAACGACCGATGTCTTACTTCCGACCGACGAGACGCCCGATCACTTCGGAACCGACACCAGCCTGCTGAGCATGGACTTGCTTTTCCTGGAAGAAAACGAGCATCCAGAGGCTGCGCCGCTGGCACCAAAGAAGGCCTAGCGCCGGCGGGCCGCCGTAATCTGCCGCGACAGGGCGATCAGCGGCAACAAGCCCACCGCGACGATGGCCAGAGCGGCCGTCGATGCTTCGGCCAGCCGCTCATCCGAGGCCAGCGTGTAGGCCTGTGTGGCCAGCGTGTCGAAATTGAAGGGCCGCATGACCAGGGTGGCCGGCAGCTCCTTCATCACATCGACGAAAACCAGCAGCCCCGCTGTCAGCAGACTGCCGCGCAGCATTGGCACATGCACCCGGCGCAGGGTTTCGCTCTGCCCCAGGCCCAGGCTGCGTGCGGCGTCATCCATGTTCGGCGTAATCTTGGCCAGGCTCGACTCCACCGTATGCAGAGCCACCGCCAGGAAACGCACGAGGTAGGCGTAGATCAGGGCGGCCATGCCGCCGGTCAGCAGCAGGCCGGGGTTATAGCCAAACCACTGCGTCCATTGCCCGGCCAGCCAGTTGTCGAGACGCGTCACCGGAATCAGCACGCCGACGGCGATGACCGCCCCCGGCACGGCGTAGCCCAGACCGACAAGGCGGTTCAAACCGTTGGCAAAGCTCGTTTTCGACAGGCGGGCGCCGTAGTTCATGAGCAGGGCAAGCAGGACGGCGATGGTGGCCGTGACGCCGGCCAGGACGAAGCTGTTGCGGGCGAGCACCAGGAAACGTTCGCCGAACTGGGCATCGCCTTCGGTCAACGCCATTTTGAGCAGCAAAATGGCCGGCAGGACGAAGCCCAGCAGCAAAGGTACGGTGCAGGCCAGCGTCGCCAGCCAGGCAGCCGGGCCACGCAACCGGGCGCCAGCCATCGGCCGGTTGCGACCGGTGGTGTTGTGATAACGCGCCCGGCCGCGCGAGGTACGCTCGGCAACAAGCAGGAAGAGCACGAAGGCGAGCAGGATGGCAGCCAATTGGGCGGCAGCGACGCGGTCGCCGAGCGAGAACCAGGCGCGGTAGATGCCGGTGGTAAAGGTGTTGACCGCGAAATAGGCCACCGTGCCGTAGTCAGCCAGGGTTTCCATGAGCGCCAAAGCAATGCCGGCGACGATGGCCGGCCGGGCCAGCGGCAGCGAGACGGCGAAGAAGCCCCGCCACGGCCCCATGCCCAGCGTGCGCGCGGCTTCCAGCATGCCGCTGGCGCGTTCGAGGAAGGCGGTGCGGGCGAGCAGGTAAACGTAGGGATAGAGCACGCTGACGAACATCAGCATGGCGCCGGGCAGCGTGCGGATGTCGGGGAACCAGTAGTCGCCGTGTTCCCAGCCGAAGGTGTCGCGCAGGAAGGTTTGCACCGGGCCGACGAACTGCAGGAAATCGGTGTAAACGTAGGCCATGACGTAGGCCGGAACGGCCAGTGGGAGCACCATGGCCCATTCGAAGAAGCGCCGGCCGGGGAATTCGTGCATGGCCGTCAGCCAGGCCGTCGCCACGCCGACGATACCGACGCCGCAACCGACGCCGAGGCACAGCCAGAGGGAATTGGTGATGTATTCGGAAAGTACGGTATCGACCAGATGCGACCAGGTGGCGCTGGTGCCGCCAACAAAGAGATTGAGGCCGACGCTGGCCACCGGCAATCCAGCGAGCAGAGCAACGACGATGCCGACGGTCAGCAGAGGGGAATAATGGGCGGTGCGCATGGGTGTGAATGCGAATTATAATCGACCACCTATGGCCCAACTTGAACTAAATGGCGTCGTCCAGCGCTACGGCAACCACACCGTTGTCGATGGCGTGAACTTCTCGCTCGCAGTCGGCAGCATCGCCTGCCTGCTCGGGCCCTCCGGGTGCGGCAAGACGACTTTGCTGCGCTGCATTGCCGGGTTCGAGGACATCGCCGGTGGCGAAATCCGGCTGCATGGCCAAGTCGTCAGCCGGGCCGGCCAGCGGGTGTCGCCCGAGAAGCGGCGGATCGGCATGGTTTTTCAGGATTACGCGCTGTTTCCACATCTTTCGATCGAAGCGAATGTCGCCTTCGGCCTCGGTCGCCATCCGGGCGAAGACGCTCATCGGCGCGTTCGTCAATTGCTGGCGACCGTCGGCCTGCATGGTCAGGGCAGCAAGTTTCCGCATGAGCTTTCCGGCGGTCAGCAGCAGCGCGTGGCGCTGGCTCGCGCCCTGGCACCGCGACCGGAATTGATCCTGCTCGACGAGCCGTTTTCTAACCTCGACGTCGGCCTGCGTGAGCGGCTGTCGGCCGAGGTGCGCGAAATTCTCAAGCGCGAGGGGTCGACGGCGATCATGGTCACCCACGACCAGCATGAGGCTTTCGCCATGGCCGACGAGATCGGCATCATGTACGAAGGCCGCATCCAGCAGTGGGACGTCCCGTACAACCTCTATCACCGTCCGGCCAATCGTTTTGTCGCCGACTTCATCGGTCAGGGCGTGCTGGTGACCGGCACGGTCGGCGACCACAACAGCGTGCGCATGGAACTGGGCACGCTGATTTCCGATACCCCGGTCGAGTGCAACGAAACCTGCGCCGCCTGCGACAACGGTTGCAAGGTCGATGTGCTGTTGCGGCCGGACGATATTGTTCACGACGACACCAGCAACGTGCACGCCGAGGTGCTGCACAAGGCTTTCCGCGGCGCCGACATCCTGTACACGCTGCGTCTGGCCAGCGGCACCGAAGTCCTGTCGCTGGTCCCATCGCACCACAATCATGCCCTCGGCGAAAAAATCGGCATCCGGCTGGTCGCCGACCATGTCATCGCTTTCAAGAAACACGAGGAATGTGACGATCCGGCCTGCGAAATCAGGCTCGAACAGCAGGCCAGGCCGGTTACCTGGCTGGCCAATGGCAGCGCCAGCTGATTTTTGACGATCACGCATGATCCCGTTTCTCGGCCCGCTCGATGTTTTTCCCCCGGTCGCCATGGCCCGCGAAGAGATGGGTGGGTTGCTCGCCGTCGGCGGGGGGCTGCAGCCGGACCGCATAC
>NZ_JAVHPH010000495.1:0-1470 GCF_036170495.1 Azonexus sp.
TGACGAATCCACCAGGTGGCATACGTGGAAAAGCGGAAGCCGCGTTCCGGATCGAATTTTTCCAGCGCATGGATCAGGCCGAGATTACCCTCCTCAATCAGGTCGAGCAGCGGAATACCCCGGTTCAGGTAGTGCTTGGCGATATTCACGACGAGCCGCAGATTGTGCTCGATCATGCGCTGACGGGCAGCGAAATCACCGCCACGGACAAGCCGCGTCGCGGCCAGTTCCTCTTCCGGGGTGAGCAGCGGTTTGGCGCCGATCTCACTCAAATAAAGCTGGGTGACGTCCTCAAGCAGCTCGATTTCCGGGCTGGCAATTTCAGGCTCGGGCAGCTCAGGCTCGTGCAGCAGGACCGAGTCATCGGGCGGCCCCTCGAATTCATCGTCCACGCTCTCGCCGGATTCGCTCATCTTTTCGGCAGATACAGGGCCGGATCGACCGGCTTGCCCTGTTTGCGGATTTCAAAGTGCAGCTTGACCGAGTCTGTATCAGTATTGCCCATCTCGGCAATCTTCTGGCCGCGGCTAACCATTTGGCCTTCCTTGACGAGAATCTTGCGGTTGTGGGCGTAAGCCGACAGATAAGTGGCGTTGTGCTTGACGATGACCAGTTCGCCAAAGCCGCGCAGACCGCTGCCAGCATAGACGACCTTGCCATCGCCGGCAGCGAGCACCGGATCACCTGCCTTGCCGGCAAAATCCAGCCCCTTGTTGCCGGCATCACTGTACGGCGCCGAGAGCTTGGCCGATGTCGGCCACATCCAGGGCACATCGTCCGGCCCCGCCGCAATAGCTGGCGCGACCTCGGGCTTCGTTTCCGAGCTGGCCTCGGCCGGCTTGGCGGAGTCGCCACCGACCTTGTTCAAGCGGGCGTACGCTTCATCCGAGTACGGCTCCTTGCCGACCCGCGGCTCGCGCTTCAGCGCGCCATTTTGCGGAGCAACGGTAAGGCTTCCACCCGCCGCCTGATCAAGCGAGCGCGACTCTATTGCCGAGCCGACCTCTATCGGTTTGGTGACCGCGCCATCAGCGACAGGGTCGGCAGCAGAACCTGGCGGTGCAACACGCAGAATCTGGCCTTCCTTGATCGACGATGGGTTGGCAATATTGTTCCAGTTGGCGACATCGCGATGATCCTGACCATGTTCCAGCGCAATTCGGTACAGGGTATCGCCGCGCTTGACTGTGTAATAGCCAGGGCCGGCCGGCTGAACGGCAACTCTGGAAATTGAGCGATCGACCGCGGGTACGGGTTGCTGGGAAATACAGCCAGCCAGAAGCAAAATGGGAAAGAGTACGGCGACGAATCGAATCATTGCGTTCCTGAAAGTAGCGGGACGAAACGCACGGCATCAAGCCGGGTCTCGACATATCCCTGAGGCGTATGTTCTATGAAGCTAAGATACTGCTCTGCAGCCCCGACTGGCAAGACCAGGCGCCCACCTGACGCAAGCTGCTGAAGCAGCGC
>NZ_JAVHPH010000496.1:0-1468 GCF_036170495.1 Azonexus sp.
CGGAAATCATCCACATCGAAGGCGACCCGGACCACCCGGTCAGCCGTGGCGCCCTGTGCCCCAAGGGCTCAGGACTGCTCGACTTCATCCATAGCCCGAACCGGCTGAAATATCCGGAAGTCCGCGAGCCGGGCAGCAAGGAATGGAAACGCATCAGCTGGCACGATGCCATCGACCGTATCGCCAAACACATGAAGGCTGACCGCGACGCCAACGTGATCGCCAAGAATGCCGACGGCGTGCCGGTCAATCGCTGGCTGAGTGCCGGCGTGCTGACCTGCTCGGCAGCCTCCAACGAAACGGGCATCCTCACCCAGAAGATCATCCGCTCCCTGGGTATCATCGCTACCGACACCCAGGCCCGCATCTGCCACGCGCCAACCGTTGCCGCCCTTGGTCCTTCATTCGGCCGGGGTGCGATGACCAATAACTGGGTTGACATCAAGAATGCCGATCTCGTTGTGGTCATGGGCGGCAATGCCGCCGAGGCTCACCCGGTCGGCTTCCGCTGGGCCATCGAGGCGATGAAACAGCGCGGCGCCAAGCTGGTCGTCGTCGATCCACGCTTCAACCGCACCGCCGCTGTGGCCGACCTCTATGTTCCGCTGCGCGCCGGCTCCGATATCGCCTTCCTGGGCGGCGTCATCAACTGGCTGATTGCCAATGACAAGATCCAGTGGGAATACGTCAAGGCCTACACCAATGCCAGCGCCATCATCGGCGACGGCTTTGGCTTTGAAGAAGGTCTCTTTTCCGGTTTCGACAAGGAAAAGGGCCGTTACGACCGCGCCAGCTGGAACTACGAGCTCGACGCCAAGGGCAATATCAAGACCGACCCGACCCTGCAGGACCCGCGTTGCGTCTGGACCCTGCTCAAGGCGCACTATGCCCGTTACACCCCGGACGTGGTCAATAACCTGACTGGCACGCCAACGGATGCCTTCCTGAAAGTCTGCGAATTGTTCGGCGAAACCTCGGCCCCGAACAAAGTTGCCACCGTGCTTTATGCGCTCGGCTGGACCGAGCATACGGTCGGCACCCAGAACATCCGCAGCATGGCCATCATCCAGTTGCTGCTCGGCAACATCGGCATGGCCGGCGGCGGCATCAATGCCTTGCGTGGGCACGCCAATGTGCAGGGCATCACCGATCTCGGTCTGCTGTCCACCAACCTGCCCGGCTACATCCCGTTGCCCAACGAAAAAAACCATCCGACCTTTGCCGACTATGTCACCAAGGTCACGCCCAAGCCCCTGCGCGACGGCCAGCTCAACTACTGGTCAAACACATCCAAGTTCCTGGTCAGCCAGCTCAAATGGTTCTGGGGCGACAAAGCGACCAAGGAAAACAACTGGGGCTACGACTGGCTGCCCAAGTGGGACAAGCTTTACGACACCCTGCACCTGACCGAACTGATGCAGCAGGGCAAGATGAACGGACTGATCGTTCAGGGCTTCAACCCGATGGG
>NZ_JAVHPH010000497.1:0-1466 GCF_036170495.1 Azonexus sp.
TCGTCGAATGGGTCGATTCGGGTGATGTTTGCCATGGTTTTCTCCTTGGTGAATGAAGCTTTCATGGACCAAATATAGGAGAGGTTTTGGCAGTTTCAAGTCCCGAACGAGGGCCTTTTGGGGAGCATCAGAATGGCATCCCGGTTGCTCCATGAGAAGCAGCGCTCGGCAGCTTTTTGCCAAGGGAGCCATTGCCAGTCCCGGTGTTCGTCAGGCGCGGTGCTGATGGCCGGTCGATCAGCCAATTGCAGGCTGAAGACATGTTCAACGTTATGGCTGACCCCGGGGGCGTAGCGGTGTCGCCAATCGGTGAAAATTTCGAAGGTATTGGTCATCTGCCAGTCGACCAACAGGCCACCGGCAGTGTCAATCCCGGTTTCTTCCCGAACTTCGCGACGAGCGGTGTCGATCAGCGTTTCGCTGCCTTCGCGGCTACCCGTGACCGATTGCCAGAATCCCGGATGGGCGGATCTTTCCAACAGGAGTACATCAAGGGCGGCGGTGTGAATGACGACCAACACCGAAAGCGGCTGTTTGTAGTCGGTGGTCATGCCTCGGCGAGCGTCGGAATGCCCCGGGCCGGGGCGTCGATCAGCACCCAGAAGGGCG
The DNA here is from genome assembly GCF_036170495.1 of Azonexus sp. Taxonomy (GTDB): domain Bacteria; phylum Pseudomonadota; class Gammaproteobacteria; order Burkholderiales; family Rhodocyclaceae; genus Azonexus. The sequence goes on from NZ_JAVHPH010000497.1 coordinate 610, forward strand.
CAGGCGTTTTTCGCCTGTCTTCGGCGGCTGCCTGCAAGACTTCGATCAAGGTGGCGAAATCAACTGGGTGCGCTGCCCGCAAGCGGGTGATGCCGTTGATGAACAGGACGTGACCCTTGGCGGGTTGCCAGTCAGGATCGGTCAGGCAGTCGTAGAGGGCATCGAAATTGGCGCCGTACCAGTTCGGAAACTCGAGTGCCGAACCGAGCTGAAGCAATACGTCTTGCGTTGAGGTGGGCCTAACGATGTTCGCTTTCAGGATGCGTAAATCTGCTTGGTGAGCAGCCGTTTCGATGGTGGATTGTTGGGTCGCCGCCAGGTGGAATACCCCGGATGCACTGGCATTTTCGAGCAGATTGTCGCTCATCGATATGTCCCTATTCCGCGATTCGCCGAAAGGTCCGGTAGTGGTCGTCGGTGTAATAGAAATCGCGGTCGCGGCCAGCGATGATCCGGCGAGGCCCACGATCCTTGCGCCATGGTGTTTTTACCGTGTATTCCCGGTAGTAGCCTCGTGGGTGCATGGGTAGGCGTTTTTCGAAGTTGCCGAAAACGATGCCGTCGCGGGCATAGGGAAATGGACCGCCAGCCTTGATCAGAGCGAGTGTCTGCCCGGCTTCGGCGGGTAAATTTGCGACAAAAATCGTGTCGACCGTAGCATCGCGCCCGAAGCTGAAACCGAATGCGCTCCCGATCGCTAGCCAGCCGACGATCAGGAGGCGCAGGTAAATCTGCATCGGTGTTTAGGTCGGACTAACGTCGACTTGCGTTTCGACCTTCTGGCGCAAACGGATGTGCAGTTCGCGCAACTGCTTTTCGTCGACGCTGGACGGCGCGTCGGTGAGCAAGCACTGGGC
>NZ_JAVHPH010000498.1:0-7516 GCF_036170495.1 Azonexus sp.
TCATCTTGTTGATGGTCTCGATCATGTGCACCGGAATACGGATGGTGCGCGCCTGGTCTGCGATCGAGCGTGTGATCGCCTGGCGGATCCACCAGGTGGCGTAGGTCGAGAACTTGTAGCCGCGGCGGTATTCGAATTTGTCCACCGCCTTCATCAGGCCGATGTTGCCTTCCTGGATCAGGTCGAGAAATTGCAGCCCGCGGTTGGTGTATTTCTTGGCGATCGAGATCACCAGGCGCAGGTTGGCTTCGGTCATTTCGCGCTTGGCGCGGCGCGCCTTGGCTTCGCCCGTGGACATCTGCTTGTTGATGTCCTTGAGATCCTTCAGCGGAATGCCGATCCGCGTCTGCAGGTCCAGAAGTTTCTGCTGGTGTTCGGTGATCGCCGGTTGGTGGTGCGCGAGCTGGCTGCTGTAAGGATGGCGTGCCGCGATTTCGTTGCCCACCCAGCGCAGGTTGGTTTCGTTGCCGGGAAACACCTTGATGAAATGCGGACGCGGCATGTTGCTCTTGATCACGCATAACTGCTGGATCTGGCGCTCGTGCCGGCGCGCGTCATCCACCAGACGGCGCAAGGAGTCGCACAGGCGCTCGACGATGCGCGCGGAAAAGCGGATGTTCATCAACTCGGCGGAAATCTTGTCGCGGATTTTCAGGTACTCCTTGCTGCGCGAGCCGTGTTTCGCCAGCGCAGTTTTCTTCTTTTCGAACAGGCGATGGATGGCGCCGAAGCGCGCCAGTGCGTCGTGCTTGAGCAGTTGCAGGCTCGCCGTGATGGCGGCGTTTTGCGCTTCCTCGTCGAGTTCCTCTTCTTCTTCGACCGCGACTTCCTCGAGCTCGGCGAGCGGCTCGTTTTTCGCGTTCGGATCGATCAGCCCGTCCACCAGCTCGTCCACGCGCATTTCGTCGTGCGCCACCCTGTCGGCCAGGGCGAGAATTTCGGCGATGGTGGTGGGGCAGGCGGAAATCGCCTGGATCATGTGTTTCAGGCCGTCTTCGATGCGTTTGGCAATTTCGATCTCGCCTTCGCGCGTCAACAGTTCGACCGATCCCATCTCGCGCATGTACATGCGCACCGGGTCGGTGGTGCGCCCGAACTCGGGATCGACCGTGGACAGCGCCGCTTCGGCTTCTTCCTCCGCGTCGTCGTCGTGGACCACGGCCGGCGCGTTTTCGGAGATCAGCAGCGTTTCCGCATCCGGCGCCACGTCGTAGACCTGGATGCCCATGTCGCTGAAGGTGGTGATGATGGACTCGATCTGCTCCGCATCCACCAGGTCGTCGGGCAGATGATCGTTGATCTCGGAGTAAGTCAGAAAGCCGCGCTCCTTTCCGAGTTTGATCAGGTTTTTCAGCCGCGTGCGCCGCGCTTCCGCATCCTCCGGCTTTTGCTCGATGCGGCTCCTCAATTCCAGCTTGTGCTTTGCCGAAAGCTTCATCGCCTGCTGCTTGGCGATTTGCCGCGCAATTTGCTTCGCTGTTTGCCTCGGCTTTACCGCCGCGTGTTCCTGCGGGTGCGCCTTGTCCTTGGGCGCCGCTCCGGCCTGGAGCTTGTCCTTGCCGGGGGCGGGTGGTTTGCCGGCCGCATGCTTGGCCTCGGGCTTGAGTACCTGCTTGATTGCCGGCTGGACCGGGCTTTGAGCGAGGGATTTGTTCTTGAGGCTTGGCTTGCCCTCCTTCGCCGGAGGTTTGGTCGCAGGCCTCGTCTTGGTCGCGGGCCTCGTCTTGGTCGCAGGCCTCGTCTTGGTCGCGGGCCTTGTTTTGGTCGCAGGTCTTGTCTTGGCCAGAGGCCGTGCTTTGGATACGGGCGAGGTTTTCTTCTTGGCCACACGCTTCGCCTTGCTTACACGCGAAGTCTTTTTCTTGGTCGAAAGTTTTGCTCTACCCGAAGGTGTTTTCTTGGACGGCAAGGCGCGCTTATGCCGTGCCTTAGGGTCGATGCTGCTCGCTTTGTGCTGCCTGGCCTTGGCCTGATGTGCTGCCATGAGCTTAGTCCTAAGTCGGTGAACTATTGGAAAAAAAGGGGTGAATCATAGCACGGAACGGTTTGCGCTCGGACGCTGATTCAGTGCCGCCTTGCGCTTGGTCAGCGCATTCATCCGCTCCGCGTCGTCGCGGCTGAATGCTCCGGCCTTGGCTTTGCTTTGCAAGTCATTGAGTTGCTCGTCGATATGGTCACGCTCGAGCTTGGGCAGGGCGTCACGAAACTCGGCTTCCGCCTGCTCGGGCGACAGGTTGGGCTCCATCAGTTCGGATTGCAGCCGGCTGAACAGGGGTTCAAACTCGGTGCCGCGGAAATGGTCGATCGCCAGGGCGTCGAAGTTGCCACCCTGCGCCTGCTCCATCAACGAAAATTCGGCCAGCGCGGCAAGGCCTTTTGATTCGGCATCCTCGCCCAGGAAGCGTTCAAGCGGCAGTTCGCGCGCGAGTCCGGGCTTGAGCAGCAGGCACTTGAGCAGCCAGCGTTGCACACTCTGCGGGCGCGGACGTTCCGTTTTGGGCGGCGCGGGGCGCTGCCACGGGGCCCACGCCGGCTGGCTGCGGCGCAGTTCGCACAGGCGTTCGACTTCCTCCTGGCTCATGCCGGCGATATCCGCGAACTGTTTGAGCAACTGCAACTGCAGTGCCGGCGCCGCGATGCTCTTCAACAGGGGCTTGGCTTCGTGCACCAGGCGCGATCGCCCTTCCATCGTTTTTGTGTCCACGCGCGCGCGCAGTTCGCCGACGAGATAGGCCGAAAGCGGCTCGGCGCCTCCGATGAGATCCTCGAACGCCTGCTTGCCCTTGGCGCGTACATAAGTGTCCGGGTCCTCGCCTTCGGGCAGGAACAGGAAGCGTATTGCCTTGTGATCGAGCGTCGCCGGGAGGCTCACTTCGAGTGCATGCCAGGCCGCTTTTCTGCCGGCCGCGTCGCCGTCGAAGCTGAACACGATTTCATCGGCCTGGCGCAGCAGTTTCTGCACGTGGGTGGGGGTAGTCGCTGTCCCCAGCGTCGCCACCGCATATTCGACGCCATGCTGCGCCAGGGCCACCACGTCCATGTAGCCTTCGACCACCAGCACGCGGCCGGCATCGCGTATCGCCTGGCGCGCCTGCGGCAGGCCGTAGAGCTCGCGCCCTTTCTCGAACAACGGCGTCTCCGGCGAATTCAGGTATTTCGGTTCGCCTTCGCCGATGACGCGCCCGCCGAAACCGATGACGAAGCCGCGCTGGCTGATGATGGGAAACATGATGCGGTCACGAAAGCGGTCGTAGCGCTTGCCCGCATCGTTGTCGATCACCAGTCCCGCGTCCTTGAGACCCCGGTCATCATATTCCGGAAACAGTGCCTGCAGGTTCTGCCAGCCCTCGGGCGCATAACCGATGCCGAAGCGCGCCGCGATCTGCCCCGACAATCCCCGATTTTTGAGGTAATCGACCGCGCGCGGCGAGCCCTTCAGTTGTTCGCGGTAGTACTGGGTGGCGCGCTGCATGATGTCGTACAGGTCGGGGCCGGCTTGCTCTTTCTTCTTGTCGAAGCGCGGCTCGAAATCGGGGAGCGTCATTCCAGCGCCGGCCGCGAGCTCCTTGAGCGCATCGATGTAGCCCAGGCCCGAATACTCCATCAGAAAGCCGATCGCGTCGCCGTGCGCGCCGCAGCCAAAGCAGTGATAGAACTGCTTTGATGGGCTGACGGTGAACGAAGGCGATTTCTCGTTGTGGAAGGGACAGCAGGCGCTGTAATTGGCGCCCGTCTTTTTTAACTGCAGATGGCGCTGGATAATGTCGACGATATCGACACGATTGAGCAAATCGCGTTTGAAGGAATCAGGAATCACGCGCGGCTGGGGAATGGGATCGGGGGGCCTGAAAAAAATTTCCCCGGCATCCGCGCCAAGGGAACATGTACTCTTCTTTATAGGCTATTGCGGCCGGAACGCAAGTCAAAACTGGTGATCGCGGCGCCTGTCCCCAAGGGCACGATTATCGGTGTGAGCGAGCTTGTGCCCCGGAGGAAATCCCCTTGGGGGACTCGCGAATCTCAGCGGCCAAGTTTCGCCTTCACCATGGAGGACACTTTGCCCATGTCGGCGCGGCCGGCAAGCCTGGGCTTGAGCAGCGCCATCACCTTGCCCATGTCCTGCATCGTCTTGGCGCCGGTCGCGGCGAAGGCGGCGGTGACTTCCGCGGCGATTTCCGCCTCCGAAAGCTGCTGCGGCATATAGCCCGAGAGCACCGCGATTTCGAATTTTTCCACGTCGGCCAGGTCTTGCCGCTTGCCCGCTTCGTACTGCGTCACCGAATCGCGGCGCTGCTTCAGCATTTTTTCGATGATGGCGAGGATATCGGCGTCGGTTAGTTCGATACGCTCATCCACCTCGCGCTGCTTCATTGCCGCGAGCAGAAGGCGGATCGCCGACAGGCGCGCCGCGTCCCTGGCGCGCATCGCGGCCTTCATGTCATCGGTGATTGTTGCCTTGAGCGACATCCGGATCGCGGTGAAGAGGTCAAGCGGGGACGGGCCTAGCCTGCGTCCTTTGACCCTCACCCGTTGCGCTTTAGAACAGTTTCGGCGGGAGTTGCTGGCTGCGGATGCGCTTGTAATGGCGCTTGACTGCGGCGGCAAGCTTGCGTTTGCGTTCGGCGGTGGGCTTTTCGTAGAACTCGCGCGCGCGCAGCTCGGTCAAAAGACCGGTTTTCTCGATCGAGCGTTTGAAACGGCGCAGCGCCACTTCAAACGGCTCATTTTCCTTGACTCGTACGGTGGGCATCAATACTCCGGCTGTTTTCTTGGGGCGGGGAACCGCGAATTATATCAGCACTTTGCCGCGACGGACAAGGCTTGTTTCAAGTCGCCCGCCTTAGGCCGGGCGCGGGCTGCCGGACTTGTCCGGTGGCGCCCACTTTCACCTCCGGCCCCGCCCCGCGGCTTCGCGCGCCCGCGCCGCGCCCCACGCCCCGCCCCACGCCCCGCGCCCCGCGCCCGCGCAGCAAAGTGTCGCGTATGATACGAGGCGGTCCCCGCACCTTTGCCCTAACTGCATTTTTGCCGTTCACGATGAGCCCGAGCGCACTGAATTTCATCCCATGCTGATCCTGGGTATCGAAACCTCCTGCGATGAAACCGGCATAGCGCTCTATGAGAGCGAGCGCGGCCTGCTCGCGCACGCCCTGCATACGCAGATTGCCATGCACCGGGAATACGGCGGCGTGGTGCCTGAACTGGCTTCGCGCGACCATATCCGGCGCGTGCTGCCGCTGATTCGCGAGGTCATGCAACAGGCCGGAGTCGGGCTGAAGGACATCGACGCGATAGCCTACACCCAGGGGCCGGGACTGGCGGGGGCGCTGCTCGTGGGCACCAGCGTCGCCAATGCGCTCGCGTTTGCGCTCGGCATCCCGGCACTGGGCATCCACCACCTCGAAGGCCACCTGCTCTCGCCTCTGCTGGCGCGCGATCCGCCGCGTTTTCCGTTCGTCGCGCTGCTGGTCTCCGGCGGGCATACGCAGTTGATGCGCGTCGCCGCGGTGGGCGCCTACGAGTTGCTGGGCGAAACCGTGGACGACGCCGCGGGCGAAGCGTTCGACAAGACCGCGCAGTTGCTCGGTCTTGGTTATCCGGGCGGAGCAGCGCTCTCGCAGTTGGCCGCGCGGGGCAGGGCGGACAGGTACAAACTACCGCGGCCCATGCTCGAGCAAATGCACAAGACGGGCAATCTGGATTTTTCCTTCAGCGGCCTGAAGACCGCGGTGCTGCTGCTGGTGCGCAAAGAGGCGCCCGATTCAACTGCGCGGGCAGATATCGCGGCGGCGTTTCAGGAAGCGATCGTCGACGTGCTCGTGGCCAAATCGCTGTATGCACTGAAGCAGACCGGCCTCAAGCAGCTCGTGGTCGCCGGCGGCGTCGGCGCCAACCGGCGACTGCGCGAGCGGCTCGACCGCGAAGCCGCTGAGCAAGGCTATTCGGTCTTCTATCCGGCATTCGAATTTTGCACCGACAACGGCGCGATGATTGCCCTGGCGGGAGCATTGCGTTTGGGCGCTGGGTTTGCGTACGCAACCGCGGGTAATTACGCCTTCACCGTGAAACCGCGCTGGGATCTTTCAACATCGGTCTAGCGCGAATCCTGCTTCTTCATGCCGATGCGGCTCTCCTGACCCGAGAGCAGACGCCGGATATTCTCCTTGTGTCGGTACACGAGCAGCGCCGCCAGCGCGAGCACCCCCGGCAGCAGCGGGCTCGCCGTGCCGAAGAGCCATGCGGTGTAAAACGGCGCGAACACCGCGGCAATGATGGAAGCGAGCGACACCACGCGGAAGATGAGCACGATCACGAGCCAGCTTGAGAGTGTCGCCAGGCCCAGCCAGAGGTTGATTGCGCACAGGATGCCGAGCGCGGTCGCCACGCCCTTGCCGCCGCGGAAGCGGAAAAAAACCGGGAACACGTGACCGATGAACACCGCCAGCGCGACGAGCGCGATGCCGCTCGTGTCCACGCCATAGTCCGCGGCGAATTGCCTGGCCAGGAGCACCGCCAGCGCGCCTTTGCCGGTGTCGCCGGCGAGGGTCAGCACCGCGGCGAGTTTCCTGCCCGTGCGCAACACGTTGGTTGCGCCGGGATTGCCGGAGCCGTAGCTGCGCGGATCGGGCAGCCCGAACAGTCGGCTTACGATCACGGCGAACGACAGCGAGCCGATGAGATACGCCGCAACAACGAAAGCCAGGGTCGCCATCGGGATTGCCATAGGGCCTGTTAGAATATGCAGCACATTTTACGCGAGAACAGAATTCCGCCCAGCCTCTTGCTCCACCCTTTATTGCGCATTCCCCCGGCATGGACACCATATTTCTACGCGAGATCAGGCTCGATGCGCGCATCGGCATCTACAAGCGCGAGAAGACCATCACCCAGACGGTGGAACTGGATCTGGACATTGCGCTGCCGGATGAGCGCGTATTCAAGAGCGGCAAGGTTGCCGACACGATCGATTACGCGGTAGTGATCGAGCGCATCCGCGCGGCGCTCCTCGAACAGCACTACGGACTGGTGGAAAATCTGGCCGAGCATGTGGCGCGGATCCTGATGGGGGAATTCGGCTCGCCCTGGGTGCGCGTCAGCATTGCCAAGATCGGCGCCCAGCGCGGCGCGAGGCGCGTCGGCGTGGTGATTGAGAGAGGCGAGCAAAAGTAGTTTGTCCCGAATAATCCCGGGTATTGCGCGCTCTCCGTATTTATCCGCGCGGATGGTGCTTCCGGTGCAGCAGCTTCAGACGCTCGCGCGCGACGTGCGTATAAATCTGCGTGGTCGAGATGTCGGCGTGTCCGAGCAGCATCTGCACCACGCGCAGGTCGGCGCCATGGTTCAGAAGGTGGGTGGCAAACGCGTGGCGCAGCGTGTGCGGTGACAGGGGTTTGCCCGGCACCGCGGCGCGCGCGTGTTTTTTGATCAGGTACCAGAAGGCCTGGCGCGTCATCGCCGTGCCGCGCGCGGTGACGAAGGCGGCGTCGGATTGCGCGCGCTTGAGCAGCGGCGGCCG
>NZ_JAVHPH010000499.1:0-1465 GCF_036170495.1 Azonexus sp.
TGCAGGGCGGGGGCTGGAGAAAAACCATGACGACCACTAATCCGGGCCATCGCCTGGGATTGTTGGGCCGCAAGGTGGGCATGATGCGCATCTTCACGGACGATGGCGACGCCATCCCCGTGACGGTGCTCGACGTGTCCAACAACCGCGTCACGCAGGTCAAGACCGCTGCCACCGATGGCTACAACGCGCTGCAAGTCGCGTTCGGCGCCAAGAAGGCCAGCCGCGTCACCAAGCCCGAAGCCGGGCACCTGGCCAAGGCCGGTGTCGAATCGGGCGAAGTCCTGAAGGAATTCCGCGTCACTGCCGACGTCGTCGGCCAGTATGCGCCGGGTGCCGTCGTCCCCGTCAGCAGCGTTTTCGCTGCCGGCCAGAAGGTCGATGTCCAGGGCACGTCCCTGGGCAAGGGCTTCGCCGGCACCATCAAGCGCCACAACTTCAAGTCGCAGCGCGCGTCGCACGGCAACAGCCGTTCGCACAACGTGCCGGGCTCGATCTCGATGGCGCAGGACCCGGGCCGCGTGTTCCCGGGCAAGAAGATGACCGGCCAGATGGGCAACGAGACCGTCAGCGTGCAGAACCTCGACATCGTGCGTGTCGACGAAGCGCGTTCGCTGCTGCTCGTGCGCGGCGCCGTGCCGGGCCACAAGAACGGCCACGTGGTCGTGCGCCCCGCCGTCAAGGTGCGTGTCAAGAACGGAGCCCAGTGATGCAGCTCGAGCTCCTCAACGATCAAGGTCAGGCCACGTCCAAGGTCGACGCGCCCGACACCGTCTTCGCGCGTGACTACAACGAAGCCCTGGTGCATCAGGTTGTCGTCGCCTTCCAGGCCAATGCGCGCCAGGGCACCCGTGCCCAGAAGGACCGCGGCGAAGTTGCCCACACCACGAAGAAGCCGTTTCGCCAGAAGGGCACCGGCCGCGCTCGCGCCGGCATGACCAGTTCGCCGCTGTGGCGTGGGGGCGGCCGCATCTTCCCGAACCGGCCCGACGAGAACTTCTCGCAGAAGGTCAACAAGAAGATGTACCGCGCCGGCATGGCGTCGATCCTCTCGCAGCTGGCCCGTGACGGCCGCCTGGCGGTGGTCGACAGCATCAGCATCGACGCGCCGAAGACCAAGCTGCTGGCTGCCAAGCTCAAGGCCATGGGCCTGGACTCGGTGCTGGTGATTGCTGACCAGATCGACGACAACCTGGCGCTGGCCTCGCGCAACCTGGCCAACGTGCTGGTGGTCGAGCCCCGCTACGCCGATCCGCTGTCCCTCGTCTTCTACAAGAAGGTGCTGGTGACCAAGGGCGCGATCGAGCAGCTCAAGGAGATGTTCGCATGAGCCGCGTCAATCCGACTCCGGTCGAGCTCAAGTTCGACGAAGGCCGCCTGAGCCAGGTGCTCGTGGCGCCGATCATCTCCGAGAAGGCCACGCGCATCGGCGAGAAGCAGAACCAGGTGATGTTCAAGGTGCTGC